>NZ_JBSFUT010000001.1:0-383838 GCF_053591935.1 Streptomyces sp. NPDC002851 | reverse complement strand
GTCCTCGCCGTGGTGGGTGTCGAGGGCGCCGAGGACGTGGTCGCAGACGTCCTCGAGCGGACGCTTCTGTTCCGTTATGGCGCGGCGCAGCGCGCCCCGGGACACTCCCCTGGCCGGGTCGCTGCTCGGCACCCTCGCGGAGAGTGTCGCTCCGGTGGTAGGGGCCCGCGCCGTGATGGGGATCGGGACGGCGCTCGTGATGCCGCTCGGCCCGGCCGTGCCGCCCTCGCTGTTCCCGCCGCGTTCCCGCCGCACGAGCGCGCCCGGGCGATCTCGCTCGTCACCGCCGCCTCCACCGCCTCCGCGCTCGGCCTGCCGCTCGGGCCGATCCTCGGCGGCTGGCTGCGCCCGAGACCCGCGACCCGGCGACCCCGCGGGTCGACGCCGTCTCGACGGCGCTCACGGCCGTCGGCCTCGGCGTCCTGACGTACGGGATCATCGAGGCCCCTGCGCGCGGATGGGGTGACCCGCTGGTGGTCGGCGCGCTCGCGGCCGCCGTGCTCCTGATCGCCCCCCCTGGTCGCCGGGGAACCGGGCGCCCCCGGGCTCGCGGCCGCGCTGCTGCCCGGCGGACAGGCCCCGGACCGGGACGCCGAGCCGTCCTCGGGCTTGGCCGGGAGCACCGCAGATGCCCGACAATGACCTTCATGGCCGCACGCGACACCTCTGATCCGACGGATCCGACCGACAAGCGCCTCATGGACCTCGCCGGACTCGCCGGACTCGCCGACCTCGGCGCGGAGGAGCCCCGGCTCGGGCTGCGCGAGCGGAAGAAGCGCAAGACGCGCGAGGCGATCCGCCGGGCCACGTACCGGCTGATCGCCGAGCAGGGGTACGAGGCGACCAGCGTCGAGCAGATCGCCGAGGCCGCCGAGGTCTCGCCGAGCACGGTGTTCCGGTACTTCCCGACGAAGGAGGACATCGTCCTCACCGACGAGTACGACCCGGTGATGGTGGCCGCACTCCGCTCCCGCCCGGCCGACGAACCGCCCCTGGAATCCCTGCGGTTCGTGATGCACGCGGCGCTGCGGGCGATGCAGCAGTACGCGCCCGAGGAGATGGAGCAGCGCACCCGCCTGATGGTGGAGATCCCGGCGGTACGGGCCCGGATGACGCAAACGATGTCCGCCACGTCCGAACTCCTCGCGGGCGCCCTGGCGGAACGAACCCGCCGCGACCCCGGCGACCTCGAGGTCCGCGTCTTCACGGCGGCCCTGCTCGGCGGGTTGCGCGAGGCGACGCTCTACTGGGGCGAGCAGGGCTTCAAGGGGGACCTGGTGGAGCTGGTGGACCGTACGTTGGACATGTTCACGCGAGAGTTGACGCTGTAGGGGGCTGCTTGCCTGCGGCGCTTTCTCCCCGGCCCCGCCCCGCCCCTTCCCGTAACTGGGGGCCAAGCCCCCAGCCCCCCTTGTCCGCCCTGAACGGGCGTCGTCCTCAAGCGCCGGACGGGCTGTTCTTTGCCGCCTACGACAGCCGGGCCGCCAGCTCCTCCGGATCAACCGTCGGCGCGTCGCAGACGAACCCCCGGCACACGTACGCCGCCGGACGCCCGTCCACCAGCGGCCGGTCCGCCAGCAACGGCAGTTCATCGCCGCCGGGTTCGCCGGAGGCCACCACCGCGCCCGGGGCCGTCGCGAGCAGCGCCGTGCGGCGCAGCTCCGCCGTCGACGGGTCGTCCGCCGGCCCGACCACGGCGACCTCGCGCGGGCCGTCGAGCAGCGCCTCGGCCACCGCGAGGCCGTGCCCGATGAAGCGCGGGGCGCGCGGCCCGAGGGCCTGGACCACGCCCAACGCCCGCTCCGCCGCGGTCCGGTGGGGCTCCGCGCCAGTGTGGGCCGCATAGCCGAGCAGCGCGCCCGCCGCCGCGGACCAGCCGGACGGGGCCGCGTTGTCCGTCGGGTCCTGGGGCCGCCGGATCAGGGGCTCGGCGTCGTGGGCCGTGTCGTACAGGGCGCCGTCCTCGGCCACGAACTGGTCCAGGACGATGTCGAGCAGGAAGCCCGCGAACTCCAGCCAGACCCCCTCACCCGTCACCGACGCCAGCGTCACGAACCCCTCGGCGACATCCGCGTAGTCCTCGAGGACGCCCGCGTTCGCCCCGGCCCGGCCGTCCTTCGAGGTGCGCGAGAGCCGCGCGTCCGGGCCCATGTGCAGACGTACGAGAAGATCCGCCGCGCACAGAGCCGCGTCGATCAGGTCCGGGCGGTCGAAGTACGCGCCCGTCTCGGCCAGGGCCGCGATCGCCAGGCCGTTCCACGCCGCGACCACCTTGTCGTCCCGGCCCGGGCGCGGCCTCAGCTCGCGCGCCGCGAACAGCCGCTCCTTGATGGACGCGAGCCGCTCCGCGTCCACCGGCCCTTCGCCCTGCGGGAGTTGGAGCACCGAGGCGCCCTGCTCGAAGGTGCCCTCCTCGGTCACCCGGAAGTGCGCGGCGGCCAGTTCGGCGTCCGCCTCGCCGAGCACCTCGCGCAGCTGCGCGGGCGTCCAGACGTAGAAGACGCCTTCCCCGTGCCCGCCCTTGCCGTCATCGGAATCCGCGTCCAGGGCCGAGGCGAACCCGCCCTCGTTCGTACGGAGTTCGCGGACCATGAAGTCGGCCGTCTCCAGGGCGACCCGGCGGGCCAGGTCGCTGCCGGTGGCCCGCCACAGATGCGCGTACGCCCGGCAGAGCAGCGCGTTGTCGTACAGCATCTTCTCGAAGTGCGGGACCACCCACTGCCGGTCCACGGCATAGCGCGCGAAGCCGCCGCCCAGCTGGTCGTAGATACCGCCGCGGGCCATCCGCTCGCAGGTGTCGGCGGCCATCTGCAGCGCGCCCTCGGAGCCGGTACGGGCGTAGTGGCGGAGCAGGAACTCGATGACCATGGACGGCGGGAACTTCGGGGCGCCGCCGAAGCCGCCGTACGACGCGTCGTAGTCCCGGGTCAGACCGAGCAGCGCCTGACCGAGCTCGCTCTCGCCGGGCACGTCCGTGCCGCCGTACGCCAGGGTGCGCCCGGCCAGGTCCCGCACGATCTTCCCGGCCACCTCGGTGACCTCGTCGTGCCGGTCCCGCCAGGCGACGCTCACCCCTTCGAGGAGCTGCGGGAAGCCGGGCATGCCGTGCCGGGGCTCGGGCGGGAAGTAGGTGCCGAAGTAGAACGGCTCGGCGTCCGGCGTGAGGAAGACCGTCATCGGCCAGCCGCCCTGTCCGGTCGCCGCCTGCACCGCCTCCATGTAGACGGCGTCGACGTCGGGGCGCTCCTCGCGGTCGACCTTGATGTTCACGAAGTGCTCGTTCATGTACGCCGCCGTGGCGTCGTCCGCGAACGACTCGTGCGCCATCACATGACACCAATGACACGCGGCGTAGCCAACCGACAACAGTACGGGCACCTCGCGCCGCTTCGCCTCCTCGAAGGCCGCGTCCGACCAGGGCCACCAGTCGACGGGGTTGTCGGCGTGCTGAAGGAGGTACGGGGAGGTCTCTTGGGCCAGACGGTTCGCCATGCCCCCATCCTCGCGCACGGCCGGGGGCGATGCGTCCTACCCGCCGACTCCGCGTCGACTGACGAGACGGGACCGAGCGATCCCCGCCTGACGGAGGTTGTCATACCGCGGCGGACGCGAGCGGCCGGTGGGGATCCACCACGGGCAACTCCTGCTCCGCCCAGATCGTCTTGCCGGTAGGCGTATACCGCGTCCCCCACAACTGCGTCAGCTGAGCGACCAGGAACAGCCCCCGCCCACCCTCGTCATCACTGGCGGCCCGCCGCAGATGTGGCGAGGTGTGGCCGGTGTCGGAGACCTCGCAGATCAGGGTGCGGTCCCGGATGAGCCGGAGGTGGATCGGGCCGGACGCGTAGCGGACCGCGTTGGTGACCAGCTCACTGACGATCAACTCGGTGGTGAACGACAGCTCGGCCAAGCCCCACTCCTCCAGTTGCCCGGTGGCCAGCGCCCGCGCCCGGCCGACCATCGCGGGATCGGAGGTCAGCTCCCAGATCGCGACCTGGTGCGCGCCCAGCGTGCGGGTACGGGCAAGCAGCAGGGCGGCGTCGTCAAGGCGCCCGGGGCGGAGCGCACTGACCATCCGGTCGCACAACTCCTCCAGCGGAAGGGAGTTCTGGGCGGCGATCTGGCCAAGGCGCTCAAGGCGCAGCTCACTCTCGTCCGTGCCACCGGCATCTGTGGGGCCGATGAGACCCGTGGTGAACAGCACGATCAGACTGCCCTCGGGCAGCTCGATATCGGTCTTCTCGAAGGGCAGTCCGCCAAGGCCCAGCGGCGGACCGGGCGGAAGCTCCGGAAAAGTGGCCACCCCGCTGCCCGGAACGACCACCACGGGATGCAGCGTGCCGGCCCTGGCCAAGCTGCACTGCCGGGAGACCGGGTCGTAGACGGCGTAGACACAGGTCACGCCCAGCGCCTCGTCGCCCTGCGCCGCTGCGCCCTGGGATTCCGCTTCCTGCGGCTCCGCACCCGGCTCTCCATGGACGTCGCGCCAGTCCCGGGTGGCCTGACCGATGAGATCGTCAAGGCGGGAGAGGAGTTCGTCGGGAGAGAGGTCGAGCCGGCCAAGCGCGCGTACGGTCGTCCGCATCCGCCCCATGGTGGCGGCGGCCCGTACCCCGGACCCCACCACGTCACCGACGACCAACCCCACCCGGGTACCGGACAGCGGGATGACGTCGAACCAGTCCCCGCCCACCCCCGCCTGTGCGTCGGCGTGCAGATAGCGGTAGGCCACCTCGACCGCGGTCTGCGGCGGCACCACCCGGGGCAGCAGGCTGCGTTGGAGCGAAAGGGCCGCGTTCCGCTCGCGGTTGAACCGACGGGCGTTGTCCACGCAGACGGCGGTACGGGCGACCAGCTCATCGGCGAGGGACCGTTCACCGGCGTCGAAGGTCTCGCGGCCGCTCTCCCGCCGGAAGGTGACAAGACCCATGCCCACGTCACCCACCCGCAGCGGCACCACCAGGCACGAGCGGCCCTTCCCGGCCTCGAGCACGGGGCGGCCGGTGGCCAGACTTCGGCCCTGGGCGGAGAGCGCGGAGTAGTCCACCGTGGTGCCCTGCGCGGGCTCCGCACCCGCCGTGTCCGGGCGGCTTGCCACCCGTACCAGCGGCGGCGGGCCGGGGCCCGATCTCTCTCCCGGCGCCGCCCCCTCAAGGACCTCCTCCAGCAGATCGACAGTCACCCGGTCGGCGAACCGGGGTGCGGCCACCCCGGCGAGCTCCTCCGCCGTCTGTGTCACATCCAGACTGCGGCCGATCCGCGCCCCCGCCTCCACCAGCAGGGCGAGCCGCTGCTGCGCCAGATAGCGGTCGGTGATGTCGACCGCCTCCTCGCACACGCCCAGTACGTTCCCCTCGGTGTCCTGCAGCCGGTAGTAGGAGCAGGACCAGTAGCGCTCTTGTTCCGGATCGGCCGGCAGCGGGGAGCGGAAGTGCAGGTCCCGCACCGGCTCACCGGTGGTGAGCACCTCCCGCATGACGTCCTCCACCGAGTTGGGGCGCATCGGGGTCAGCACCTCGCCCACCGGGAACAACTCGTCCGCAAACCGTCCGACGTACTCCGAGGACGCCGTTCCCAACTCCTCATGCCCGGCCACATTGGTCCAGGCGAGCCGTAGCTCGGGGCTGTAGATGGTCAGGGTGACCGGCGACTGGGTGGCCAGCCCCCGCAGCATCGACTGATGCGTCTCCCAGGTGCGGAGCTCCTCAAGGTCCGCGGCCACAAGGAGCCATCCGGGACCGCTCGCCCCGCTGAGCGGGCACAGCATCGCCGCCATCCGCAGCATGCGCCCGTCCCGGTGCCGTACGTCGATGGCCTCGCCCCGCACACCGCTGAACCCCGGCCGACCGAACGGCCAGGGCTCCCCGTCGCCCTCACCGCGGGCCAACAGGGTGTCCGCATGGCGGCCGAGCGCCTCCTGCGGCGGATAGCCGAGCAGCTGCTCGGCCTGCGGGCTCCAGCCGACGATCACGCCTTCGGTGTCAAGGACCGCGGTGGCCGCTCGCGTGGCGTCGAGCGGACCACGGAAGCCGGCGTCGTCGGCCGTGTCCCATGTGCGCATGGCACCACCTTTGTCGCTCTTCCTCATGATCAGACCGGAGCTGCGGGTCCACAACCGCGCCGGACGGTCGCCGCGCCCGTTCGCGACGCGTGTGTCGCCCCGAAAAACGACGTCGCACCGACCACCTTGGGAAACACCGCGCCTCCACGCCACCGTGACCGCCGGGAGACCCCGTGAAACCTGACGACAGCACCGACGGGAACCCGCCCGCCGAATCGGACGTCCGTGCGTCCGACCTGCACGAGAAGGGCCTCCGGCATGGGGCCGTCGGACTACTGGCCAGTGTCGTCCTCAGCGTCTCCTCGGTCGCGCCGGTGTACGCGCTCACCGCGACCCTCGGCCCCACCGTGGGCGAGGTCGGCCTACGGATGCCGGCCGTGTTCCTGGCCGGCTTCGTCCCGATGTTCCTGGTCGCCTACGCCTACCGGGAGCTGAACCGGGCGATGCCGGACTGTGGCACGTCCTTCACCTGGACGGTCAAGGCGTTCGGCCCGCACATCGGCTGGATGTGCGGCTGGGGAGCGGTGGTGGCGACCATCATCGTGCTGTCCAACCTCGCCGGGGTCGCCGTCTCGTTTCTCTATCTGTTCCTGGCCGAGCTCTTCGACCGTCCCGATCTGGCGACCCTCGCCGACCACACCGCGATCAACGTACTGACCTGCCTGTTCTTCATCGCCCTCGCCACCCTGATCGCCTACCGGGGGGTCACGGTGACCAAGGAGGTGCAGTACGTCCTGGTAGGCGTCCAGATGGTGGTGCTTGCGGTGTTCACGGTGATGGCCCTGGTCAAGGCGGAGAGCGGCGACTCCGAGGTTGCCATCCCCTTCTCCTGGGAGTGGCTGGACCCGTTCGGAGTGGAGTCCTTCGGCGCCTTCACCGCCGGTATCTCACTCTCACTCTTCATCTACTGGGGCTGGGACACCTCACTGACGGTCAACGAGGAGACCAGCGGCAGCACGAGGACACCGGGCCGAGCGGCACTGCTCACCATGCTGGTGATCCTGACGACCTATCTGCTCGTCGCCGTCGCCGCCCAGCGCTTCGCGGGCATCGGCACCGAGGGGGTCGGCCTCGCCAATCCCGCCACCAGCGACAACGTCTTCGCCGCTCTGGCCCGTCCGGTCCTGGGCGGTGCGGCCATCACCCTGTTCCTCGCGGTACTGGCCAGCTCCGCGTCCAGCCTGCAGACCACCTTTCTGCCCTCGGCGAGGACCATGCTGGCCATGGGCTCCTACGACGCCGCCCCACGCCGCTTCGCCGCGGTGCACCCCCGCTTCCGCAGCCCCTCCTTCGCCACCCTGGTGGCGGGCGTCGGCACCAGCGTCTTCTATACCGTGATGACCCTGATCAGCGAGAACGTCCTCATCGACACCATCTTCGCGCTCGGCTTGATGATCAGCTTCTACTACGGCCTGACGTCCTTCGCCTGCGTCTGGTACTTCCGCAGGGAACTCACCGCCGGCGTCCGGGACTTCGTCTTCAAGGGACTCTTCCCCGGCATCGGCGGCGTGCTGATGACCCTGGTGTACGTCAACACCGCGGTGGACGCCTGGCAACCGGACTACGGCTTCGGCGGCTCGGTCTTCGGTGTCGGCACGGTCTTCCTGCTCGGCGTCGGCATGCTCGCCCTCGGAGTCGTCCTGATGTTCCTCCGGCAGCACCGCGCCCCCGCCTTCTTCCGAGGCGAAACCCTGCACCACCACACCCCACCACTCCGGAACACCGACCACCCCTGAACGCCCTGTACGCGTCCGTACCGGTGCTCCTTGGAAACATCCCAGTCCGACCAGGGCCCCGGGTCGGCCGGATCGACCTGGCCGTCGGGAATGTGCCGGATGACGGTGAGTTCCCCGGTGCCGGAGAACTCACCGCACATGCAAAGACTTGCGCGGCCATACACGTCGAGGATGAGGGAGACCACGACGATCAGGCCGGGAAACGCGTCTTATATGCCACTCCCACATTGAGGTGTGGGGTTCCCAGCGAATATCCGTCACGCTTTCCTGAACGGAGACCGACCGGCCAGAACACAGGCGGCGCGTGATCTCAGATCTTCGGGATCTTGGCGGGCGGGCATTCCCTTTGCCGCTGCCCGACGATGTCCCATGTGTTCATCACGGAAACACTGCCGTAGATGAGCTCGGTCGGGCGACCGCACACATTGACGTCGGGATTCTTGTTGATGAAGCCGAGACCGTAGGAAGGGTCGAGACCCGGCAGCAGGGCGACGCCGCCACCCTGTTGGGGGACGAGATACCACAGCAGGGCCTTCTTGTCGTTGCCTTCGACTTTCGTCGGGTCGACCCAGCGGATGCCATCGCCGACGTTGTCGGGGTTGACCGACATGTACAAAGCCGGTTCGGTCTCGTCCCTCGTTTCCAGGCTCTCGATGGAGTACAGGTTGTTGCCGGCGTGATTGGCGGCGACGTGCAGGCGGAAGAGATGCGCGTTGTCCGTGTTGTCCTTGAGCGGTTTGTTGACGACCTGGGCGTCACCCTGCTTCCTGACGTAGGTGCCGTTGAGTCGGTTCACGAACATCACCGACTCACCTCCGTATACCGAACTGGCAATGTCATCAAGCATGTTGGGCCACATGGCCATGCCTCGCTTTTCGCGCTGAGGGATTGAGTCGCCTCATGGAGGGGGCGGCCGGGCCCATCCGGTGGGCCCGCTTGCACCGATATGCCCACCCAACATTCGCCTAATTCAGTCATATGGATTGAACATTAGTGAAGAGTTGCATGCGCTACTTTGCGTGCCTCTACCGAGAGCGGGCGTACGCGGTCGTGCACCGTCTCCTCGGCCGTCCTCAATCGCCGGACCGGCTCTTTCTCGCCCTGCGCACGACCGCCTTCGCCACGTCCTTGGCGTTGTAATAAGCGTTCACGCCGTACGCCGTAACGCGCCCGCCCACGTGGCGCAGCCGCCCCGTCGGGCCCGCCCTGCACTCCAGGAGCTGCCGGAACAGTGCCTCGTACCGCGGGACGATCCGCGCCGGGTCGTAGCGGCTCCCCTTCTCCAGGGCGGCCCGGCCCATCCGCCTGCGCAGCTCCTCGTCGTCGATCAGCCGCAGCAGCGCATCCGCCAGGGCGTCCGGCTTGCGTCGCGGAACGAGCAGTCCGTCCACGCCGTGGTCGATGATCTCGCGCGGCCCGAGCGGGCAGTCGGTGCTCACCACCGGCAGGCCGACGCGCATCCCCTCGACGATGGTCATGCCGAAGGACTCCGTGTTGGAGGAGACGGCGAGCATGGAGCCCTTGGCCATCTCGGGTTCGATGGGCGCGACCGAGCCCATCAGGGTCACGCCGTCCTCGAGTTCCAGTCGCTTGACGAGCTTGGCCAGCTGGTCCCGCTGGGGTCCGAGGCCGTACAGCTTCAGCTCCCAGTCCGGCCGCTGGGCCCGTACTTTCGCGAAGGCCCGGATCAGGTCCGCGTACCGCTTCACGGGGGCGAGGCGGCCGACCGCGACCACGCATGTGGCGTCAAGGGTGCTGGGCGGAACCCCCGGATCCGGGATGCTGTTGGGGATCGCCTCGACGCGCACGCCCGGCAGCCGGAACTTGCGGCGGTAGCACGCCGCGTCGGCCTCCGTGACCGTGGTGATCGCGTCGAGCCGGGGGTATACGCGGCGCAGCTTGAGGTTCAGCCGGGTGGGGTGGACGTCGAGGGTGAGGTGTTCCTGGCCGATGCGGACCAGGCGGCGCGGGGCCGCGCGGGCGATGTGGACGTTGAGGCCGGGGCGGGTTCCGATCACGATCTCGCTGTCCAGGCGGGCGAGTTCGGCGGCGATCCGTTGGTCGGTCAGCTCGCTGTACTGGGTGTAGCGGCCGTCCTCGGGCGGGAAGACCTTCGAGGGCCGTTTGGCCAGGGGGAGGTTTCCCTCGTACGAATCGCTGTTCTTCCGCATGTCCACCAGGAAGCGCAGCCGTACCCGAGGGTCGAGAAGAAGCAGGGGCTCGGTCCGGTAGCGGAACACGGCGATGATCTCGACCTCGTGCCGCTCGGCAAGGGCGTTGGCCAGATTGAACGTGGAGCGAATGGTGCCGCCGATGCCGTCGGCGTGGTGGATCAGGAACGAAATGCGCATGGCCCCATGGTTCTGAGCGGGGTTCATAAAGCGAGCGTGACACGGTGCCCCAGGCCACAACAACCCGCAGGTGTTGCACCCCTGTGCCGCTCGCGTAGTCGCCTGCTACGCCGCACACTTGGGGCGGCAGGCGCACAGCGGAGGGGGACGTGTATGCGGATGCGGGACAGTCACCGGGGCGAGGCCGAGCGGCTCCTGGCGCGGGCCGTCGAGGAGGAGGTCAGGCGCTCCGGCGGCCGCACCGACGGGAACGTACTGCTCGGCCGGGCGCGCGGCGCCTTGGACGAGATGGCCCGGGCGGCGACCGAGGAGTACACGGCCTATCTGCGTGCTCTCGACGAGGCGGAGGCGGGCATCCGCACCTTCGGGGAGCGGCTGCGGGCCGACGGCCCGACTCCCGCCCTGGTGACCGCCGTCGCGGCACTCGCCGCCACCGTGGCCGACCTGGGGTTCGGCACCGGCGCCCCGACCGCGCTCGGCACCGGCGCGGCCGTCCTGACGGCGGGCGCGGTCGCCACGGTCGCCAAGGTGACCGCCGTGCACGTCCCGGCCGCGCACCGCCGCGCCGGGGCCCTGGGCCGCCCGGGCGGGCCCGAGCAGCTGCGGCTCCAGTGGCTGACCGCCCTCGAGGTACGGGGCATCCGCCCGTATCTGGACCAGCAGCGGCTGCTCACCGCGCGGAGCACCGGGACCGGGCGGGCGACGCGGCCGGTCCCGATGCGCGGCACCGACAAGAGCGCGGCGGCCCGGCGGCGCAGCGTCCTGGAGCGTTCCTTCGCCCAACTCCCGGAGGCCGAAGGGCCGTTCGCCGGGCGCCGGGCCGACCTCGCGCAGCTCACCCGGTGGGTGCACGCGGCCCGGGCCGCGACCGAGACCCGGCCGACGGTGGTGGTGCTGCACGGCGCGCCCGGCTCCGGCCGTACGACGCTCGCGGTGCGGGCGGCGCACGCGCTGCGGGACCAGTTCCGCGGCGCCTGCCTGGTGGATCTGCAGGGCAGCTCCGGGTCCGCCGCGCCCGTGTCGACCCGGCACGCCCTGCTTCACCTCCTGAACCGGCTCGGCGCGCCCCGCGAGCAGCTCCTCTTCCGTGAGCGCACCCCGCAGGAGCAGCAGGTGCGGCGGCTGACCGAGCTGTATCACCAGCATCTGACGGGCCTGCCGGTGACGGTCGTCCTGGACGACGCCGTCGACGCCGCGCAGGTGCGCACCCTGATCCCGGAGCGCTCCGACAGCCTGGTCCTGGTCACCGCGGAGCGCCCCCTCGACCTCGGCGACGACCTGCCCGCCTGGGTGCACCACCTGCCGGTCGAGCCCTTGGACGCGGCGGGCGCCGAGGAGCTGCTGCGGGCGGCCGCCGCGGATCCGGATCTGCCGTACGACGCCAAAGCGGCCGAAGAGATACGGGAGTTGTGCGGCGGGCTTCCACTGGCGCTGCGGGTCGCGGGCTCGGCCCTTTCTACGGAGCAGCCTGCTGCGACGGGGCAGGCGGCTGCGACGGGGCGGGCGCTCGCCGCCGACCTCGCCGCGTACAGCCCCGGGGCGGACGCGGACCCGGTGGAGCGGGTCCTGTGGCTGCGCTACACCGAACTCGCGGAGCCGGACCAGCGGCTCCTTCGGCGGCTCGCGCTCGCCGGGCGCGCCTCGCTGGGCGCGGCGGCCGCGGCAGCGCTGCTCGGCACCGACGCGCAGGAAGCGGAGCGGCAGCTGGCGGGGCTCGCCCGGGCCGGACTCGTCGACCACGTCCGCGGCACCCGCTACCGGCTGCACGACCTGGTCCGCCGCTTCGCCCGGGCCCGCCTCCTCGACGAGGAGGACCCGGCCGAGCGCACCGCCGCCCAGGAACGCCTCATCGTCTCCTACGCCGAGTTGGCCGACTCCGTGATCCGCCTGGTCGAGGGGAAGACCTCGACCCGCGCCGACCGGTTCGGGGCGCACGGCTTCACTTCGCTCGACGCGGCGCTGCGCTGGCTGGACGACGAGTCGAGCTTCATCACGGCGGCCCTGAAGCACGCGGAGGGCGTGGACCAACAGGCCGTACTGAACCTGCTCGGCGCGCTCTGCGACTACTGCCTGCTGCGCGGCGACCTCTACCGCCTGGGCGAGATCAGCGAGTTGACACAGGCCGTGGACCAGGGCCTGCTCGGCCGCTCGGTGCAGTGGCGTACCGGCATCGCGGCCCGCCAGCTCGGCGAGCTCGACAAGGCCCGTACGACCCTGTCCTCGGTGGTGGACCTGTACTTCGAGGCGCAGCACGAGGCGGGCGCCGCCCGCGCCCTGGGCTCGCTCGGCATCACGCTGCACCACCAGGGCCAGCTCGCCGAGGCCGCGGCGAAGCTGCGCGAGGCGCTGGACCTCCAGTCCGCGGCGGAACTGGCCGCCGACCGGGCGTGGACGCTGCACGCGCTCGCGGCCGTGGAGCGGGACCGGGCGCGGATCGCGGAGGCGCAGCGGCTGCTCGCCGAGGCGGTCGCGCTGCACGAGGAGAGCGAGTCGGTGCACGGCCAGGCGTGGGCGCACTTCCAGCTCGGCCAGGTCTGTCTGCGGCTCGGCGAGGTGGAGCGCGGGGAGCGGGAGTTGCGTACGGCGCTCGATCTGTACGGCCGCACCGGCGACCCGCGCGGCGCGGCCTGGGCGCTGACCCAGCTGGCCCGGGCGCGCCTGGTGGCCGGTGACCCGTCGGCGGCCGTGGACGCGCTGCGCCAGGCGGTCTCGCGACACCGCGACAACGAGGACGCGCGGGGCGAGGCGTGGAGCCTGTACTACCTCGGGCAGGCCCTGGAGGAGACCGGCAATCTCGACCAGGCGGTACGGGACCTGGAGCGGGCCCGCACGCTGTTCTCGCGGATGCGCGACGTGTACGGCCTGGCCTGCGCCCGGCACCATTCGGCGCGGGTCGCCCGGGATCTGCGCGCCGCCCAGACGGGGTCGCTGCGCAACTCGGGGTTCGCCCGGCAGCTCCTGGTGGACGCCCGGGCCGACTTCCGCCGGATCGGGGTGCCGCACGGCGAGGCGTGGACGTGTCTGGAGCTGGCGGTGGTGGACGCGGGGAACGCCCGCTGCGGTGCGGCGCTCACGCTCTGTGACGAGGCGACGGACCTGTTCTCCTCGTACGGCGACCGGCGCGGCGAGGACTGGGCCCGCTTCCTGCGCTGCACGCTCCTGCCGTACGCCTCACCGGGCGGCTCGGAGGTCGGCACGGCCGTCGCCCAGGAGGAACTGGCCCATCTCGCGGCAAGCGGCCACCCGGCCCGCGACAGCCGCCTCGGCGACATTCTGGAGGCGTACGCCCTGATCCTGGACCGCGGCATCGACCTGGACGCGGGCTGGCAGGCGTGGCGCCTGGGAATGGTCCCGAGGCGCCACGCGCGGGAGGTCATGGGCGTGCCGCAGTCGGGCTAGCCCTTCGGCTTCGCGTCCGCGTCCTTCGGCTTCGCGTCCGCCGCGTCGGAGTCCGTGCCGTCCTCAGCAGGCTCGGGCTCCCCGCCCTCGGGGGCCTCCTTGAAGTCCACCCGGGCCATGTGCCGGTTCATGGACTTCATCAGGAACCACACCCCCACCGCGAGGGCCGCAAAGACGATGAACCCGAGGACGCCGGGCGTCACCTTGTCCTTGTCCAGCTCCTTCGCCAGCGGTACGAGATGCGTCATGGCCAGATTGGCTGCGCTTGCGGTCATGTCAGGCATTGTCGCGGATGCCCGCGAAGAGGTCGTCCTCGGGGAGGGACGTATCGACGAGCGACTTCGCCAACTCGTACTCCTCGGTCGGCCAGACCTCCTTCTGGAGCTCCATCGGCACCCGGAACCACCCGCCGTCGGGGTCGATCTGCGTGCGGTGGGCGATCAGCGCCTTGTCGCGGACCTCGAAGAAGTCGGCGCACGGCACTTGCGTGGTCAGCGTCCGCTCGACCCGCTCGAACTCGGTCCAGCGCTTGAGCCACTCCCCGTACGGCGACTCCATGCCGCGGTCGAGCAGCGCCTGGTGCAGCGCCTCGGTGCGGGGACGGTTGAAGCCCTGGTTGTAGTAGAGCTTCAGCGGCTGGTAGACGGGCCCGAACTCGCTCTCGGGGTACTTCTCCGCGTCCGCCGCGCCATCGAAGGCCACCATCGTGATCTTGTGGGTCATGATGTGGTCGGGGTGCGGGTACCCGCCGTTCTCGTCGTACGTCGTGATGACCTGCGGGCGGAACGAGCGGATCTGCTTGACCAGCGCTCCGGCCGCCTTGTCCACGTCCTCGAGCGCGAAGCAGCCCTCGGGCAGCGGCGGCAGCGGGTCCCCCTCGGGCAGGCCGGAGTCGACGAAGCCGAGCCAGTCCTGCTTGACGCCCAGGATCTCGCGGGCCTCGTCCATCTCCTTGCGGCGTACCTCGTGGATGTTCTCCTCGATGTACTGATCGCCCTTGAGCCTGGGGTTGAGGATGGAGCCGCGCTCCCCGCCCGTGCAGGTCACGACGTGCACGTCCACCCCCTCGGACACGTACTTCGCCATGGTCGCCGCGCCCTTGCTCGACTCGTCGTCGGGGTGGGCATGCACGGCCATCAGTCGCAGCTGCTCAGTCAAGACTCGATCCTCAAGTAATCGCGGCGCCCCCGTGGGCAGCCCTCGGTGATTTTGCTAAGTGGTGCCGTCCCGTAGGGACGTCGTTCAGGGTGGTGGTCGGGAGACGGGCGGGCGGCTTCTATAGTGACCGAATCGGGGGCGGGATAATTCCCGGGTTCCCACACCGAGAGGACGATCATGAGTGCGGTGCGCGACGCCGGCACCGGCGCTTCCGCCGGGGGCGTGCCCGAGGGACGGTACGGCCGCTCCTCGGACGAGCGCGGCGACCGCCGTCTGAAGGCCGTCGGCGCGGTGCTCGGTGTGCTCTTTCTCGCCGTGGTCGGCTGGATCGGCTACGACTACATCGGCGCGAAGGCCGCGTTCAGCGGCGAGTTGATCACCTCGGACGTGGTGTCGGCCGAGAAGGCCGAGGCCCATCTGGAGATCCGTAAGGACGCGGCCGTGACGGGCGTGTGCACGGTGCGGGCGCTCGCCGAGAGCGGTGCCGAGGTGGGCCGCAAGGACTTCACCTTCGACCAGCGCGAGGCCGTGATCAAGGCCGATGTCTCGCTGCGGACGACGCAGCGCGCGACCGCCGTCGAGCTGGTCGGCTGCGACCGCCACTGACGTACGCCGGTCCGCGGCGCTCACCCGCCCGGGAACAACGTCCTCCCCCTTTTACGTCTGAATTGTTAGGCTCGTGGTTTCGCCCGTCCCTGAGGGAACAACCTTCTGGGTAGGGCGTGCTTTGTATTCCCAGTACCGACGAGGAGCACCTGTGACCCAGACCAGCGACAACGTCACCTGGCTGACCCAGGAGGCGTACGACCAGCTCAAGGCCGAGCTGGAGTATCTGTCTGGTCCCGCGCGCACCGAGATCGCCAAGAAGATCGCGGAGGCCCGCGAGGAGGGCGACCTGCGGGAGAACGGCGGGTATCACGCAGCCAAGGAGGAGCAGGGCAAGCAGGAGCTTCGCGTGCGCCAGCTCCAGCAGATGCTCGAGCACGCCAAGGTCGGCGAGGCGCCGACCGAGGAGGGCGTGGTCGCACCGGGAATGGTCGTGACGATCGCCTTCGACGGCGACAAGGACGACACCCTGACCTTCCTGCTCGCCTCCCGTGAGTACGCGTCGGCGGACATCGAGACGTACTCGCCGCAGTCCCCGCTCGGCTCCGGCGTGAGCGGCAAGAAGATCGGCGAGGAGGCCACGTACGAGCTGCCGAACGGCAAGTCGGCGATGGTCCAGATCCTCGAGGCCAAGCCGTACCAGAGCTGACGGCGCGCCCATCGACGACTGAGGCCCCCGGTTCCGCAGGTGCGGAGCCGGGGGCTTCGGTTTCGTACGGGTCAGGCGGTCGCGGAGCGGTACTTGCGGACCGCGAGAGTCCGGAAGACCACGATGATCACGACGGACCAGATGATCGAGGCGAGGATCGGGTGCTCCATCGGCCAGGCACCAGTGATCGACTTCGGCACGTTCGACATAGTGTTCCCGAAGAGCTCCCGGGCGCCCGCCACCGTGGCGCTGAAGGGGTTCCACTCGGCGACGTACTGCAGGAACGTCGGCATGCCCTTGACCGGTACGAAAGCGTTCGAGATGAACGTCAGCGGGAACAGCCAGATCAGGCCGCCGGAGGTCGCCGCCTCGGGCGTGCGCACCGAGAGGCCGATAAGCGCGCCGATCCACGAGAACGCGTAGCCGAGCAGGAGCAGCAGCAGGAATCCGAGGACCACCTTGCCGATGTTCTCGTGCGCCCGCCAGCCGACGATCAGGGCCACGCCCGCGAGCACCACGAGGGTCAGCGCGGTCTGTACCAGGTCAGCCAGGGTACGGCCGGTGAGAACCGCGCCACGGGCCATGGGTAGTGACCGGAAGCGGTCGATCAGACCCTTGTGCATGTCGTCGGCGATGCCCGCGCCCGCACCCGCGGTGGCGAAGGTAACGGTCTGCGCGAAGATGCCCGCCATCAGGAACTCTTTGTAGAGCTGCGGGCTGGTGGAGCCGCCGATGCTGATGGAGCCGCCGAACACGTACGTGAAGAGCACCACGAACATGATGGGCTGGATGAGCCCGAAGATCACCATCTCCGGGATCCGCATCATCCGGATCAGATTGCGTCGGGCAACGACCAGGGAGTCCCGGACGGACTGGCCGACGCCTCCCCCAGCCGCGGGTGCCGCGGGCCCGGGCTGCACGGTCTCGGTCACGGCACTCACTTCACGTCCTCCTTGATCGCACCGGCTGCTTCGGCGTCCGCCTCGCTCTGCTCGGCCGCATGCCCGGTCAGCGAGATGAACACGTCGTCGAGGGTCGGTCGGCGCAGCCCGATGTCGTCGATCTCCACGCCGCGGGCGTCGAGTTCGCGGATCACCTCGGCGAGCAGCTTGGCGCCGCCGGTGACGCCGACGGTGAGCTTGCGGGTGTGCTCCTCGACGCCGACCTCGCCCTTGCCGAAGCCGCCGAGTACCTCGCGGGCAGTCGCGATACGGTCGCGATCGTGCACGACGACCTCGACGCGCTCGCCGCCGGTGCGGGCCTTGAGCTGGTCCGAGGTGCCGCGGGCGATCACCCGGCCATGGTCGACGACGCAGATGTCATGCGCCAAGTGGTCTGCCTCTTCGAGGTATTGGGTGGTCAGGAGCAGCGTCGTACCGCCGCCGACGAGGTCCTGGATGACGTCCCACAGCGCTTGCCGGTTGCGCGGGTCGAGGCCAGTGGTCGGCTCGTCCATGAACATCACGGGCGGCTTGACGACCAGGGCCGCGGCCAGGTCGAGGCGGCGGCGCATGCCTCCCGAGTACGTCTTGGAGGGGCGGTCGGCCGCCTCGGCGAGGTTGAACCGGTCGAGCAGCTCGGCGGCCCGCTTCTTCGCGTCCCTGGCGCTCATCTGGTAGAGCTGGCCGACCATCTGCAGGTTCTCACGGCCCGTCAGATACTCGTCCACGGCGGCGAATTGGCCGGAGAGGCCGATGCTGCGCCGCACCTCGTTGGGGTGCTTCAGGACATCGATACCGGCCACCACCGCCCGGCCGCTGTCCGGCGTGAGCAGGGTGGTGAGACAGCGCACCGCGGTGGTCTTGCCCGCTCCGTTCGGACCGAGCAGGCCGAGGACGGTGCCTTCAGGGACATCGAGATCCACGCCGTCCAGAGCCTTGACGTCGCCGAAGTGCTTGACCAACCCTTCGGCATAGATGGCGCCTGGCATATGGGTTCCCCCAGTGGTCTTGGGTAAGTTCCTACGCAAATCTTAGGTATGCCGGACTTGTCCCGCCCGGCAGGGCCATTCGCAGTACCTCACTGTAACGCGATACATCGCGTCTTTCCAAGGGGTACTGCGTGAGATGCTGCGTACGCACGTAGCGCCGGGCAAAGCGATGGCACGAAAGGTCAGTCGCGCCATATCGCGAGCGATCAGGCCATCACGGTGTACCCGGCCCTGCGCAGCGCCGAAGCGACCTCCGCGCAGTGCTCCGGCCCCTTCGTCTCCAGATGCAGCTCGACCTCCGCCTCCGTGAGCCCGAGCCGTGGGTCGGTCCGGACGTGGCTCACGTCCAACACGTTGGCATCCACCACTGACAATTCGCCGAGGAGCGAAGCCAGGGCGCCCGGACGGTCGGTGAGACGCAGCCGCAGGGACAGATACCTGCCCGCCGCCGCCATCCCGTGGCGGAGGATCCGCTGCATCAGGAGCGGGTCCACGTTCCCCCCGGACAGCACCGCGACCACCGGCCCCTCGAACGACCCCGGGTCGCTGAGCAGCGCCGCCACCGGGCTGGCACCGGCGGGCTCCACCACGAGCTTGGCCCGCTCCAGGCAGAGCAACAGGGCGCTGGAGAGCGCGTCCTCGGAAACCGTACGGACCTCGTCGACCAGATCGCCAATGATTTTGAAGGGGACGTCGCCGGGGCGGCCCACCTTGATTCCGTCGGCCATCGTCGTCGGATTGTCGATCGCCACCGGGTGCCCCGCCGCCAGCGAGGGCGGGTACGCGGCCGCGCCCGCCGCCTGCACGCCGACCACCTTGACGTCCGGGCGCAGCGCCTTGACCACCACCGCGATCCCGGCCACGAGCCCGCCGCCACCGACGCCGACCACGACCGTCCGCACCTCGGGGCACTGTTCGAGCAGCTCGAGGCCCACCGTGCCCTGGCCCGCGATGATGTCCCGGTGGTCGAAGGGGTGGATGAACACGGCGCCCGTCTCGCGCGCGTACTCCTGCGCCGCGGCCAGGGTCTCGTCCACCACCTGCCCGTGCAGCCGCACCTCGGCGCCGTAGTCCCGGGTGGCCGCGACCTTCGGCAGCGGGGCTCCCTTGGGCATGAAGACCGTGGCACGCACCCCGAGCAGCGAGGAGGCGAGGGCGACGCCCTGCGCGTGGTTCCCGGCGCTGGCCGCGACCACCCCGGCCGCCCGCTGCTCGGCGCTCAGACCGGCGATCCTGACGTACGCGCCGCGCAGCTTGAAGGACCCGGTGCGCTGCAGGTTCTCGCACTTGAAGTGGACCGGCGCGCCCACCAGCTGGGACAGGTGCCGGCTGCCCTCCATGGCGGTCACCCGCGCCACCCCGGAGAGCATCTTCTGCGCGCCGCGCACGTCGTCGAGCGTCACCGTCGGCAAGGATCCAGCCGTGCTGTAGGTCATGCCGCAAGTCTCGCAGTACGGGCCCGGCGGGGCTCGGTCAGCCCTGGAGCGGGCCTGGACGGAGCCCGGGCCGGGTCTGGACGGAACCCGGAGCGGGCCTGGGCGGAGCCCTGGCCGGGTCTGGACTGGCCCTTGATTGCGCAGCGCCGGGTACGCCTCGGCCCGGGGCCGCGTACTCTGTCCCCCAACCCACCGACCACGCATGAAGTGAGCCCCCGGCCATGCCCACACATTCGGACATGACGACCGACAGCGCGCCCGCCGACCAGAGTGCCCCGAGTCTGCTCGAGCAGCTCCAGCACGAGGTCGCGGTCTTCGCCCGCCGCGCGGAGCAGACCCGCCTCGGCGGCGTCGGCCAGGCGCGCAACTCCATGGACCGCGCCGCGTATCTGTTGCTCAACCGCCTCGACAAGGAAGGCCCGATGGGCGTCAAGGCGCTGGCCGCGAGCATGGGCATCGACTCGTCCACGGTCACCCGGCAGGTCGCGCCGCTCGTCGAGTCCGGCCTGGTCAAGCGCACCTCGCACCCGGACGACGGCCGCGCCGTGGTGCTCCAGCTGTCGCCGCGCGGAAAGGCCCGCCTGGACGAAGTGCGCGCCTCGCGGCGCGAGTTGATGGCCCAGCTGACGGAGAACTGGGAACCGGAGGAGCGCGAGGCCTTCTGCACACTCCTCACGCGCTTCAATGCCGCCCTCTCGGCCCGCCAGGCGGGGATCACCGGGCCCGCGGAGGACATTCCGCCCGCGAACTCGTAGCAGCCCGGGTCCGGGAGCCAGGGCCCGCGAGCCAGGGCTCCCGTAGGGGTCCAGGGCGCCGGAGATCCCGCAAGATCCCTGGGAACCGATGTTCCCCCATGCCCTTGACCGTAGGCCCGTCCTGGCCTGATATGTGAGCTGGGTCCCCGTCCTACGGGAGGCACAGTGCGCGAGCGGTCGACGGTTCAGCAGGTGCGCCGGGCCCGGGAGTTCGAGTCCTTCGTGGCGGGCGCGGCGGGGCGGCTGCTGCATGCCGCGACGCTGCTCACCGGCGAGCCGCCCGGGGACAATCCCCGCGCCCGCCGACTCCTGACCGCCGCGCTCGCCCGGACGTACGCTTCCTGGGACCAGCTGCGCGGCGAGGACCCGTACGACCGCACCCGCCAGGAGCTCGCGGCCCGCTTCGCCCGCGCGGCCTGGCGCTCACACAGGGGCCGGGGAAGGGGCCGGAGGGGAAGGGGCAGGGGCCGGGGCGGCGATGGCGTCATTTCCCGGCTCTCTCCGCAGGAGCGACTGATTCTGGTGCTCCGGGTGCATGAAGGCGTGGCCGAGGAACAGACCGCGGCGCAGCTCGGCCTGCCCGTGGAACGGGTCCGGGCGATCTGCGCCCGCGCGACGGCCGCGGCGCTCAGCGCGCCGCGCGGTGGGGACGCCGCCCCGGCGGTGGAGGCGGTCTCCCCATGAACCCGCCGAGGGTCCCGTTGAACCCGCCGAGGATCCCGTCATGACCCCGTCCGAGCGCGCTCAGGCCCGGGTCCGGGAGCTGCTCGACGGTCCGCTGCCCGCCGTGCCCGCGGAGCTGTGCGCGGAGGCGGTACGGCGCGGGGCACGGATCGCACGGCGCCGTACCGCGCTGCGGCGGCTGCTGTGGGCGGTGCTGTTCGGGGGCGTGGTGGCCTTCGCGGTATGGGCGTCGGTGGCCCAACCGTGGGCGCCGCCACCGGCGGAGACGACGCCGCCGCTGGACGGTTGGTGAGTGGGGTACGGATGCCACGGAGATACGGACGCCACGGAGATACGGAGGTACGGAGCACGGAAGGGATCAACTCCCGTACCCGGCCCCGTACCCCCATCCGTACCCCTAGAGGAACCGTCAGCTAAAGGAACCGTCAGCCGAGCGCCTGCCGCAGGTCCGCGATTAGGTCGTCCGCCGATTCGATGCCTACAGAGAGACGGACGAGATCGGCGGGGACCTCCAGGGCCGAGCCCGCCGCGGAGGCGTGCGTCATCCGGCCCGGGTGCTCGATCAGCGACTCGACGCCGCCCAGGGACTCGCCGAGCGTGAAGACCCGGGCCCGGTTGCAGACCTCGACGGCCGCCTCCTCGCCGCCCTCGACGCGGAACGACACCATGCCGCCGTACGCCCGCATCTGCTTGGCGGCGACCTCGTGCCCGGGGTGGTCGGCCAGGCCCGGGTAGAGCACCTGCCGCACGCGCGCGTGGGCACCGAGCATCTCCGCGATCCGGGTCGCGTTCTCGCTGTGCCGGTCCATCCGTACCGCCAGGGTCTTGATGCCGCGCAGGACCAGCCAGGCGTCGAAGGGCCCTGCCACGGCGCCCATCGCGTTCTGGTGGTACGCCAACTCCGCGCCGAGGTCCGGGTCGTTGACGACGAGGGCGCCGCCGACGACGTCCGAGTGGCCGCCCATGTACTTGGTGGTGGAGTGCACCACCACGTCGGCGCCGAGCGCGAGCGGCTGCTGCAGGTAGGGGCTGGCGAAGGTGTTGTCGACGACCAGCTTCACCCCGGCCGAGCGGGCCACGGCGGCGAGCGCCGCGATGTCGCTGATGCCGAGCAGCGGGTTGGAGGGGGTCTCCACCCAGATCGCCTTCGTACGGTCGGTCAGCGCGGCCCGCACCGCGTCCGGGTCGCTGGTGTCGGCGACCGAGAAGGAGACGCCCCAGCGCGAGACGACCTTGTCGAAGAGCCGGAACGTGCCGCCGTACGCGTCGTTCGGGATCACTACGTGATCCCCGGGGACGAGCAGCGTCCGCAGCAGGCAGTCCTCGGCGGCGAGCCCGGAGGCGAACGCGAGCCCGCGCCGCCCGCCCTCGAGCGCGGCCAGATTCTCCTCCAGGGCGGTCCGGGTCGGATTGGCGCTGCGGCTGTACTCGTAGCCGCCGCGCAGCCCGCCCACGCCGTCCTGCTTGTACGTCGACACCTGGTAGATGGGCGGGACGACGGCGCCGGTCAGCGGGTCGGCGGTGTTGCCCGCGTGGATGGCGACGGTCTCGAAGCCGCGCTGTTCGCGCTGCTCATCGCCGCTCTCGCTCTCACTGTGACTGCTGCTGTTCCACTCGCTCATGGGGCGAGCGTAACCGCGCGGGGACATGGGATCCGTCGCTGATCCGGAACTTGATCCGGAACTTGATCCGGAACTTGGTTCGCGCTTTGTCACAGGCGTCTGGTTCGCTTGGAGGCATGGAGATTCTCTGGGCCCTGATGGCACTGGTCATGTTGGGGGCGGTGCTCGGTCCGATCCTGCGGCGCAGGCGCGGCGGCATCCGCCTCACGGTTCCCGGCGCACCCGACGCCGCGGACCCGGCGAATTACGGCTTCCTGCCCCAGGAAGAGCTCGACATCCGGATGCCGGGCCCCGACCAGGACCTCATGGACGTCCTGGACGTGGTGCAGAGCACCCAGGACTGGAAGTACGCGGCGCAGCTGCTCGCCGGCACCGAGAAGGAGAGCGAGGTGCGCTGGCAGCGCGTGCAGGCCTTCGCCGGCGCGGCATCGCTCGAGCTCGCGCAGCGCCCCGGCGAGGATTTCGGCACCCCCGGAGGGCAGTGGCTGCGGGCGTGGCGGGCCGAGGCGCCGAAGGACCCGGGCGGCGCGGCGGTGCACGCGGAGTTCCTGGTGCAGCAGGCGTTCCGCACGGCGACGCCGGGCACGGACGAGTACCGCATCATCCTGGAGGAGGCCAAGGCCGCCTGCGCGGAAGCGGCTCTCCTGGCACCCGGGGACCCGATCCCGTACATCATCGAACTGGCCGTGGCCCGCGGACTGGCGTACTCCCGCGAGGAGTTCGACCAGGTATGGCTGAAGATCCTGGACCGCGCGCCGCAGCACATGGGGGCGCACCTGGCGGCGCTGCACTACGCGAGCGACAAGTGGCACGGCTCGCGCGAGCAGGCGTACGAGTTCGCCGAGGCCGCGGCCGCGCGCGCCCCGCAGGGTTCCCTGCTCGCCGCGCTCCCGCTCTTCGCGGTCTACGACCACCTGCCGGAGGTGAACCTGGTGAGCGGGTTCTGGCAGAGCGAGGTGGTGCTCAAGGCCGTGGAGGGCGCGCAGTTCGCGGTGCACTCGGCCCGCTCGGACGACCCGATGCAGGCCCACGTCCGGCACCTGCTGGTCTTCTTCCTGGTCAGCTCGGAGCGCTGGGGCGAGGCCATGCACCACCTGGTGGCGGTCGACGGCCACGTGGGCGCCCTGCCGTGGACGCTGTCCCCGGACCCGGCGGCGGAGTACACGATATTCCGCAACCTGGCGGTCGGCGGCTACGAGGCCAACGGCGGCAGCCCGGCAACGCTGCCGCACTAGGAATCTCCGGACGCCGAGGAACGTTGACGAACTGAAGCTCTCCACACTCCCGCCCCACCCCGCCCGAGGAGGCCCGATGCTCTACGGCCGTACGCCCGTCCTGCCGGCGCCCGAGGAGGCCCTGTCCGGCCGCCCCGAGCCGGCCTTCACGGTCCCGGAGCGCCACACGGTCCTCGGCAACCCGCTCCTCGGCCCCTACCCCGAGGGCCTCGAGATCGCCGATTTCGGACTCGGCTGCTTCTGGGGCGCGGAACGCAAGTTCTGGCAGACGCCAGGGGTCTGGACGACCCTGGTCGGCTACCAGGGCGGCTTCACGCCCCACCCGACATACGAAGAGGTCTGCTCGGGCCTGACCGGCCACACGGAGGCGGTCCGCGTCGTCTTCGACCCGTCAACGGTCTCGTACGCGACCCTCCTGAAGCTCTTCTGGGAGTCCCACAACCCCACCCAGGGCTTCCGCCAGGGCAACGACGTAGGCACCCAGTACCGCTCAGCCATCTACACCCACACCCCCACCCAGGCCGCGGCGGCCGAGGCCTCCCGAGACGCCTACCAAAAGGTCCTGACGTCCTCCGGCTACGGCACGATCACCACAGAACTCCTCCCGGCAGAAGGCCGCCCGTTCTACCCGGCGGAGGCGTACCACCAGCAGTACTTGGACAAGAACCCCGCGGGGTACTGCGGGATCGGGGGGACGGGCGTTACCTGTCCGATCGGTGTCGCGCAGGCTGACGGGTGAGCGGTGGGGTCACCCCGGTACTGCTGGCGAGGCTGTGGCAGGCACGGCGCCCGTCGGGTCCTCCCCTCGCCCACACGTTCCGCAGTACGTACGCGGACCGCTGGGTGCGCTTCCACAGCCTCCCCGACTCGAAGCGCTACCCCGAGTCCGAGGACGAGTACGCGATCGTGCTGGACAGGTACAACACGGTCCTCGACGAACTGTTCGCGGGCACGGACGTGTTCGTGGTGACCATGGACTGGTCGGACACACCGACCGGGCCCGCGTGCTACCCGACGCCACGAGAAACACTGCACCCGGACGGCACCCGCTGGTGGACCGAGTCCGAGCAGGACGATCCCGACCCGGAGTTCCACACCCACACACGTCTGTACGCCGACCGGCGCCCGTGGGAACGCGGCTGCGGCGATGAACTGCTGCGCGCCGTCGCGGACGAGGCGCTCGTCGAAGTGTTCTGCACCGATACGGAACTTCGACGCATCCACCATCCATATGACGGCGGCGCAGACGTCATCCTCGCCACGCCTGAGGAGCGGGACCGACTGCACGGCCAGTACACCGACTGGCTCTCCAGCCACCCGGCCTGCCTCTGACAGAAAAGCGGGTACGAAAATCAGTGGCTGCCTGAACCGGCCGCCCCCCACGCTGTACGCCATGGAACAACCGCAACGCGGGATCCGTGCGGCTTATACGGACTCCACGGTCACCGTCTACCAGGCGTACTCCCCGGAAATCGGCCTGCCCGCCGTCCACGAGGGCCGTTTTCCCACCGCGTGGAAGCGCGACAGGATGACGTGGATCAAGCCGTCGTTCCTGTGGATGATGTACCGGTGCGGCTGGGCCGCCAAGGCGGGGCAGGAAATCGTCCTGGCTGTCGAGATCAACCGTGACGGCTTCGAGTGGGCGCTGCAGCACGCGTGTCTGTCGAGCTATGTGCGCGGGATACACCCCGACCGAGCAAGCTGGCAGCGTCAGTTGAAGCGTGCGCCCGCTCGCGTGCAGTGGGACCCCGAGCGGGACCTGCACCTACAGCCCCTGCCCTACCGATCCCTGCAACTCGGCCTCTCCGGTGAGGCGGCACGACGCTACGCGGACGAATGGACGGTCGCCATCCGCGACGTGACTCCACTCGCCCACGAGGTGCACGCCCTCGTCGGCAGTGGTGACCTGGACTCCGCGACCCGACTGCTGCCGCAGGAACGCCCCTATCCCGTGGGAGACGAACTCCTTGCCCACCTGCGCGGATGACGGCCTACTTCACGCGGCAAGCCGACTGCGGGCCCGGTGAGCGGCCCCGAAGCGGCTGTCTCAGGCCGGGTCGGTGGCGAAGAGTTCCAGGTGGCCGCACTTGGGGCAGCGGTGGGCGTCGATCTGGCGGCGGGGCGGCCCAGGCGGCGGGCGCCGCCGAGCGGGCCGCGTTCCAGGGCTCCGGCTATCCAGCGGGAGAAGCCCCGGGCGCCTTGGCCCAGATCCTCGATGAAGCCCGGCTCGAGGCCGACGGTGCCGCACTGGGCGCACGTGAGAGAGGTCATCGAGGGAGTTTATGTCCGGGGTCCCGGGGCCTGGCCGTCACGGTCGTAGCGCCGCCGAAGGGCCGTCGTGGTGTTTTCCTCAGGCCCCGGCCCCGCTGCCGTAAGGCCGCGTGAGGATTTCCATGGCGTGGCCGTTGGGGTCGCGGAAGTAGGTGCCGCGACCGCCGTCGTTCGTGTTGATCTCGCCCTTGTGCTGGAAGGCCGGGTCGGCGTAGTAGTCGACGCCCGCGGCCTGGATGCGGGCGAAGATCTCGGTGAATTCGTCCTCCGAGACGAGGAAGGCGTAGTGCTGTGGGGTGATCGGCTGCCCGCCCGTCTCGAGGTAGTCGAGCGTGACGCCGTTGTCGGTCTCGACCGGGATGAACGGGCCGTACGGCGGGCCGACTTCGAGACCGAGGAGGTCCGCGAGGAACTCGGCGGAAGCCTTCTTGTCGTGGGCGTTGACGATGGTGTGGTTCAGGTCGATGGGCATGACTTCACGTTATGGCGGGGTCACGGAACGCACCATCGGTAATCCGGCTTAGGGCCCCGGGCCCAGGCCCCCCATGCCCGGCCCGGGGTCCCCCGGCGGTCACGCTCGCTCAGATCGTCGCCGTGTCGATCACGAAGCGGTAGCGGACGTCACTCGCGAGGACGCGCTCGTATGCCTCGTTGATCTGGTCGCCGGAGATCAGCTCGATCTCCGCGCCGAAGCCGTGCCCCGCGCAGAAGTCGAGCATCTCCTGGGTCTCCGCGATGCCGCCGATCATCGAACCGGCCAGGACCTTGTTGCCGCCGATGAGCGAGAACATGTTGAGGGAGTTGGGCTCCTCGGGTGCGCCCACGTTCACGAAGGCGCCGTTGACCTTGAGCAGGCTCATGTAGGCGTCCATGTCGAGCGGCGCCGACACCGTGGAGACGATCAGGTCGAAGGTGCCCGCCAGCTTCTCGAAGGTCTCCGGGTCGCTGGTCGCGTAGTAGTGGTCGGCGCCCAGGCGCAGGCCGTCGTCCTTCTTGCGCAGCGACTGCGAGAGCACGGTCACCTCGGCGCCGAGGGCGTGGGCGATCTTCACGCCCATGTGGCCGAGGCCGCCGAGGCCGAGGATCGCGACCTTCTTGCCGGGGCCCGCGTTCCAGTGCCGCAGCGGCGAGTAGAGCGTGATCCCGGCGCACAGCAGCGGGGCCGCGACGTCGAGGGCGAGGCCCTCGGGGATGCGTACGGCGTAGTTCTCGTCGACGACGAGGTGGGTGGAGTAGCCGCCGTAGGTGGGCTCGCCGTTCTTGTCGAGCGCGTTGTACGTGCCGGTCATGCCCTTGACGCAGTGCTGCTCCTGGCCCTGCTTGCAGTACGCGCACTCGCGGCAGGAGTCGACGAAGCAGCCGACGCCCACCCGGTCGCCTGCCTGGTACTTGGTGACGCCCGGGCCGACCTCGCTGACCACACCGGCGATCTCGTGCCCCGGCACCATCGGGAAGATGCCCTCGCCCCAGCCGTCGCGGGCCTGGTGGATGTCCGAGTGGCAGATGCCCGCGTACTTGATGTCGATCAGGATGTCGAACTCGCCGACCGGGCGGCGCGGCACGGTGGTGCGCTCCAGCGGGGCCTTGGGGGCGGGCGCGGCGTAGGCGGCGACGGTGCGGGAGTTACCCGGGTTAGCGGTGGTACGAGAGTCAGTTGCTGCGGTTGTCATGGCTGAAAGCGTGCCGCAGCTCGGCGCCGCCACCCAGACCTCCGTTGTGCCTACGACCGGCGTTCCTACCCATGGCGTTCCTACCACTGGCAAGGTCAGGATCACCGGCGTACCGGCGAAACCGTGGCGCGATACTGGGGCCATGGAGCCCATGGACGGTCAGTCGGCGGAAGCCCAGCTCAGCGAGTTCCTGCGGTCCCGCAGGGCGCGCCTCAAGCCCGCGGACGTAGGACTGCCCGACTACGGGCGGCACCGCCGGGTGCCGGGGCTGCGGCGCGAGGAGCTGGCCCAGCTGGCCGGGGTCTCGGTGGCGTACTACACCCGGCTCGAACAGGGCCAGGGCCGCAATGTGTCCGCGGAGGTGCTCGACGCCATCGCCCGGGCGCTGCGCCTGACCGACACCGAGCACGCGCATCTGACGCACCTCGCGCACCCGAAGCAGGCCAAGAAGCGGAAGCGGTTCGGCGACGGCTGCGGGCCCCAGCCCCAGCGGGTGCGGGTGCAGCTGCAGCAGCTGATCGACGCGATGGACGGTGTTCCGGCGTACATCGTGGGGCGGCGGCTCGATGTGCTCGCCCAGAACCGGCTGGCCCGCGCGCTCTTCGGCGATCTCGCGGCCGTGGCCCCGGCCGACCGCAATCTGGCCCGGTACACCTTCCTCGACCCGGCCGCCCGGGACTTCCATGTCGAATGGGAGGACAAGGCCAGGGAGGTCGTGAGCCTGCTGCGCCTTGAGGCGGGCTTCTGCCCGGACGACCCGCAGCTGTCCGCGCTCGTCGGTGAGCTCTCCGTCAAGAGCGAGGACTTCCGCCGTCTCTGGGCCGCGCACACCGTGGCGCAGAAGGGCCACGGCACCAAGCGGATCCGGCACCCGGAGGTGGGCGAGCTGACGCTGGCGTACGAGACGCTGACGCTGCCCGACACGCACGACCAGTCCCTGGTGGCCTTCCACGCGGAGCCCGGCTCACCGTCGGAGGAGTCGCTGCGGCTGCTCGCCTCGTGGTCGGCGCCGACGCGCGAGGGCGCCGCCACCCGCTCCCGTACGGAATCCCGTACGGAATCCCGTACGGAGGCGGACGACGGCGCCCGTTAGCGCGTAAGCAGCCGGGGCCGGGCCGAGGCCCGTGGATCAGACCGCGGAACCGGCCTTCCACTCCGTCCAGCTCATGTTCCAGCCGTTGAGGCCGTTGTCCGGCTGGATCTGCTTGTCCGGGGAGTTCTGCACGACCACGACGTCACCGACCATCGAGTTCTCGTAGAACCAGGCACCCGGCTTGCCCTTGTCGTCCGCACCCTTGGCGTCCTCGAGGCCCACGCAGCCGTGGCTGGTGTTGGCCGAGCCGAAGATCGACTTGGCGCCCCAGTAGTTGCCGTGAATGAAGGTGCCGGAGCTGGACAGGCGCATGGCGTGCGGCACGTCCTTGATGTCGTACTCGCCCTTGCCGTCGTCGTCCGTGAAGCCGACCGTCGCACCGTTCATCCGGGTCTCCTTGAACATCTCGGAGATCACCATCTGGCCGTTGTACGTCGGGTTCTCCGGGGAGCCCGCGGAGATCGGGATGGTCTTGACCGTCTTGCCGTCCCGCGTGACCTTCATGGTCTTGGTCTTCACGTCGACCGTGGAGACCTGGTTGCGGCCGATCTGGAAGCTGACGGTCTTCTGCTGCACGCCGTAGACGCCCTCGGCGCCCTCCACGCCGTCGAGGTTCAGCTTCAGCGTGACGGTCGAACCGGCCTTCCAGTACTCCTCGGGGCGGAAGTCCAGGCGGTTGTTGCCGAACCAGTGGCCGACGACCTCCTGGCCGCTGCTGGAGGAGACGGTGATGCCCTTCTGGACGGCCGTCTTGTTGGTGATCCCCTTGTCGAAGTTGATCGACACGGGCATGCCGACACCGACGGTCTTGCCCTCGTCGGGCGTGTACGTACCGATGAAGCTGTTCGAGGGCGAGACGGTGGTGAACTTGGCGTTCTCGTGCGCCTTGCGGCCCTCGGAGTCCTTGGCCTCCGCCTGCACCTTGTA
The DNA here is from genome assembly GCF_053591935.1 of Streptomyces sp. NPDC002851. Lineage (NCBI taxonomy): Bacteria > Bacillati > Actinomycetota > Actinomycetes > Kitasatosporales > Streptomycetaceae > Streptomyces > Streptomyces sp. NPDC002851. Next base: position 354,255 of record NZ_JBSFUT010000001.1, on the reverse strand, counting down.
CGAGGTCGCGCGCTCCAGCTGGGCGTCGGGCTTCCAGCTCATCTTGTCGGCCGCGAGCGTGCCGGGCACCTCGGTGCCCTCCGCGGTCTTCATGGAGACCTCGGTCAGGGTGCCGTGGGTGACGGTGACCCGCGCGGCGTTGTTGATGCTGGCCCGCTGCTCACCGTTCTTCGGCGTGATCTTTATTCGGGCCTTCGACGTCTCCTTGGCGGCCGCCTCGTCCGCCTGGTTCTGCTGCTTCTTGCCGGTGCCGCCCCCCTCGTCGCCGCCCTCGCCGCCGGTGCAGGCCGAGAGCACCAGGACGCCGCCGAGCAGCGCGGACAGGGCCGCCAAGCCCCGGCGCTGCTTACTGACCGTTATCACACGCTTCTCCATAGTCGCCGAATCCCCGTCGCTTCCCGCCGATGCCCGGCGATTCCCGGTTCCCGCTTCCCGATCCCTGGTTCCCGAATCCCGGTTCCCGTCGAATCGTCGAATCGTCGGATCCGTCGAATCCCGTCACCGAGCCCGATGCCCCCGCATCCCCTACACCCCGCCCCCTTAAAGAACCCCCATAGCGGTTCACCCGGTTCCATATCCGGGCCAGATGTGGGGAAGGCCACGCCGCCCCGCCGTCCGCGCACCGTCCGTCGCTGTCCGTCCTCGTGCGGTGCCGCCGTAGCCGGGCTTCGTACGGTATCCGGAGCGCGAGAACCCCGGGCGGCCGAGCCGTCCGGGGTTCCGGGGTCCGCGGGTACTGAGGTTACGCCCCGCTGCTGAGCGGCTGATAGGAGCCGTCCTCCTCCCATACGTCGTCCGGGTCCGCCGGGTCCGCGCCTTGGTCTTCGTCCTGGTCCTCGTCCTCGTCCCAGGCGTCGTCCTCGTCGGCCAGGCCGCCGTCGGCGGGCTCGCTGCTCCACGAGGCCTGGGTGAGCTCCACGCCGGGCACATCGGCGACGAGGTCGACCGGGTCGACGAGATACGCCAGGGCTTCCGCCGCGTCGTCCCGCACGGCGTCGGCGGCGTGGCCGCGCTCCTCGTCGGGCAGGGCGTCGTCGGCGGCGATCAGGTCGAGCGCGGCGCCGGTCAGGGCGGCGGAGTCCGTGACGTCCAGGACCAGTTCCACGCGCATTCGTACGTAACGGGATGTCTCAGGAGTGCTCATATGACGGAGCGTAAGGCGCAGCCCGCCCCCGCCTTTCCCGCGACCCGCGGCTTTCACTAGCATCGAGTCACACCTGCTCCCACCTGCTCACACGGCCAAGTCGCCAGCACCACAAGGGGGATCGATCCCGTGTCGCCCGCACGTCGTCCGCTGCTCACCGCCACAGCCGCCGCCTCCGTCCTCGGCGCCCTGTGGTTCGTCCCCTCCGCGAACGCGACGGACGACCGTTCCGAAGCGGCGAAGCGGGCGGCCGAGCATCAGGCGAGGTCCGGTAAGGGGGCACAGGACGTGCGGCTCGCGGAGACGGGCGCGGTGAGTACGACCCCGTACCTGGTCGGCGGCTCCCTCTTCCTGGCGGCCGGGGCGGGGTGCGTGGCGTACTCGATGCGGCGGGGGGCCACCGCGTAGGCAGCCCCCCGCCTCGCGCTGCTTACTCCAGCGGCCCGGTGACCGCCTCCACGGCCTCGACCAGCGCTCCACTCCGTACGAACTCCTCTGCCGCCGCAAGATCCGGCGAGAGGAAGCGGTCGGGTCCGGGCCCCCCGACGCCCGCGGCGCGCGCGGCGTCGATCACGGCGCGGGAGGCGGGCGCGGCCACCAGCCCCTCGCCCTCGCGGAGCGAGATCGCACGGGCCGCCGCGTACAGCTCGACGGCCACGATCCGCGCCAGGTTGTCCACGGCCGTACGCAGCTTGCGCGCCGCCGACCAGCCCATGGAGACGTGGTCCTCCTGCATCGCGGAGGACGGGATGGAGTCAGCCGAGGCCGGTACGGCGAGCCGCTTGAGCTCACTCACCAGCGCGGCCTGGGTGTACTGGGCGATCATCAGGCCCGAGTCGACGCCCGCGTCGTCCGCGAGGAACGGCGGCAGGCCGTGCGAGCGGTTCTTGTCGAGCAGCCGGTCGGTGCGGCGCTCGGCGATCGAGCCGAGGTCGGCCGCGGCGACGGCGAGGAAGTCCAGGACGTACGCGACCGGGGCGCCGTGGAAGTTGCCATTGGACTCGACCCGGCCGTCGGGCAGGACCACGGGATTGTCGACGGCGGCGGCCAACTCCCGCTCCGCGACGGTACGGGCGTGCGCGATGGTGTCCCGGCCCGCGCCCGCGACCTGCGGCGCGCACCGCACCGAGTAGGCGTCCTGGACCCGCGGCGCCTCGTCCTGGTGGTGGCCGGTGAGGCCCGAACCGGCCAGCACCTTCAGCATGTTGGCGGCCGCGGCGGCCTGACCCGGGTGCGGGCGGATGGCGTGCAGCTCGGCCGCGAGCACCTTGTCGGTGCCGAGCAGGGCTTCGAGGGAGAGCGCGGCGGTGACGTCGGCGCTCTGGTACAGCCGGTCCAGATCGGCAAGGGCCATGATCAGCATGCCGAGCATGCCGTCGGTGCCGTTGAGCAGCGCGAGGCCCTCCTTCTCGCGCAATTCGACGGGCTTGATGCCGTGCGCGGCGAGGAGTTCACCGGCCGGTCGTACGGTCCCGTTCCGGTCCTCGGCCTCGCCCTCCCCCATGAGTGTCAGGGCACAGTGCGAGAGCGGCGCGAGGTCGCCGGAGCAGCCGAGCGAACCGTACTCGTGGACGACCGGCGTGATCCCGGCGTTGAGCAGATCCGCCATGGTCTGCGCGACCTCGGGACGTACGCCGGTGTGCCCGGAGCAGACGGTCTTCAGCCGCAGGAACATCAGCGCGCGCACGACCTCCCGCTCCACGCGCGGGCCCATCCCTGCGGCGTGCGAGCGGACGATGTTGCGCTGAAGCTGCGCGCGGAGGTCGGGGCTGATGTGCCGGGTGGCGAGGGCGCCGAACCCGGTCGAGACGCCGTAGACGGGGTCGGGTTTGGCGGCCAGCGCGTCGACGATCTCCCGTGCGGCGGCCAGCGCGGACCGCGCCTCGTCGGAGAGCTCGACCCGCGCGTTCCCCCGCGCCACGGCAATGACATCCGCCGCGGTCGCCCCACTCGAACCGAGGACCACGGTGTCCACGCAGCCCTCGCTGCCCACAGTGTGCATACTCATATTCAGCAGCGTACGGACTGAATCGACCGCTGTCACGGCCGGGGTCGGGCACTGTCACGGCCGGGGCCGAGGGCCGCCCGGTGAGCCCGGCAAGGAGGGCCCAGCCGGAACCGCCACCCGAAGGCTTACTGGGCCTATCGGCGAACCGCCGCCCGCAGCCTTACCGGACCCACCGACGAAACCGCCGCCCGCAGCCTTACCGGACCTACCGACGAAACCGCCGCGTCGCAGGCCTACCGGACCTAGCGACGGAACCGCCGCCCGCACGCTTACCGGACCTACCGGCGGAACCGTCGCCCGCACGATTACCGGACCTACCGGCGGAACCGTCGCCGCTCCCCGGCCGGCAGGCGCTCCGGCGGGTGGTCGGCCAGGCGTACCACCGGGTCGTCCGGGCCCTCCCGGCCCGCGACCACCGGTTTCTCGGCGCGGGCCGCCTTCGCCCGGTACTGGGCGGCGTCCGCGAGGCGGAACAGCCGACGGGCCGACCGCACCGGCCCGATCGGATCACCGGTGGAGGCCACCCCACAGGCGACCCCCTCACCGAGCTCCAACTCCGCCGCCCGTACGCAGAGTTCATCCGCCACCCGGACCACCTCGTCGGCCGACGGCCCCACCGACAGCAGACAGAACTCATCCCCACCGAGCCGAGCCGCCAAGGTCTCCGGCAACATCGCACCGCACAGCGAGAGCACCGAGCCGAACCGCTCGAGCAGCCGGTCACCGACGGCGTGCCCTCGGGTGTCGTTGACGTGCTTGAGCCCGTTCACGTCGCAGACGACGAGCGAGACCACGGGGCCCGCCCCCCTCCCTCCCCCTCCATCCTCGCCCGCTCCTTCGCTTGCGGCCCGATGGCGCTCGATCGCCTCGTCCAAGCGGGCGTCGACGGCCCGACGGTTGGCGAGTCCGGTCAGGGCGTCGGTGTAGGCGAGGCGGCGGGCCTCCTCCAGGCGCTCGGTCTGGGCGAGCCCGGCGGCGACCACGGAGGCCAGAACCGTGGCGAAGTCCGCGTCGTCCAGGTCGAACACCGGCTGCCCGGCCCGCCGCGCCACGTACAGCTCGCCCCAGGCCCGCCCGAACAGCACGATCGGCGCGACCACACAGCAGCCCCGGCCCCGGCGGCGCAGCGCGGCCACCCGCTGATGGCAGTACCCGGCGGCGCCGACGCGCGGCCCCTCGGCCGTCTCGACCCAGGCATGGGGCTCCCCGCCACCGGCCCACCGCTCGTGCAGAAACTCCACGATCTCCGGAAACTGATGCACCGGGTACGCCTCGTCCTCGGGGAACTCCACCTCCCCCGGGGCCAGTTCGCCCACATTGACCAGAACCCGAAGCCGCCCGAGCTCCCGCTCCCAGACGGAGAGCGCCGCAAAGCTCCCGGAAAGCGCCCAACAGCCTCCCTGCGCCGCGGCCCGCCAGGTCTCATGGGGGCTGCGCGCGGCGGCCATGTCCTGAGCGAGAGCCACAACGGCCCGCAGCCGCTCATCCTCTGCCATCTCTAAAGGCTAGGCGGCTTCGCCCAAATTTGCTCCGGAATGTCACTCTCGGTGCACCCTGCGGCCCGCCCGGCGATGGCTTCACGGACTTCGCGCAGCGCAGTGACACCGTCCGAAGCGAGGAAATGACCGGTTCCGGGGACCACCTGTGCCCGGACTCCGAGCAAGTCGGCAAGGCGGTCGGTGTGGCCAGGCGGTACGTACGGGTCTGCGTCCGACCGGATGACCGTGAGTCGATCGATGTGCTCGCTGAGCCCTGCCACGTCACAGCCGTCTCCGATGTTTCCGATGTAAGCGTTCAGCCCCGGAAGCGCGGGGAGTTGGTCGACGAACCCGGAGACCAGCACGAGGGTGCCAAGGCGCCAGGGTCTCGGAAGTGAGCGCAGATGGCACAGCACGGTCAGGCAGCCCAGGCTGTGCGCGACGACGATCGCGTGCTCGTTCACCGATCCCAGTTCCGCGCGTACGGCTTCCGTCCACTGCACGGGATCCGGGTCCTGTGGGTTCGGAAGAGTCGGGATCGTGCTCGGGATGCCGTCCGCCTGGAGTTGCCCGGCCAGCCAGCCGTACCAGTGATCTTCGGGGGTCGCGCCGTAACCGTGGATGATCGAGGCACGCCGCTGGGTTGTTCCCTGTGTCATGCCGCAGGACGGTATGCGTTCACGTCAGCGTGAAGGTCAAGCCGATGAGGAGGAATCGACGGTGCTGATCAGCGAACTCGCCAAGCTGACCGGGGTGAGCGCGCGTGCACTACGCCACTACGAGGACCGAGGGCTCTTGGTCCCGGTTCGTAACAGCAGTGGGTACCGGGACTACTCCGAGTCCGATGTCACGCTCGTGGCCCAGATCCGGACGATGATCTCCGCTGGTTTGGGAACCTCGACCATCCGGCGCTACCTCGACTGCGCTCGCACCGGCGATCACGGCATCTCGCTCGAGATGTGCCCGGACCTGCGAGCCGAACTGGACGCCTTGGCCAGGCGCCTCAACGCCGAGCAGGCCGAACTCCGCGAGACACAGCAGCGATTGAGCGAACTCGCCTCATCTGGTTGAGGCGCGTCAACCACGCCCCCTCCCCTTCCGCTCCCCTGCCGCCTAAACCCCCGGCCACCGCGGCCTCCGCTTCTCGTTGAAGGCCGCCACCCCCTCCGCCCGGTCCCCCGAGAACGCCACCGTGCGCCATGCCGCGTCCTCCACCTCGAGGCCGGCCCGCAGGTCGAGGCCGTGGCCCAGGCGGAGGGCTCGCTTGGCGGCGCGCAGGCCGACCGGGGAGTTGGCGGCGATGCGGGCCGCGAGCTCCAGGGCGCCCGCCCGGGCGTCCTCGACCAGGGCGTCCACCAGGCCCAGCTCCCGTGCCTCATCGGCCGCCACCCGCCGCGCCGTGAACACCAGCTCGGCCGCCCGCGCCGCCCCCACCCGGCGCGGCAGCAGCTGCGTACCGCCACCCCCGGGGATGACGCCGACCGACACCTCGGGCAGCCCCACCACGGCGGTGCCGTCGGCCACGATCAGGTCGCAGGCCAGCGCCAGCTCGAAGCCGCCGCCCAGGGCGAAGCCGTGGACCGCGGCGACCGTCGGCATGGGCAGGTCCAGGATGCCCGTGTACGCGGCCCGCGCTGTGGGGCGCTGGGCCACCAACTCCGCGTCGGAGAGCGAGTTCCGCTCCTTCAGGTCGGCGCCGACGCAGAACGCCCGGTCGTTGCTGGAGCTCAGTACCACGACCCGGGCGGACGGGTCGTCGCCGAGCGCCTGGCAGGCCGATGCGATGCTGCGGGCCATGTCGGACGAGACGGCGTTCATGGCCTTCGGCCGGTCGAGCAGGAACTCGACGACTCCGTCCGCGTGTCGCCGTAGCGCCACGAACTCCCCGAAACGCAGCTCGTGCCCGGCTCCTGCCCCCGTTCCGGCCCCTGCGACGCCTGCGCCCGCGACTGTTCCTGCCGCCCCTGCGCCTGTCCCTGTTCCCGTTGCTTTCTCTGCCATGACGCTTCGCCCCTCGATCCGTTGTTAACGACCGTTACCTCGTCAGCAGGATCATGGCCCGGGCCCGGGCAGCGTTCAACCCCCGCCCTCCGTCTGTGGATAACTCCCTGTGGATAACCCGCGTCAGCCCTGTTCCCGCCGCGTCAACAGCCACGGCTCGACCACTCCGAGGCCGCGTACCGGGCGCTGCCACATCGGCTGGAGGGCGAAGCGGTAGCTCGGGGCCTCCTCGCCCGCCGCGGCCGCCTTTTCCGCCTCCGCCGCTGCCTCCGCCTCGGAGGACGGGGCGTCCCCGGCCCGGGTCAGGTCCTCCGCGAGCGCCCCGTCGACCAGGACGGCGTCCTTGGGCGCTATTGACGTCAGACGGCTCGCCAGGTTGACGGTCGTGCCGAAGACATCGCCCATACGGGTCGTCACCGTGCCGAAGGCGATGCCGACGCGCAGTTCCGGCATGGTCTCGTCGTTGGCCATCGTCTCGATGAGGCGCAGCGCGATCTCGGCCGCCGTGCCCGCCTCGTCCGCGGAGAACAGGACCTCGTCGCCCAGGGTCTTGATGAGCCGGCCGCCGCGCGCCGCCACCAGGTCGGCCGCCGTGGTCTCGAACGCCTCGACCAGTTCGCCGAGTTCCTCCTCCTCCATACGGCGCGTGAGCCGCGTAAAGCCGACGAGGTCCGCGAAGCCGACGGCGAGGCGCCGGTCGACCATCTCCTCGTCGTCCCCGGCCTGCACGACCCGGCTGGTGGCCGCGGCGAGCTGGCGCCGCCAGACGTAGACGAGGAATTCCTCCAGCTCCGGAAGGAGCAGTTCCACCAGGGGGTACGTCACCTCGGTGCGGGTCATTCCGGGCTCGGGCGGCTCGGTCAGGCCCTCCAGGAAAGAGTCGATCTGCCAATCGGCCAGACGGGCGGTGGTCTGGCCGGTGGAGCGGGCCACCTGCACCGCCATCGCCTCGCTGAGCAGCCCCGCCTCGACGAGTCCGGCGAGGCGGCGGAGCGCGAGCACGTCCGCCTCGGTGAGCGCCTTGGCCTGGCCGATGTCGGGGAAGCCCATGGCCCGCCAGAAGCGGGACGCCAGCTCCATGGAGACGCCCGCCGTGCGGGCCGCCTGGAAGGCCGTGTAGCGGCGCTCGGCGCCGAGAATCAGCTGCTCGAGGCGGAGGGCCAAGGGGTCGCCCTCGTGGTCGGCCGCGCTGTCGCCGCTGCGGTCGACGCCTCGGTCCGGGCCACGGTCCGGGCCACGGTCCGGGCCACGCTCCGACCTGGGGTCGGCACCGCGGTGCGCCCCCTGGTCGGCACCGCGGTCGGCGTCGCGATCGGCAGCGGGGTCGTCGGCGTGCCGGGAGGCGGGGGGTGTGCCCGCGCCTGAGCCGGAGTCATCGACGGTCACTCGTGCTGCCCTTCCGATCTGTCACGGCCATATAACGACTAACGACCGGCCTCAACGATACGGCAGGTGTGCGTCACCTCACGTATGTACGGAATCGGGTGCGGCCGACGCACAGAGACGGATGCGGCCGTCGGGTGCGGCCGTGGAGGGAGACGGAGGCGGAGCCGGGCCGGTTGCACGGAGCCGCCGAGCCGGTTGCGCGGAGCCTTCGGTTCCAGCCACCCGCGCCCGGCCCTCACCTGGCCCTCGCCCGGCCTGGGCCACGGTCGGGCCCGGGCACCCTGCCGCCGCACCTCCAGCCCTCGGCGTACGGCCGGGCACCCGCTCGTACCCACCGGGGCTCACCCACCGGGCCCCACCCACCGGACCGCACCTACCGGATCACCGCCTCACCCCTACTCCGCCCGCACATGCACGATGTCCCCCGCACTCACCGCCTCCCGGCCACCGCCCTCCGTAGCGATGACGAGGCGCCCTTCGCCGTCGAGGGCGACCGCCTCGCCGTGCACCGAGCGCTCGCCGGGCAGCTCGGCGCGGACCCGGCGGCCCAGGGTCGCGCAGCCCGCGGCGTACGCCTCCTGGAGCCGGGAAGCGGCCGGGTCGCCCTTGGCCCCGCGCCACACGCCGTACCACTTCTCCAGGGAGCGCAGTACGGAGCGCAGCAGCGTGTCCCGGTCGGTCACCTCGGCTCCGGCGAGGGCCAGGGAGCCCGCCTCGGGTACGGGCAGTTCGTCGGCGCGCAGCGTGACGTTGATGCCGATGCCGATCACGACCGCGCCGCCGCCGTCGGTGTCCGGGTCCCCGGCCCGCTCGGCGAGGATCCCGGCGGCCTTGCGCTCCTCGCCGTCGATCGTGACGAGGACGTCGTTGGGCCACTTCAGAGCGGTGTCGATGCCCGCGACCCGGGACAGGCCGGTCGCGGTGGCGACTCCGGCGAGCAGCGGCAGCCATCCCCAGCGCTCGACCGGTACGTCGGTGGGCTTGAGGAGTACGGAGAAGAAGAGGCCGGAGCGCGCGGGCGCCGTCCACGTCCGGTCGAGGCGGCCGCGCCCCGCGGTCTGCTCCTCGGCGATCAGCACCGCGCCCTCGGGACCTCCGGCCAGGGCGGCGAGATCGGAGTTGGTGGAGCCGGTGGCGGGCACCACCTCAACAGAGGTGTACAGACCGCCGCCCTCGCCGACGAGGCCCCGGCGGAGCGCGTCGGCGTTCAGGGGCGGCCGTTCAAGATCGGAGAAACGGCCCGAACCAGAAGAACCCGGGGGCGAAGAGGGCGAACTGGCCGCAGCAGGGCCCTCGGAGAACCGGTTCGAGTCGGACGAAGAGGATCCAGGTGGCGTCATGCAAGACAGCCTAGGTGTGGTAAACGCCGCACTGCCGAGGCGTGGCCGCGCCGATACGCTACGGGTCAGTAGCTCACCGTCCCCATCACCGCCCCTCACCGTCCCCATCCACCCGTGACCAGGCAGGGAGCCGCATCCCGATGTCCGAGCCGGAAGAGCGCACCGTGTCCGAGACACCCACCGTGTCCGAGACGCCGGCGCCAGAGATCGACATCCACACCACCGCGGGCAAGATCGCGGATCTGCAGCGCCGTATCGGCGAGGCGACGCACGCCGGCTCCGCCCGTGCCGTGGAAAAGCAGCATGCGAAGGGGAAGTTGACGGCGCGCGAGCGGATCGATCTCCTCCTGGACGAGGGTTCGTTCATCGAGCTCGACGAGTTCGCCCGGCACCGCTCCACGGACTTCGGCCTGGACGCGACGCGGCCGTACGGCGACGGCGTGGTCACCGGCTACGGCACGGTGGACGGCCGTCCGGTCGCGGTGTTCTCGCAGGACTTCACGGTCTTCGGCGGGGCGCTCGGCGAAGTCTTCGGGCAGAAGATCATGAAGGTGATGGACTTCGCCCTGAAGACCGGCTGCCCGGTCGTCGGCATCAACGACTCGGGCGGCGCCCGGATCCAGGAGGGCGTCATGGCCCTCGGGATGTACGGCGAGATCTTCCGCCGCAACACCCATGCCTCCGGCGTGATCCCGCAGATCTCGCTGGTCGTGGGCCCGTGCGCGGGCGGCGCGGTCTACTCCCCCGCGATCACCGACTTCACGATCATGGTCGACCAGACCTCGCACATGTTCATCACCGGGCCCGACGTCATCAAGACGGTCACGGGCGAGGACGTCGGCTTCGAGGCGCTCGGCGGTGCCCGTACCCACAACGCCACCTCGGGCGTGGCCCACCACATGGCGGGCGACGAGAAGGACGCGATCGAGTACGTCAAGTCGCTCCTGTCGTACCTGCCGTCGAACAACCTCTCCGAGCCGCCCGCCTTCCCGGAGGAGGCGGACCTGACGGTCTCCGACGAGGACCGCGAGCTGGACACGCTGATCCCGGACAGCGCGAACCAGCCGTACGACATGCACACGATCGTCGAACACCTCCTGGACGACGGGGAGTTCTTCGAGACGCAGGCCCTGTTCGCGCCGAACATCCTGACCGGCTTCGGCCGGGTCGAGGGCCACCCGGTGGGCATCGTCGCCAACCAGCCGATGCAGTTCGCCGGTTGCCTCGACATCGACGCGTCCGAGAAGGCCGCGCGCTTCGTGCGCACCTGCGACGCCTTCAACCTGCCGGTCCTGACCTTCGTGGACGTGCCCGGCTTCCTGCCCGGTGTCGAGCAGGAGTACGGCGGCATCATCCGCCGCGGCGCCAAGCTGATCTACGCGTACGCGGAGGCCACGGTCCCGCTGATCACGATCATCACGCGGAAGGCCTTCGGCGGGGCGTACGACGTGATGGGCTCCAAGCACCTCGGCGCGGACCTCAACCTCGCCTGGCCCACCGCCCAGATCGCGGTGATGGGCGCGCAGGGCGCGGTCAACATCCTGCACCGCAGGACCATCGCGGCGGCCTCGGACGAGGAGCGCGAGGACGTTCGGGCGCAGCTGATCCAGGAGTACGAGGACACGCTCCTGAATCCGTACACGGCGGCCGAGCGCGGCTACATCGACGCCGTCGTGATGCCGTCCGAGACGCGCCGCCAGATCGTCCGCGGCCTGCGCCAGCTGCGCACCAAGCGCGAATCCCTGCCGCCGAAGAAGCACGGCAACATCCCCCTGTAGGAGGGCCGATGATCAAGGTTGTACGGGGCAACCCGACGCCGGAGGAGCTGGCCGCCGCCCTGGCGGTGGTTCAGGCCCGCGCCGCGGGGCTGGCCGCCGCGGCGCCCGGCGAGCCCCCGGTCCCGGACGCCTGGGCAGACCCTTCCCGGGTGGCCCGCCACCGCCTCCCGGCCCCGGGCCCACAGTCATGGGCCCGGACGTACTGGCCGGGCTAGGGAGTTCTTTCCCACTTCGGGGCTCCGCCCCAGTGACGGGAAGGGGCGGGGCTGGGGAACCTGAGTACGCGTACTCAGGCGTTCCCACCCCCGCCTCCGAGACCATCGAAGGATGCTCTGGTCCGACCCCGAGAATCGCCCGCCCAAGGAACTCCGGGACGTGCAGGCGATGTTGAGACGGGCGGGGGTGCTGATGGCCGTGGCGATGCTGGTCGCGTTACTCTCCTTCGGCTTCCGCTGACACGTGTCCGCGTACCGCCTCCTGCCTCGTACCGCTGAACACCGCCCCCGTAACCCGTCCCGTGTGACCCATCCCGTGTGACGCGTACTGGCGCAACCGTCACCCCCCGCCGCTCGTCCTACTTGACTGAAGCGGTCGAATGGACGCGGATGGGACGAGGACGAACGATGGACGAAGGGGAGGGCCGGAGCCGGTGAACCGACCACTGCGCCATATAGCCGTGTTCTGTGGGCTGCTCGTGCTCGCGCTGCTGATCCGCGCCAACTGGGTGCAGTACGCGCAGAGCGAGCCACTCGCCAAGCACGAGAAGAACCGCCGGGTGTCCATCGAGCGCTACGCACAGCCACGCGGCAACATCATCGTCGGCGACAAGCCCATCACCGGCTCCGTGCCCGTCGACGGCGCGGACTTCAAGTACAAGCGGACGTTCAAGGACGGCCCGATGTACGCCCCGATCACGGGGTACTCGTCCCAGGCGTTCGGCGCCAACAGCCTGGAGAAGCTCAACGACGAGCTGCTCTCCGGCACCGACGACCGGCTGTTCATCAAGAACACCCTGAACATGTTCACCGGCGAGAAGCAGCGCGGCGGCGACGTCGTCACGACCATCGACCCGAAGGCCCAGAAGGCCGCCTTCGAGGGCCTCGGCAACCTCAAGGGTGGTGTCGCCGCGATCGAGCCGGACACCGGCCGGATCCTCGCCCTCGCCTCCACGCCCTCGTACGACCCGTCCAGCTTCGCGGGCATGTCGGCGAAGGACGAGGAGAACTGGAAGAAGCTCAACGCCGCCAAGAGCAAGCCGCTCCTCAACCGGGCCCTGAAGGAGACCTACCCGCCCGGCTCCACCTTCAAGGTGCTCACCGCGGCCGCCGCCATCGAGGCCGGCAAGGTCAGCGACATCGACGCCGCCACGGACACGCCCGAGCCGTGGACCCTGCCGGACACCAGGACGCAGCTGCCGAACCTGAACAAGAGCGGCGTGTGCAAGAACGCCTCGCTCAAGGTCGCCATGCAGTACTCCTGCAACACGGTCTTCGGCAAGCTCGCCGCGGAGATCGGCAAGGACAAGATGCGGGAGGTCGCCGAGAAGTTCGGCTTCAACGACGGCGAGGTGGACACCCCGGTGCGGGCCGGTAAGTCCATCTACCCCTCCGACATCAACAAGCCGCAGACCGCGCTCACCGGCATCGGCCAGGGCTCGCTGACGTCCAGCCCGTTGCAGATCGCGATGATCGCGGCCGGTATCGCCAACGACGGCGTCCTGATGAAGCCGCAGATGGTCGAGTCGCTGCGCAGCCCCGACACGGACACCCTCAAGAAGTACGACCCCGTCGAGATGTCCCGGCCGATCTCCGCGGAGACCGCCCAGAAGGTCCAAGAGGCGATGAAGTTCACCGCCGAGGAGGGCTCCGGCAAGCCGGCCCTGATCGACGGCATCGAGGTGGGCGCCAAGACCGGTACGGCACAGCACGGCGTCGACAACAAGCTGCCGCCTTACGCCTGGTTCATCTCGTACGGCAAGAATTCCGAGGGCAAGTCGGTCGCGGTCGCCGTCTTCATCGACCCGGGCCAGGACATCCCCCGCGACCAGATCGCGGGCGGCACGCTCGCGGGACCGATCGCCAAGGCGGTCATGCAGGCGGTGCTACAGAAGTAGCGCGGCGGCGCCAGGGCCTGAGGGCGCGGTGCTACAGAAGTAGCGCGGCGGCGCCGGGGCCGGAGGGCTCGACCCGGGCGCCCCGTGGACCCCTTCGCTCGGGGAAGGGGCTCATGGGGCGCCCGTTACGCTTTCCGCATGACCTCCGCCGCACCCTCTTCGCACTCGCCCTCGCACGCGCCGCGCCGCCTCGTCCTCGCCTCCCAGTCCCCGGCCCGGCTCGGGCTGCTCCGGCAGGCCGGGCTCGACCCCGAGGTGATCGTCAGCGGGGTCGACGAGGACGCGCTGACCGCCCCGACGCCCGGCGAGCTTGCCCGGGTCCTGGCCGAGGCGAAGGCCGAGGCCGTCGCGGGCCGCCCGGAGGCCGCGGGCGCGCTCGTCGTCGGCTGCGACTCGGTCCTCGAACTCGACGGCCAGGCGCTCGGCAAGCCCGCCGACGCCGAGGAGGCCGTCGCCCGCTGGAAGTCCATGCGCGGCCGCGCGGGCGTGCTCCGCACCGGCCACTGCCTCATCGATACGTCGACGGGCCGCGGCACCTCCGCGGTCGCCTCGACGACGGTACGGTTCGGCGAACCGACGGACGCCGAGATCGCCGCGTACGTAGCGAGCGGTGAACCCCTCTACGTCGCCGGCGCGTTCACCCTCGACGGCCGCTCGGCCCCCTTCATCGAAGGCATCGAGGGCGACCACGGCAACGTCATCGGCATCTCCCTGCCCCTGCTGCGCAGGCTGCTTGGGGATCTTGGGGTCGGCATCACGGAGCTGTGGGTGGCGGCCGGTTGAGCTCGTCCGGAGGGTCTGGGCCTGTCCGGCAGCAACTCAGCCCGTCCGGCGCTTGAGGACGAGCGCGTTCAGCGCGATATCTGCGGCGGGGTCCGGGGCGGCAGCCCCGAAGCTGCTGCAAGCTTTCGGGAAGGGGCGGGGCGGGGAGTAAAACCCCTCCGCCGATACCATGCGCGGGCCACACTCAACAGCGCACGCCACCCGGGGGACCCACCATGAGCAACGCGTTCGGCCCGCCACCCGAGGGCCAGTTCGGCCCACCCCAGGGACCCCCGCCGCAAGGCCCACCCCAGGGCCCGCCGCAACCCCCGCCCGGCGCCCCCCAGTTCGGCCAGCCCATGCCCCCGGGCCCGGCCGTCCCCCCGGGCCAGCAGATACCCCCCGGCGCCCCCTTCCCGCCCCCACCACCGCAGCGCAACAGCGCCGCCCCGGTCATCCTGGCGGTAGGCATCGGCGGCACCCTGGTCCTCGCCCTCATAGCCGCCGCCATCTTCGCCTTCAGCACCGGCTTCTTCGCGTCGTCCTCCAACGAGGCGGGCGGCAGCGGCTCCCCCGGCGTCTCCGCGGGGCCCAGCGACGACAGCGGAACCGACAGCAGCAGCGGAACCGACAGCGGCAGCGGTACGGATGACGAGCCGGGCGTCGGCGGCGTCGAGCCCACGGAGACCCCGGACCCCACCGCGTCCGCCTTCAACGACCTCTCCTCGGGCGACTGCCTGCCCGTCTGGGACACCGGCCACGGCGGCACCACCCCCAAGTGGAGCCACGAGACGCCCCCGGACACCGTCTCCTGCAACAGCAAGGACGCTCTCCTCCAGGTGACCGCCGTCCAGACCGACGGCGGCAGCTGCCCAAGGGACACCGGCCAGGCCACCTGGCGCTACTCCTCGCCGGCCCAGGGCACCACCGACGTGTGCGTGACCCGGATCTACCACACCGGCGGCTGCCTGCTCGCCCAGCAGAAGGGCAACAAGATCACCGGCCTCGGGCCGATGACCGCCGTGGACTGCGACGCCAAGAAGATCCCGGTCGCGTACCAGCAGATCCTGCACATCACCGGCGTCTACCGGGCGGGCGGGAGCACCACCGCCGACAGCTGCCGCCGCGCCCAGGGCGACCAGACGCAGTACTGGGCCTGGAAGGTCAACAACAACAAGACCCTGCTCTGCACGATGGTCTACCAGGGCTGATCGGTTACCTACCGGGGCCGATGGCCCACCAGGACTGATGGCGACCAGAGCCGAAGGGGCCGTCCGCCAGGACTAGGAGGCGGCCCCCGAAGCGGCCTGCCCCCGTGGAACCGCCTCGTCCGGACGACCCCCGGCCCCACGCTCGTACGCCATTAGCGTGAGCACGATCAGCCCGAGCACCACCATCATCAGCCCGAAAGCGAACCAGCCGACCAGACCCACCGAGAAGGCCCCGAGCACCCCGTGCACCACGGCCGCGCTGATCAACAGGATCCGGGCGAAGCCGCCGGGCGCCCGGTCGCGTACGGCGATACGCAGCAACAGCAGGGCGCAGAACGCGAGATAGAGCCCGAACAGGACACCGGCCGCCCACGAGCCGACAGTCATGGCGTGCGGGTCGAGCCCGGCGAGGGACATCTGCTGGTTGTCGACGACGAGCCCGAGAATCCAGTTGAGCACGGCGATGCCGACCGCCTCCGCAAGGAGCACGATCGCGGCCACCACGGCCACCGGTCTGCGCGCCACGGCACCCCACCCACTTCCGCGTTACCCCGTTTGCCCCACGCCGGTTACCCCGCGTACGTGCCGAACAGGCCGAACGCTACTAACCGGTAAACCCTGGGACAAGACTCCGGACGAAGGCAAAGAATGGTTGCGCCATTCGTAGGGACTCCACAAAGAAACCTCGGTCCCGGCTGGCCCCACGGACAGAGACCTGTGCCACACCCGGCCGTTACTGTGCCGTCAAGGAACCCGGCGTACCGTGGTGCGACAAGGGATTTCGCGGATCGAGCGGGCCTCGAATCACGCTCCGTGTGGGCAAGCTCACCATTGGGGACGGGTCGAAAGGCCGTGTCGGCAGTCCCTAAACTCAGCTTGTTTCAAGGAGGGAGCCATCGTGCGCAAGGTGCTCATCGCCAACCGTGGCGAAATCGCTGTCCGCGTGGCCCGGGCGTGCCGGGACGCCGGGATCGCGAGTGTGGCCGTGTATGCGGACCCGGACCGGGATGCGTTGCATGTCCGCGCGGCCGACGAGGCGTTCGCCCTGGGCGGTGACACTCCGGCGACCAGCTATCTCGACATGGCCAAGGTGCTTGCCGCGGCGAAGGACTCCGGGGCGGACGCGGTCCACCCGGGCTACGGCTTCCTCTCCGAGAACGCGGAGTTCGCCCAGGCCGTCATGGACGCCGGGCTGATCTGGATCGGGCCGCCCCCGCAGGCGATCCGGGACCTGGGCGACAAGGTCGCAGCCCGGCACATCGCGCAGCGCGCCGGTGCGCCGCTGGTGGCCGGTACACCCGACCCGGTGTCCGGCGCCGACGAGGTCGTGGCGTTCGCCGAGGAGCACGGCCTGCCGATCGCGATCAAGGCCGCCTTCGGTGGTGGCGGGCGCGGCCTGAAGGTGGCCCGCAGCCTCGACGAGGTCGCCGAGCTGTACGACTCCGCGGTACGCGAGGCGGTGGCCGCGTTCGGGCGCGGTGAGTGCTTCGTGGAGCGCTACCTGGACAAGCCGCGGCACGTGGAGACGCAGTGCCTGGCCGACCAGCACGGCAACGTCGTGGTGGTCTCCACCCGTGACTGCTCGCTGCAGCGCCGCCACCAGAAGCTGGTCGAGGAGGCCCCGGCCCCGTTCCTCTCCGCGGAGCAGAACGCGCAGCTGTACCGGGCGTCCAAGGCCATCCTGAAGGAGGCCGGTTACGTCGGCGCCGGGACCGTGGAGTTCCTGGTCGGCGCGGACGGCACGATCTCGTTCCTCGAGGTCAACACCCGTCTCCAGGTCGAGCACCCGGTCACCGAAGAGGTCACCGGCATCGACCTCGTACGCGAGATGTTCCGCATCGCCGACGGCGAAGAGCTCGGCTACGACGACCCCGAAATCCGCGGCGCCAGCTTCGAGTTCCGCATCAACGGCGAGGACCCGGGCCGTAACTTCCTGCCCGCCCCGGGCACCGTCACCGCTTTCGCCCCGCCCGCGGGCCCGGGTGTGCGCCTGGACGCCGGTGTGGAGTCGGGCTCGGTCATCGGCCCGGCGTGGGACTCGCTGCTCGCCAAGCTGATCATTACGGGTGCCACGCGTGAGCAGGCGCTCCAGCGTGCCGCCCGTGCCCTGGCCGAGTTCAAGGTGGAGGGCATGGCCACGGCCATCCCGTTCCACCAGGCCGTGGTCACCGATCCGGCGTTCGCGCCCGAACTGACCGGTTCCAAGGACCCGTTCACCGTCCACACCCGCTGGATCGAGACGGAGTTCGTCAACGAGATCAAGCCCTTCGCGGCGCCCGCCGACACCGCGGAGGCCGATGAGGAGCCCGGGCGCGAGACGGTCGTCGTCGAGGTCGGCGGCAAGCGCCTCGAGGTCTCGCTGCCGTCCTCGCTCGGCATGTCCCTCGCCCGTACCGGCCTTGCCGCCGGGGCCAAGCCCAAGCGCCGCGCCGCGAAGAAGTCGGGCCCGGCCGCCTCGGGTGACACCCTCGCGTCGCCGATGCAGGGCACCGTGGTGAAGATCGCGGTCGAGGAGGGCCAGGAGGTCAAGGAGGGCGACCTGGTCGTGGTCCTGGAGGCCATGAAGATGGAGCAGCCCCTCAACGCCCACAAGTCCGGCACCGTCAAGGGCCTCACCGCGGAGGTCGGCGCCGCGCTCACGTCCGGCGCCGCCATCTGCGAGATCAAGGACTGACCTCGCTCGTACGCAGCGCCCGTACGCATCGCGAGGACTGCCCTCGTACGTACGTGAGTTGGGCCCCGTCGACCGGTTCGGCGGGGCCCTTCGCGTTCCGGCCCCGGGTTCCCCGGCGCTGTGCCGTATGCGCACCGGTGGTGGGAAAATTGGACCTGTCAGGGGCATCTACGGCGCGCAGAACACGTCGTAGGCGCAGGGCGCAGGACAGGAAGGACGCCGCGATGACGACCAGGTCCGGGCTCGGGGCCCCGCCCCGTCCCATGCGGGCGGACGCGCGGCGGAACTACGAGCGCCTGCTCACCGAGGCACGCGCCGCCTTCGCGGAGCACGGCGCGGACGCCTCCCTGGAAGAGGTCGCCCGCCGGGCGGGCGTCGGCATCGGCACCCTCTACCGCCACTTCCCGAACCGGCACGCGCTGCTCAGCGCGGTCTTCGCGGAGGCGGTACACGACCTGCTCGGCCGCTCCCGCGAGCTCCTCGACGACCGGGACCCGTGCGGGGCCCTGGTGGCCTGGCTACGCGCCGTGGTGACGCACGCGAGCGAGTACCGCGGCCTGTCCCGGGCCCTCATCTCGGCCTCCGGAGACACGAGTTCGGCCCTCTCCCGCTGCTGCGACCCACTCCGCGAGGCGGGCAGCGAGCTCCTCGCGCGGGCCCAGGAGGCGGGATCCGTACGCCCGGACATCACGATCGGCGACCTGCTCCAACTGACGAACGCGATCGCCTTGGCGTCGGAGGAGACTCCGGCGGAGCCTCAACTGGCGGACCGGCTGCTGCGGTTGACGTTGGAGGGGCTCAAGAAATCGAGCCCGTCCGAAGTTTCCGGAGTTTGAAGCCCGCCTTCAACGACCCGCCTCAGCGACGGTGCAGATCCGCCACCCTGGCGGCCCGCTCCCCCGCCGCTGCCACGCCCGGCTCCCCGAGCTGCCCGGCCGACCGCAACGTGGCCGGCCCACCCGCCGGAGGCAGTCTGCGCTGCCCAGGAAGCGGCACGTCCCGGCGGCGCTCGCGCCCCGCCGGGCCCTGGTCACCGGCACCACCGGGCTCACGGCCCGCACCCGCACCCGCCGTTCCCGCGACCGCGACCTGAACGCCCTGGTCCGCGAGAGCCTGAAGCTCGGTCGCGGCGCGCTCGTCGTGCGCCGGGGGCTCGTCGGTCACGAGGCGCGTGATCACGTCCGTGGGCACCGTCTGGAACATCGTGTCGGTGCCGAGCTTGGAGTGATCGGCGAGCACCACGACCTCGGCGGCCGCCTGCACAAGCGCGCGATCGACGCTCGCCGAGAGCATGTTGGAGGTCGACAGGCCGCGCTCGGCCGTCAGGCCGCTTCCGGACAGGAACGCCCGCGAGACGCGGAGCCCCTGCAGCGACTGTTCGGCACCGCTGCCGACCAGGGCGTAGTTGGAACCGCGGAGAGTGCCACCGGTCATCACCACTTCCACCCGGTTGGCATGCGCCAACGCCTGGGCGACCAGGAGGGAGTTGGTGACGACGGTCAGGCCGGGGACCCGGGCGAGCCGGCGCGCCAGCTCCTGGGTCGTGGTCCCGGCGCCGACCACGATGGCCTCGCCCTCTTCGACGAGGCCCGCGGCGAGATCGGCGATGGCCGTTTTCTCGGCGGTCGCGAGATGAGATTTCTGCGGAAAGCCGGACTCCCGCGTGAACCCGCCCGGCAATACCGCACCGCCATGTCGGCGGTCGAGGAGTCCTTCGGCCTCCAGCGCCCGCACATCACGCCGTACGGTTACTTCAGAGGTCTGGACGACACGCGCGAGCTCGCGGAGCGAGACGGCTCCGTTGGCCCGCACCATTTCGAGGATCAATTGGCGACGTTCTGCAGCGAACACGAAACTGACAGTAACCCCAACGACCGCCTGCTTTCAGCAGTATGCGCCGAATAACAGAAGTTGTTCGCATGATGCGTCGCGAAATGGTATAGGCGAGGCCCGGCCCTCCGGCACCCCGCCGGAAGTCCGGGCCTCGCCCCGCGCTCTGCCCCAACTCGGCTGCGACTGTCCCCAACTGGCCTGTGTCCAGGGGGTTTTCGCCGTTACGCCGATTCCTGCCCGGACCGGGCGCCGACAGCTCCCGGACAGCTACAGCTACGCCTCGGCCGCGGTCTTACGGGTGTGCAACTGCCGGGCGACTTCCGCGATCGAGCCGGACAGGGAGGGATAGACCGTGAACGTGTTCGCGATCTGTTCGACCGTCAGATTGTTGTCGACCGCGATCGAGATCGGGTGGATGAGTTCCGACGCACGCGGCGAGACGACCACACCGCCGACCACGATGCCGGTGCCCGGGCGGCAGAAGATCTTGACGAAGCCGTCCCGGATCCCCTGCATCTTCGCCCGCGGGTTGCGCAGCAGCGGCAGCTTCACGACCCGGGCGTCGATCTTGCCCTCGTCGACGTCGGCCTGGCTGTAGCCGACGGTGGCGATCTCCGGGTCGGTGAAGATGTTCCCCGAGACCGTCTTGAGGTTGAGCGGCTGCACCGTCTCGCCGAGGAAGTGGTACATCGCGATCCGCCCCTGCATGGCGGCGACCGAGGCGAGCGCGAAGACTCCGGTCACGTCACCGGCCGCGTACACGCCGGGCGCGGAGGTGCGGGACACCTTGTCGGTCCAGATGTGGCCGGACTCCTTGAGCTTGACGCCCGCCTCATCGAGGCCCATGCCGGTGGAGTTGGGGATGGCGCCGACCGCCATCAGGCAGTGCGTCCCGCTGATCACCCGGCCGTCGGAGAGCGTGACCTCGACCCGGTCACCGACGCGCTTGGCGGACTGCGCGCGGGAGCGGCTCATCACGTTCATGCCACGGCGCCGGAAGACGTCCTCCAGGACCGCGGCGGCGTCCGGGTCCTCACCGGGAAGGACGCGGTCGCGGGACGAGACGAGCGTGACCTTCGAACCGAGCGCCTGGTAGGCGCCCGCGAACTCGGCGCCGGTGACACCGGAACCGACCACGATCAGCTCTTCCGGGAGCTCGTCGAGGTCGTACACCTGCGTCCAGTTGAGGATCCGCTCCCCGTCCGGCTGCGCGTCGGGCAGCTCGCGCGGGTGGCCGCCGGTGGCGATCAGGACGGCGTCCGCGGTGAGCGTCTCCTCGGACCCGTCGGCGGCGCGCACGACGACCCTGCGGGACCCGTCCATGGCCTGCTGGCCGTCGAGGCGGCCGCGGCCGCGCATGACCCGGGCGCCCGCGCGGGTGACGGAGGCGGTGATGTCGTGCGACTGCGCGAGCGCGAGCCGCTTGACCCGGCGGTTGACCTTGCCGAGGTCCACGCCGACGACCCGGGCGGCCTGCTCGATGTGCGGGGTGTCGTCGGCGACGATGATCCCCAGCTCTTCGTACGACGAATCGAAGGTGGTCATCACCTCGGCCGTGGCGATAAGAGTCTTCGACGGCACGCAGTCGGTGAGCACCGACGCCCCGCCCAGACCGTCGCAGTCGACGACGGTCACCTCCGCGCCGAGTTGGGCGGCCACCAGGGCCGCCTCGTATCCGCCGGGTCCGCCACCGATGATCACGATCCGAGTCACGTACTCCATTGTCCCGCACGCTTCAAGCGACTCGCTTCCGGGGGGCGGTACGGGTTTCGGTACGGGTCCCGGCAGGGGTTTCTACGCGGGTCATCCCGTACGGGCACGGGGGCGCCGTCGTACGCGGGCGCGGGGCCGCCGTTCTCACGCGCCGGCACCCGCGCCCGTGAGAAGAAGAGACCCCTCCCACACCTGCCGTACCCTCGACCTCATGTCGCTCTACGCCGCCTACGCCGGCAACCTCGATGCGCGGCTGATGTCCCGCCGTGCCCCGCACTCGCCGCTGCGCGCCACGGGCTGGCTGAACGGCTGGCGGCTGACGTTCGGCGGGGAGCAACTGGGCTGGGAGGGCGCGCTCGCCACCGTCGTGGAGGCCCCGCGCTCGCAGGTCTTCGTGGCGCTCTACGACATCGCGCCGCTCGACGAGGACTCCATGGACCGCTGGGAGGGCGTCGGCCTGGACATATACCGCCGGATGCGGGTCCGGGTGCAGACCCTGGAGGGCGAGATGCCGGCCTGGCTGTACGTACTCAACAGCTACGAGGGCGGCCTGCCCTCGGCCCGCTATCTGGGC
Organism: Streptomyces sp. NPDC002851; assembly: GCF_053591935.1. Classification (NCBI taxonomy): domain Bacteria; kingdom Bacillati; phylum Actinomycetota; class Actinomycetes; order Kitasatosporales; family Streptomycetaceae; genus Streptomyces; species Streptomyces sp. NPDC002851. The sequence goes on along the minus strand of NZ_JBSFUT010000001.1, from coordinate 332,240 downwards.
GAGATCGCCGACGCGGCCGAGTCGGCGGGCGCACCGCACGACTATGTGATGGAACTCCGCAAGCGCCCCTGCTGAACACCCGGGGAACCGAGATTGCCCGCCCCACCCCTCCTGACCTGCGCTTCAAGCAGCCCCGGCGGTCGCCACCGGGCCGGACTTTCGGCAGAACCTACAAGGCAACGATCGGGACACTGTCCACCTCTGCATCTACGCGCGTAGGAAGTGAGCGGCTACCCTCGTCCGCGTGAACGCTTCTCTTACCCCCTACGCCAACGCAGCCGACGGCCCCGCAGACCCGTACGCCGCGGCCGACGCCGCAGCGGCCCGCCTGCGCGAGCTGACCGGCGCAGAAACCCATGACGTCGCCCTGGTGATGGGCTCGGGCTGGGCGCCCGCCGTGGCCGCGCTCGGCGAGGCCGAGGCCGAGTTCCCGGTCACCGAGCTGCCCGGCTTCCCGCCCCCGGCCGTCGAGGGCCACGGCGGCAAGATCCGCTCGTACCGGGTCGGCGAGAAGCGCGCCCTGGTCTTCCTCGGGCGCACCCACTACTACGAGGGCCGCGGCGTCGCCGCCGTCGCGCACGGCGTGCGTACGGCGGTCGCTGCGGGCTGCAAGACCGTGGTCCTGACCAACGGCTGCGGCGGCCTGCGCGAGGGCATGCGCCCCGGCCAGCCGGTCCTGATCAGCGACCACCTCAACATGACCGCCACGTCGCCGATCGTGGGCGCCAACTTCGTGGACCTCACCGACCTGTACTCGCCGCGGCTGCGCGCGCTGTGCAAGGAGGTGGACCCGACCCTGGAGGAGGGCGTCTACGCCCAGTTCCCCGGCCCGCACTACGAGACCCCGGCCGAGATCCGGATGGCCCGCACGATCGGCGCCGACCTGGTCGGCATGTCGACGGTCCTCGAGGCCATCGCGGCCCGCGAGGCGGGCGCCGAGGTGCTCGGCATCTCCCTGGTCACGAACCTGGCCGCGGGCATGACCGGCGAACCCCTCAACCACGAGGAGGTCCTCCAGGCGGGCCGCGACTCGGCCACCCGCATGGGCCAGCTGCTCACTCAGGTGCTCGGGCGGCTCTGAGGCCCCGTCCCTCTTTCAGGGCCGGTCCGGCTTTCCGGGCCAGCCCCCTCTCTCCGGGCCGGTCCGGCTCCCTTGAGCCCGTCCGGCGATTGAGGACGACGCCCGTTCAGGGCGGACAAGGGAGGCTGAGGGCAAAGCCCCCGGTTTCGGGAAGGGGCGGGGCTGGGGAAGGAAAGCCCGCCGCAGGCTCCCGCCCCTCGCTCGGACGCAGGGCGGCACCCCGGCCGACGCCCCACCCACACACGTACGACAGAAAGGACTGAGGACACGTGCCCGACGACCAGAATCTGCTCGCGCAGGCCGAGGCATGGCTGGCCGAGGACCCCGACGCGGACACCCGCGCCGAGCTCGCCAAGCTCATCGAAGCGGCCCAGGGCGCCGAGGGCACGGCCGCGCTGGCGGACCGGTTCTCCGGCACCCTCCAGTTCGGCACCGCGGGCCTCCGCGGCGAGCTGGGCGCGGGTCCGATGCGGATGAACCGCGCGGTCGTCATCCGGGCCGCGGCCGGCCTCGCCGCGTACCTCAAGGCGAAGGGCCAGGAGGGAGGCCCGGTCGTCATCGGCTACGACGCCCGCTACAAGTCCGCCGACTTCGCCCGCGACACCGCCGCCGTGATGACCGGCGCGGGCCTGCGCGCCGCCGTCCTGCCGCGCCCGCTGCCCACCCCGGTCCTGGCGTTCGCCATAAGGCACCTCGGCGCGGTCGCCGGTGTCGAGGTGACCGCGAGCCACAACCCGCCCCGGGACAACGGCTACAAGGTCTACCTCGGCGACGGCTCCCAGATCGTGCCCCCGGCGGACGGCGAGATCGCCGCCGAGATCGCGGCGGTCGGCGCGCTGGCCGACGTACCGCGGCCCGAGGAGGGCTGGGAGGTGCTCGGCGACGAGGTCCTGGAGGCCTACCTCGCCCGCACGGACGCCGTCCTGTCCCCCGGCTCGCCGCGCACCGCCCGGGTCGTCTACACCCCCATGCACGGCGTCGGCAAGGAAACGCTCCTGGCCGCCTTCGCGCGGGCGGGCTTCCCGGAGCCGGTCGTGGTGGCCGAACAGGCCGAGCCCGACCCGGACTTCCCGACCGTCGCCTTCCCCAACCCGGAGGAGCCGGGCGCGATGGACCTGGCCTTCGCCACGGCCCGCCGCCACGACCCGGACCTGGTCATCGCCAACGACCCGGACGCGGACCGCTGCGCCGTGGCCGTACGCGACCGGAACGGCGAGTGGCGCATGCTCCACGGCGACCAGCTCGGCTCGCTGCTCGCCGCGCACCTCGTACGCCGGGGCGCGACGGGCACGTTCGCGGAGTCGATCGTCTCGTCGTCCCTGCTCGGCCGGATCGCGGCCGCGGCGGGCGTGGGCTACGAGGAGACCCTGACCGGCTTCAAGTGGATCGCCCGCGTGGAGGGCCTGCGGTACGGCTACGAGGAGGCCCTCGGCTACTGCGTCGACCCCGAGGGCGTACGCGACAAGGACGGCATCACGGCGGCGCTGCTGGTCGCGGAGCTGGCCTCGGAGCTGAAGGAGCAGGGCCGTACGCTGCTCGACCTGCTCGACGACCTGGCGGTGGAGCACGGCCTGCACGCCACCGACCAGCTGTCGGTCCGCGTCCAGGACCTCTCCCTGATCGCCGACGCGATGCGCCGCCTGCGCGAGCACCCGCCGACGGTACTCGCGGGCCTGCCGGTCACGCGTGCGGAAGACCTGACCGAGGGCACGGAGTCGCTCCCGCCCACGGACGGCCTCCGCTACACGCTCGACGGCGCCCGCGTCATCGTCCGCCCCAGCGGCACGGAGCCCAAGCTGAAGTGCTACCTGGAGGTCGTGGTCCCGCCGACCGGCGGCCGCGACGGCCTCCCGGCGGCCCGCGCAAAGGCGACGGAACTCCTTACAGCCCTGAAGCAGGACCTGGCGGCAGCCGCGGGCATCGAGCCGCCTCCGGCCGCGTAACGGACACACACCGCGACGACGGCGACGGCGACGGCGACGGCGGGGCAGGGCCTACGAGCCTTGCCCCGCCTGTCTTTGCGGCCCGACCGCCCCGACCGCCCCGACCGCCCCGAACGGGTGAGCTCCACGCAGCACTTGACGCAGCCTGAGCGACGGGCCCGAAGCCCGCCGGAGACCGTGGACCGGTAGCAGCAGCCAGTCGAGCCCCAGGAGCCGCCGCCCGTGTCCGCGACCACCGAGGCCCCGCACCGCCCCCGGACCCCGCACAGGACCCGCCAGCCCCGGACCACCCCGCCCCGCACCCCCCGCCGACGGACCGACCAACTCCGCCGCTCCCTGCGGCGCGCGGCCCCCGCCCTCTACGCGTACCTCTGCGTCCGGCTCTTCGTCCTCCTCGTGCTCTCCACCTGGGCGCACACCCAGGGCCTCAGCCTCCTGCGCCTCCTGGCCACGGAGTGGGACGCGAACTGGTATCTGGGCATCGCCGAGAACGGCTACGCCCTCGAACTCGGCACCGCGTACGACGCGAACAACCTGGCGTTCTTCCCGCTGTACCCGATGCTGCTCAGATTCCTGGGCGCGACACTGCCCGGCCCGACGGCCGCCGCGGGCCTGGCGGTGTCGTTCGTGGCGTCGTTCGTCGCGGCCTGGGGCATCTTCGCGGTCGGGAACCGGTTGTACGGGCGACGGGCCGGGGTACTCCTCGTGGCGCTGTGGGCCGCGCTGCCGGTCGGCCAGGTGCAGTGGATGGCGTACACGGAGTCGCTGTTCACCGCCTTCGCGGCCTGGTCCCTGTACGCCGTCCTGACCGGCCGCTGGCTCTGGGCGGGCACCCTGGCGACGCTCAGCGGCCTGACCCGGCCGACGGGCATCGCGGTCGCGGCGGCGGTATCGCTCGCGGCGCTGATGTCACTGCGAAAGGGCATCACGGCCCGCGCACTGGCCGGGGCCGCGCTCGCCCCCGTCGGCTGGCTCCTGTACGTCGGCTGGGTGGGGCAGCGCGTGGGCCGCTGGGACGGCTACTTCGCCGTACAACGCCTCTGGCACAACGAACTCGACGGCGGCCTGTACACGTTGACCCGCTTCCGCGACCACTTCGTCAGCGACTCGACCCCCGAACTGTTCCTGATCATGGTCTCGCTCACCCTGATCGCCGCGGCGCTGTTGTTCGTATGGTCCGTACGCCAGCGCCAACCCCTCCCGCTCCTCGTCTTCTCGGGACTGATCGTCGCCATCACTCTCGGCAGCGCAGGCGTCTACTTCCCCCGCGCCCGCTTCCTCCTCCCGGCCTACCCCCTGCTCATGCCGATCGCGGTCCTGCTCGCCCGCCTGCCAGTGCGGTACGTGGTGGTGGCCCTGTCAGCGGCGCTGGTGGGGGCGGGGTACTGCAGCGCGTACATGGTCCTCGTATGGCCCAGCGCGCCGTAAGGATCTTGAGCCGACCGTTGCGTGCCAACCCTCACCCGAATGCTGCACATCCAAGCCAAAGCGTCGGCGTTAAGGGGGGCATGGCTAACGAAAACATTCTCATTCGGGCATACGGGCACTGTGAGGATCTTGTCCAACAAACGGGGCCGTGCACGGTGACCAAGGAAGCGCGCGCCCACACCCCGGCGCCCGTTACCGAACCCTTGCTGCAGAACCTCTTCGACGTCCTGGGGCAGGTGGAATCCGAACTGGCAAGCCGGTGGAGCAGCCTGTCCGGACACCTCGCCACCACGTACCAGCCCGAATAAACACACCAAGCCATGAGCAATGAACTCTGGACCACTTACCCATGGTCCGAGACCAATGACCCTGACCGGACCACGGGAATGAGCCCTGGCTGGCACCAAGAGCACGCCGGATACGCCGAGCATCTGACACCGCCCGACCTCACCTGGAATCCGGACGACGAACTCGCCGATCTGCTCCAGGAAGCCGGCGAAGAGTTCGGCACGAAGCTGCCCCACCCGCGGGACGAGGGTTCGGTCACCACCCCGCAGCCGGGCAGCCCCCTGGGGAACTTGCACGACCTCGGCACCACTCTGCCGCCTCTGCGCACGCGCGGCCACGGACACCGCAAGCCCCCGATCCTCCGACGTCTCCCGGCCCTGCGCACCGCCAGCTACATCATCGCCGCGCTGACAGCGGCCGTCACCTCGATGGTGAGCGTCTTCAGCGGGATGGCGACCTACGGTCCGCTGCTTGCCACCAGCGCACACTCCCAGGACGGCCCCGACGTGTGGTGGCCCATGCTGGTCTACGGACCCTGGATGGCGGCCTCACTCTCCGTACTCCGGGCAGCCCTGCACAAACGCCGCGCCGCCCACTCATGGCTGGTCGTCCTGCTGTTCTCCTCGGCCGCGGTACTCCTGTGCGTCCTCCAGGCGCCCCGCACCGTCACAGACGCGGTGGTAGCCGCCCTCCCCGCGGTCGCCTCGCTCACGTGCTTCCACCAACTCGTCCGCCAGATCACCCTGACGCGACCGCTACGCGCCCGCTCAATCCACCGCCGACGCCGCGGGTAGGTGGTGGGGTGGGGGAAACGGCATGAACGACGGTCAGAACCGACGGCCGAATGTGTAGAACGTCTAGGAGAAGGTCTAGGCGTGTGGCCCACGCAGGCTCTAGGCGTGTGGCCCCACGCCAACCGGCCCCACCGTCAACTCCGGCCGCCCTTCCAGGACTTCGCCCACCCGCTCGGTCGGCCGCTCCACCTCTGCCAGCCTGGCCTTCGTGAGCTTCCCGAAGGGCTCGACCGCCACCTCCACGCGCCGCCCCGAGCGACGCTGGTGCCACACGCCCGCGACCGCGTCGTCCACCAGCAGGACCGGGTAGTTGCCCGCCTGGCCCCCGGCCAGGGCACGCTCGCGGGCGCGGCCCGCGAAGAGCCGCTCCCTCGGGTACGCGGCGATCGCGAACGCGTCGAAGTACGGCACAGCCCCACCCCGTGCCCGGCCTCGCCCTGGGCGGGAAACTCCGTATCCCCGCCCACCACCCACGCCCGCGAGGCGTCGAAGTCCACCGCCTCGAGCCCGCTATCGAGCGAGGCGAACAGGTCGACGGCCCAACCGACAGAACCTGAGCATGCGCCGCAAGCCTGGCGCCCACCGTGCGCGCCAGGCTGTCGGGCGCGGAATCCTTGGCAGGCGAGGAGCGACTGCCGCGCGAGGCGCCGGGCATGAGCAGCGGTCCAGGAGACGCTGAGAGTCACCGACCGAGTATCCGCCAACGTCGCCGCCGGACGGCACGACTCCAGAGCCCAGCGGCCCGCCTGAGCCGAGCTGTCAGGGCGATGAGCCGAGCTGTCCGGGCAGCCTCGACGGCACGTGCCGACCGAGGTTCCACGGCTGGTTCACAGCGGGCGACCGGGCGGTGGTGAGTGAGCGTGTTCCCGGGAGGTGGTGAGTGAGCGTATTGCCGGGCTGCGGGCGCTGCTTCAACCTCTGCCCGCAGCCACTGGCTGAGCGCCCCCCTCTAAGGCAAGTACCTTTCGAGTGCCGCAGGCCCCTCTTCCTCGATGAGCTTCTTCGCCTTCTCCAGCCGAGCCGGGGTTACGTCCTGGCCGCTGGCCATGACCAGGTCCTCGGGGTCGAAGGGACGTTCCGAGCCCGTGTAGAGCTTGGAGGGGCGGGTTTCTTCTTCCGGCGGCGGGTTCTGCATTCCAATCCACCTCGTCCGCTCGTGCGGAGCCGTCTAGTGCGGCCTGTAGCACCAGCATGGGCCGAATCCCGGAAGACGGCACCCTATCGGGGCCTGAGCTTGCTGTCCTGGCCTGAGCGTGCCCTAGCCGACCAGCAGGAGTACGCCCAGCAACACCAGCCCCGCGACCACCGGCGCCAGGATCTCGTACGCCCAGCGGACCGTCGGCTCGCCCTGGGCGGCCGGGTCGGCGGCGTGGCGTTCGGCGAGGTCGCGGAGGTCTTCGATGGCCTGGTCCGAGGGGGCCCTCGGGGGTTCCTCCGGTGTGGTGGCGCCCGGGCGGCGGGAGGTCGTGGGGGGCGGGGTGGTGCGGCCGCGGGGGGCGTCCATCGCTGCGCGGGCCTGTTGCCTGGCTGCCTTCTTGCGGGCCCTCAGGGAGACCGGGATGGCCCAGAGCTGGTACTTCGTACCGGCCGCGAAGACCTCGCTGGAATAGCCGGAGCGGACGCCCTCCACGGCGGACCACGGGAGCGTGATCGTGCGGAAGGGGTTGCGGATCTTGAGGCGCTCGGCGTTGGCGTACACGGCGGGGCGCAGGGTGTAGGCGACCACCAGCGGGGCGCCGAGGATCAGCGCCGCGAGGGTCAGCCACGGGACGCGGCCGGTGCCGCGGATCACGGCGTCCGCGGCGAGCCAGACGCCGACGGCAAGGAGCACGACGCCTGCGGCGATGCCGGAGCCTGAGCGGAAGACGCGGTCGGCGTAGGTCGGGGACGGGGCCGGGGCGGGGGCGGGGGCGGAGGCGGGGGCGGCGGTCCGGGCCTCGTCTGCCGTCCCGGGCTGGGTGCCTGCGGCTGGCCTCCTGGCCTGGGTGCCTTCGGCGGGCGTCCCGGCCTCGGTTTCTTCGGCGGGCGTCCCGGCCTGGGTGCCTTCGGCGGGCGGCCCGGCGTCGTGCGGCGGCTTGCCCTGGAGTTCGCCGGGGGTCTCGCGACGCGGCTTTCGCTCGGGCTGCTCGTCGGGGCTCGTCATGCGGTTGATTCTTCCCCAGCCCCGCCCCTTCCCGGAACCGGGGCCCTGCCCCGGACCCCGGAACCCCGGGCTCCCGCCCCCGGGCCCTGGACCTTGGGTCATTGACCCTGGATCCCGGTCGGTGACCACGGGCCCCGGGTCGGTGACCACGGACCCGGGCCGGGCGGCCACGGGCCCGGGCCGGGCGGCCCTCACCGGGGGCTGCGCCCCCTGGACCCCGCTCTATCGCGCTGAACGCGCTCGTCCTCAAACGCCGGACGGGCTGGTTGGCAGCGTCGGCCCCCTGGCCTCCGGGACGGGCTGGCTTGCGGCGCCGCACAGGACGGGAACAGGGCACGACAGGACGGGCGGGGCAGGTCAGGACAGGCCAGGGGGCGGCGCACCCCCCTATACAGTCGCTACGCGCGTAGATATGCTCGTCTGGTGACCATGCCCACCACTGCACCCGCATTCGCCGACGCCACCGCGTCCGACAGTGCTCTGCGCCGGTTCCTGCACGGGCTGCCCGGCGTCGACGCGGTCGGGCTCGAAGCGCGTGCCGCCTCGCTCGGGACCCGTTCGATCAAGACCACGGCCAAGGCGTACGCCATCGATCTGGCCATTTCGATGATCGATCTGACGACCCTGGAAGGCGCCGACACCCCGGGCAAGGTCCGGGCTCTCGGCGCCAAGGCGGTCAACCCCGACCCGACCGACCGTACGACTCCCAAGACCGCCGCCGTCTGCGTCTATCCGGACATGGTGGCCACCGCCAAGGAGGCCGTGGCCGGGTCCGGGGTGCTCGTTGCCTCCGTTGCCACCGCCTTTCCCGCCGGGCGGGCCGCGCTCGACATCAAGCTCGCCGATGTCCGCGAGGCCGTCGCCGCCGGGGCCGATGAGATCGACATGGTCATTGACCGTGGGGCCTTTCTCGGCGGGAAGTATCTGAAGGTTCTTGATGAGATCCGGGCCGTCAAGGACGCCTGCGGCAGCGCCGCCCGGCTCAAGGTGATCTTCGAGACCGGCGAGCTTTCCACGTACGACAACATTCGGCGGGCCTCCTGGCTCGGCATGCTCGGCGGGGCCGACTTCATCAAGACCTCGACCGGGAAGGTGGGGGTCAACGCCACCCCCGCCAACACGCTGCTCATGCTCGAAGCCGTGCGCGACTTCCGGCTGCAGACCGGGGTTCAGGTCGGTGTGAAGCCCGCCGGTGGGATTCGTACGTCCAAGGACGCCATCAAGTTCCTGGTGCTCGTCAACGAGACGGTGGGCGCGGACTGGCTGGATAACCACTGGTTCCGGTTCGGCGCCTCTTCGCTGCTCAATGATCTCCTGATGCAGCGTCAGAAGCTCGCCACCGGACGTTACTCCGGTCCCGACTACGTGACGGTGGACTGATCGCCATGACCGATACCAACAGCAACGCTTTTACGTACGCGCCCGCGCCCGAGTCCCGTTCCGTCGTCGACATCGCGCCCAGCTACGGGCTCTTCATCGACGGGGAGTTCGCCGAGGCCGCCGACGGCAAGGTCTTCAAGTCCATCTCTCCCAGCACCGAAGAGGTGCTCTCCGAGGTCGCTCAGGCCGGGCAGGAGGACGTCGATCGGGCCGTCAAGGCCGCTCGCAAGGCCTTCGGTGCTTGGTCTGCGCTGCCGGGAGCCGAACGCGCCAAGTATCTGTTCCGGATCGCCCGGATCATTCAGGAGCGCTCGCGCGAGCTCGCCGTTCTCGAGACGCTCGACAACGGCAAGCCGATCAAGGAGACGCGGGACGCCGATCTGCCGCTCGTCGCCGCGCACTTCTTCTACTACGCGGGCTGGGCCGACAAGCTGGACCACGCCGGGTTCGGGGCCGACCCGCGGCCGCTCGGTGTCGCCGGGCAGGTCATTCCGTGGAACTTCCCGCTGCTCATGCTGGCGTGGAAGATCGCGCCCGCGCTCGCGACCGGTAACACCGTCGTGCTCAAGCCCGCCGAGACGACCCCGCTCTCCGCGCTCTTCTTCGCCGACATCTGCCGCCAGGCCGGGCTCCCCAAGGGCGTCGTCAACATCCTTCCCGGGTACGGCGACACGGGCGCGGCCATCGTCGGCCACCCGGACGTGGACAAGGTCGCGTTCACCGGGTCCACGGCCGTGGGCAAGGAGATCGCCCGCACCGTCGCGGGGACCCGTAAGAAGCTCACCCTTGAGCTGGGTGGCAAGGGCGCCAATATCGTTTTCGATGACGCTCCGATCGACCAGGCCGTCGAGGGGATCGTCAACGGGATCTTCTTCAATCAGGGGCAGGTCTGCTGCGCCGGGTCGCGGCTGCTCGTCCAGGAGTCGGTCCAGGACGAGGTGCTCGACGCGCTCAAGCGGCGGCTCACCACGCTGCGGCTCGGCGACCCGCTCGACAAGAACACCGACGTCGGCGCCATCAACTCCGCCGAGCAGCTGGCCCGTATCACCGCCCTCGTCGAGACCGGCGAGGCCGAAGGTGCCGAGCGCTGGTCGGCGCCGTGCGAACTGCCGTCCTCCGGCTACTGGTTCGCGCCGACGCTGTTCACCAAGGTCACGCAGGCGCACACGGTCGCCCGTGATGAGATCTTCGGTCCGGTGCTTTCGGTGCTGACCTTCCGTACGCCCGACGAGGCCGTCGCCAAGGCCAACAACACGCAGTACGGCCTCTCGGCGGGCATCTGGACCGAGAAGGGCTCCCGGATCCTGGCCGTCGCCGACCGTCTGCGGGCGGGCGTGGTGTGGGCCAACACGTTCAACAAGTTCGACCCGACCTCGCCGTTCGGCGGCTACAAGGAGTCGGGGTTCGGCCGTGAGGGCGGCCGCCACGGTCTGGAGGCCTACCTCGATGTCTGAGAAGCAGACGAAGACTGAGAAGCAGACGAAGACTGAGAAGCAGACGAAGACTGAGAAGCAGACGAAGACTGAGCAGCAGACCCGACTGTCCGTGTTCAAGACCTACAAGCTGTACGTCGGCGGGAAGTTTCCGCGTTCCGAGAGCGGCCGGGTGTACGAGGTGACCGACGCAAAGGGCAACTGGCTGGCCAACGCTCCGCTCTCGTCCCGCAAGGACGCCCGGGACGCGGTCGTGGCCGCGCGCAAGGCGTTCGGCGGCTGGGCCGGGAAGACGGCGTACAACCGCGGTCAGATCCTGTACCGCATCGCGGAGATGCTTGAGGGTCGGCGCGAGCAGTTCGTGCGCGAAGTCGCCGACGCCGAGGGGCTTTCCAAGGCGAAGGCCGCGGCGCAGGTGGACGCCGCCACCGACCGCTGGGTCTGGTACGCGGGCTGGACCGACAAGGTCGCCCAGGTCGTGGGCGGCGGGAACCCTGTCGCGGGGCCCTTCTTCAACCTCTCCACGCCGGAGCCGACGGGTGTGGTGGCGGTGCTCGCGCCGCAGGAGTCGTCGTTCCTGGGGCTCGTGTCGGTGGTCGCGCCCGTGATCGCGACCGGGAACACGGCCGTGGTCGTCGCCTCGGCCGAGCGGCCGTTGCCCGCGCTGTCGCTCGGTGAGGTGCTTGCGACGTCCGATCTGCCGGGGGGTGTGGTGAACATTCTGTCCGGGCGTACGGCGGAGATCGCGGCACCGCTGGCCGCGCATCAGGACGTCAACGCGGTTGATCTCGCGGGGGCGGAGGGCGAGTTGGCCGCCGAGTTGGAGGTTGCCGCGGCGGAGAATCTCAAGCGGGTTGTTCGTCCACAGGGTGTGGATGGCGCGGACCCTGTCGACTGGGCCGCCGATCCCGGGACTTCGCGGCTCACCGCCTTCTTGGAGACGAAGACCGTATGGCATCCGACCGGGTCTCTCGGGGCCTCGGGGTCGTCGTACTGAGGTGCTGAGCCGGAGGGGCTGAAACGACGAAATCGCCGGAGAGGCTGGCCTTCAGCCCCTCCGGCGATTTCGTCGAAGTGCGAGCTCAGCCCGGCAGCACCCCCGAAACCGGACCCGCCACCGGCAAGTCGTCCAACGAAGCACCGGAGGCCAGCGGCGACGTCAGGGCGCCCGTCGAGACCGGCTGGAAGTCGGCCACTTGGGTGTCGACCTTGTTGTCCAGTGGGTCGACGCCCGTGCCCGCCAGCGGGTTGAGCTTCAGCGTCTTCGCCGGGGCGATGCCGTACGTCGTCGCGTTCTTCACGCCCTCCGAGAGCGACGTCGAGTCGCCGAAGTCGGCCATGGGAACGGAAAGTTCGGCCTGCCCCAAAGTCTCGAGCGGGCCCGAGGTCGCGGCCGCCGCCCCCGTGCCCGCGGCCGCCGCCCCTGTGCCCGCGCCCGCCACGAGCGCGGCGCCCGCGAGGGTCGCGGTGACCGAGGCCCGCAGCAGGCCGGGGCCCTGTCGTCTGGGTGCTGCGTGTCGTACTGCCATGGCTACGCTCCGGTGATCTCGTTCCCGCTTTTCGCGCGTTCGCCGCCTCACTGCGTGATGCTGCGCGCACGCAGCGTAGTTGACGTGTGATGTGCTCACCAATGGCCTGCTTGCGGGGTCGCCTGCGCGGCGGAATGCCTCACACTGGTGTCCCGTGAGTGCCCATCCCCCGATACCGACGCGCGTCGTTCTTCTCTCCGGCCCCTCCGGCGCCGGCAAGTCGCGCCTCGCCGCCCACTCCGGTCTTCCGGTCCTGCGCCTCGACGACTTCTACAAGGAGGGCGACGACCCGTCGCTCCCCTTGGTCGCGGGCAGTACGGACATCGACTGGGACTCGCCCGCGTCCTGGGACGCCGATGTGGCGGTCTCCGCGATCGAGGAACTGTGCCGCACCGGGCGTACCCGGGTACCTGTGTACGACATCGGCTCCAGCGCGCGCGTGGGCGAGGAGGCCTTCGACATCGAGCGCACCCCGCTGTTCATCGCCGAGGGCATCTTCGCCGCGGACATCGTGGAGCGCTGCCGCTCCCTCGGCGTCCTCGCGGACGCGCTCTGCCTGCGGGGGCGACCCACGACCACGTTCCGTCGGCGACTCTGGCGGGACCTTCGGGAAAGTCGTAAATCGACGGCGTTCCTGCTGCGCCGGGGCTGGCGCCTGATGCGCTCGGAGCGGGCGATCGTGGCCCGGCAGACTTCGCTCGGTGCGCACCCTTGCGGAAAGCAGGAGGCCCTGGGGCGGCTCGCGGCCGCGGCTGCGGGGCGGTGTGTGAAGGCTCGGGCTGAGACTCCGTAGGGCTCGGGCTCGGGCGCGGGTTTCGTAAGGCTCAGGGTCGGGGTCGGGCTCGGGTTTCGTACGGTCCGGGCTCGGGCTTCGTAGGGCTCGGGGTCGGGCTCGGGCTTCATCGGGCTCGGGCGCGGGCGCGGGCTTCGTAGGATCCGGGCTCGGGCGCGGGCTCCGTAAGGTCCGGGCGCGGGCTCCGTCACGCCGGGCCGGAATGCGTAACGTAACTACGGGTAGCCGTGCGGGCGTACAGGGCAGAAATGCCCGCGGGACCGGTGGCCCCCGGCCTTCCGGTCCCGCTGACTGTTCCCCCCGTGTCCCCCGTATCCCCCGTGTTCCCCCTGTCCCCCGTACCCCCGCGGATCCCCCCGGATCCCCGTGGTGTCCGTGGAGCGGTGGGGATCTCCCCAGATCCCCGTTGCTCCCGGTCTTCCTCCCCTGTTTCCCCCGTTTCCCCTCTTCCTTCCCCCCTCTTCTCTTCCCCCTCTTTCCCCTCGGGCTTCCCGGGTCGCCCCGGTCACCCCCGTGTCCGCCGCCTCCCCCGAAGCGGCGCCAGCCTTCGCCGGACGGTGGCTAGGCCACCAGTTCGCCGAAGGACTCCTCCAGGTCACGGCCGTGGCTCAGGGCCTCGTCGTCGCGCAGTCGGCGCAGGGAGCGCCAGATGCTGGACTTCACCGTGCCGACGCTGATGTCGAGGATGTCCGCGATCTCCGGGTCCGTACGGCCCTCGTAGTAGCGGAGTACGAGCATCGTCCGCTGCAGTTCCGGCAGCCGCGCCAGGGCCTGCCAGAGGACCGCGCGCAGCTCGGTGCCGCGCATCGCGTCCGTGTCGCCCGCCGTCTCCGGCAGCTCCTCGGTCGGGTACTCGTTCAGCTTGCGGCGACGCCACGCGCTGATGTGCAGGTTCGTCATGGTGCGGCGGAGGTAGCCCCCGACCGCGGCCTTGTCACTGATCCGGTCCCAGGCCCGGTACGTCGAGAACAGCGCGCTCTGGAGCAGGTCCTCGGCCTCGTACCGGTCACCGGTCAGGTGGTAGGCGGTGGCGTACAGGGAGGCGCGGCGCTCCTGCACGTAGGCGGTGAACGCCGCTTCGGCGTCGACCGACTCCGGCAGGGACGGCCGCTCCCCCGTGGCCTCCCCGTACGCGGTCCCCCCGTTGGATCCCCCGTTGGTCCCCCCGTTGAGGGTCCCGTGTGCGTCAACCACCGTCATATACGTGGTGTGCTGACGCCCGATGCCGCGAGCGCACCCCCGCCCGCTCACAGCACCGGACTTCTCGCTCCGGTCGCTCCGGGTCACGTCGTGCAGGCGCGTGACCACTGCCCCAGTTGCGGTGCTGTGCAGCGTGTTCATCGCGCCCCCCGTCGTGGAGATCCCGTTGCGTTCCGTTCCGTTCCGTGTGACCAAAATCCTGCCGGGGGACTTTCATCGGGGTGTCTGCCGACTGTCACAGGCCTGTCACAGGGGTCGAGGGATGGGTGAACGGCGGCCGGAGTGGCACGCGTCCGTGCGAGGAACGTGCGGACGCTGCCCAACTGTCGAAACCCACCGCCCCATAGGCCAGAATGACCACCGTGCCTTCCCTGTTGCTGATCGAAGACGACGACGCCATCCGCACGGCCCTGGAGCTGTCGCTGACGCGCCAGGGGCACCGTGTGTCCACCGCCGCCTCCGGCGAGGACGGTCTGAAGCTGCTGCGCGAGCAGCGGCCCGACCTGATCGTGCTCGATGTGATGCTGCCGGGGATCGACGGGTTCGAGGTGTGCCGGCGCATCCGGCGCACCGACCAGCTGCCGATCATCCTGCTCACGGCGCGCAGTGACGACATCGACGTGGTGGTGGGCCTGGAGTCCGGCGCCGACGACTACGTGGTGAAGCCGGTGCAGGGCCGCGTCCTGGACGCCCGGATCCGCGCGGTGCTCCGCCGCGGCGAGCGGGAGGCCAACGACGCCGCGGTGTTCGGCTCCCTGGTCATCGACCGCTCGGCGATGACGGTGACCAAGGACGGGGAGGATCTCCAGCTCACGCCGACCGAGCTGCGGCTGCTCCTCGAACTGAGCCGACGGCCCGGCCAGGCGCTCTCCCGGCAGCAACTGCTCCGCCTGGTGTGGGAGCACGACTATCTCGGCGACTCGCGCCTGGTGGACGCGTGCGTGCAGCGGCTGCGCGCGAAGGTGGAGGACGTCCCGTCCTCGCCGACCCTGATCCGCACGGTCCGTGGTGTCGGCTATCGCCTCGACACCCCCCAGTGAGTGACTCCCCTCTGTGACTGACGCGAACGATGCGACCCATGCGACCCATGTGAACAATGCGGCTGACGCGACTGACGCGACTGACGTGATGTCCGAGCCCGTGACGGACAGCGGCGACTCCTCCCAGAAGAAGCGACGGCGTCTGCCCCGCGCCCTCGCCGGGCTCCGCTTCACCAGCCTGCGGCTGCGGCTCGTCGTGGTCTTCGCCCTGGTGGCCCTGACCGCCGCGGTGTCCGCCTCCGGCATCGCGTACTGGCTCAACCGCGAAGCCGTACTCACCCGCACCCAGGACGCCGCGCTCAAGGACTTCCAGCAAGCCATGCAGGACCGCGTGGCCTCGCTGCCGCAGCGCCCGACCATGGACGAACTCGACCGGGCCGCCCGCAACATGACGCACGGCAGCCAGGACTACAGCGTCCTGCTCATCGGCACGAACCCGGACGGCAAGCCGGTCGTCGGCAACTCCGAACTGGACGCCTTCACGCTGGACGACGTACCGAAGTCGCTGCGCAAGGCGGTCGACAAGCCGCAGGAGGTCAACTCCGGGAACGGTCCGGCCCGGACCGCTCAGCCCGAGTATCGCCTGTTCTGGCAGCGGCGGGTGATCGACGGGACGCCCTATCTCGTCGGCGGTACGCGGGTGATGGGCGGCGGCCCCACCGGGTACATGCTCAAGTCCCTGGAGGCGGAGGCGAAGGACCTCAACTCCCTCGCCTGGTCCCTCGGCATCGCCACCGCGCTCGCCCTGGTCGGCGCCGCGCTGCTCGCGCAGGCCGCCGCCACCACCGTGCTCAAGCCCGTGCACCGGCTCGGCGTGGCCGCGCGCCGCCTCGGCGAGGGCGAGCTGGACACCCGCCTGCGGGTCTCGGGCACGGACGAACTGGCCGAGCTGTCCCGGACGTTCAACGCGACCGCCGCGTCCCTGGAGAAGAAGGTCGCGGACATGAGCGCGCGGGAGGAGTCGAGCCGCCGCTTCGTCGCCGACATGTCGCACGAGCTACGGACGCCACTGACCGCGATCACCGCCGTGACCGAGGTCCTTGAGGAGGAAGAGGACACCCTCGACCCGATGATCGCCCCGGCCGTGAAGCTGGTGGTCAGCGAGACCCGTCGGCTCAACGACCTGGTCGAGAACCTGATGGAGGTCACCCGCTTCGACGCGGGCACCGCCCGGCTCGTCCTCGATGACGTCGACATCGCCGACCAGATCACCGCCTGCATCGACGCCCGCGCCTGGCTCGACGCCGTCGAACTCGACGCCGAGCGCGGCCTCCGGGCCCGCCTCGACCCGCGCCGCCTAGACGTCGTCCTCGCCAATCTGATCGGCAACGCGCTCAAGCACGGCGGTTCGCCGGTACGCGTCTCGGTGCGCGAGTCCGAGGACGGCACGGACGGCACGGACGGTACGGACGGTGCGCACGGTACGGAACTGATCATTCGGGTACGGGACCACGGCCCCGGCATTCCGGAGGAAGTCCTGCCGCACGTCTTCGACCGCTTCTACAAGGCGAGCGCGTCCCGGCCACGCTCCGAGGGCAGCGGCCTCGGCCTGTCCATCGCCATGGAGAACGCCCACATCCACGGCGGCGAGATCACCGCGGCCAACTCCCCCGAAGGCGGCGCCGTCTTCACCCTCCGCCTGCCCCGCGACGCGTCCCACATGGTCGAGCGACCGGCCGAGGAGGGCGAGCAGAGAGAGCAGCAGGGCGGCGGCAGCGGTAGCCGGAGCGGTGACAGCGGCGGCAGCAAGGGCGACGGGCCCCGCGAAGACGGTACGGAAGAAGGTGCGTCCCGATGAGCAGGCGGTACGTCGGCCGAGTCCGGCGCACACGAAGGGCTCTGTGGGGCGTGACCCTTGCCGCGGGGCTGACCGCGCTGCTCGCCGGGTGCGGGATCCGGCCCACCGAGGTGCCCACGGACTTCGGGGCCGCGCCGTCCCGGGTGCCCTGCGTGACCACCGAGGCGGAGGTGGCCGCGCGGCCGCACGACGACGGGATGCCGGTACAGATCTATCTGGTGTGCGGCTCCCAACTGGTGCGCGTGGACCGCACGGTGAAGCTTTCCGGCAACAGCGGAGCGAACGACCGGATCAGCATCGCGCGGGCCCTGCTCGACGAGTTGCGCACCCAGCCGACCGAGGCCGAGGACCGGGCCGGGTTCACCTCCGACGTGCACGGCAAGCTCACCGTCTCCGGGCCCCGCCCGGGCGACGACCGGGCCGCGCTGCGCCTGAGCAAGCCGCCCGAGCAGATGACCCCGTACGAACTGGCCCAGATCGTCTGCACATTGGCGCACAACGTCGCTACCGAGGCCAACGGCTCGGTGATCCTCGGCGGCCCCGGCCCCGACTCACCGCTGCGCCGCTACGAGTGCACCGACGAACTCCGCTCCCGCCCCGGCACGGTCCCGGCCCCGGCGGAGACGGTCGGCTGACCGCGCGACGGGCGCCCGCGGGACGCGCCGGTCAACCACCGCCACGCCTGGGCCCCGGCAACGACTGCCCGAAGCCGTACGCCAACGGCATCCGCAGCCCAATGGGGGGCGGTGCCGCGAAGGCGTCCCGGAGTGGGCGCGACCAAGGTCGTCCGAAAAGCGCCCCGAGCGCGAAATCGGCGGCGAGCGCGAAGACTTCGGAGCGGTGCTGGAGCATCGCGTGGCCGTCGGAGTGCACCTCGAACCGGCAGGTGTCCCGGTTGGTCTTCTTCAGGCGTTCCGCGAACCGGAAGGACAGCTCGGGGTCGGTGCGCCGGTCGTCCGTGCCGTGCACGATCAGGACGTGCCGCCCGAGCAGCTGCCGCACCGGCTCCGACGGCACCGCGACATCGTCCTCGGGCAGCCAAGGGGCCAGCGCGAGCACGGAGTTGACGGCGGTGTGGCCGCCCGCGTGCAGCGCCGCGCGGCCGCCCATGTCGAACCCGGCCAGGCACACCGGGACGTCGCCGTACCGCCGTACCACCTCGTCGGCGGCCCAGCGGGCGTCCCGCGCGAGCTGCGCGTCGGTGCCGTTCCAGCCCCGGGAGCCGTACCGCACCACATGCGTGACCAGGCCGTGTCCCCGCCCCGCGCGGGCGAGGGAGCGGCCGAGCAGCCGCATCCGGCCGGTGTGCAGCGCCGAGGTGCGGCGCTCCGAGGTCTCGTCGCCGCCGGGCAGCAGCAGCACCACGCCGCTGACCGTTCCTGCCTGTGTGCCGGCCGCGCGCCCGAGGCGGGCTGCGTGCGCCGTCGCTGCCTTCGTCATCGGGTCAGTTGTGCGCCACGGTGGGCGCCGCCCTTCTGCTAGGTCGGTCGGGCGTACCTCAATGTACGGCCGGTAACGTCCAGTTGAGCGCACGGCGGCCGCTCTCGTCCAGAACCCGGTCGTCACCGGCCGCCGCGTTCCGGACAGCAGAGTGTGGGACGCGCCGATGTACGTCACCTGTACGCCCGGTCACTGTTACGTATCGACCCGAGCTCTCTACGCGCGTAGGCGCTAGAGTGCCGAAATGACGAGCCAGACCATTCCCGCACCCGCGGCGGACCAGATCCGCCGAGCACCCAAGGTGCTCCTGCACGACCACCTCGACGGCGGCCTGCGCCCCGGCACGATCATCGAACTCGCCCAGGAAGTGGGCTACGAGAGCCTGCCCGAGAACGAGGCCGACCGGCTCGGCGTCTGGTTCCGGGAGGCCGCCGACTCCGGTTCGCTCCCCCGCTACCTGGAGACGTTCTCGCACACCTGCGCCGTCATGCAGACCAAGGAGGCGCTCTTCCGGGTCGCCGCCGAGTGCGCCGAGGACCTCGCCGAGGACGGGGTCGTGTACGCCGAGGTCCGGTACGCGCCCGAGCAGCACCTGGAGAAGGGCCTCACCCTCGAAGAGGTCGTCGAGGCGGTGAACGCGGGCTTCCGCGAGGGCGAGCGACGCGCCAAGGCGAACGGCCACCGGATCCGCGTCGGCGCCCTGCTCACCGCCATGCGGCACGCCGCCCGCGCCCTGGAGATCGCCGAACTCGCCAACCGCTACCGCGACTTGGGCGTGGTCGGCTTCGACATCGCGGGCGCCGAGGCGGGCTACCCGCCCACCCGGCACCTGGACGCGTTCGAGTTCCTCAAGCGCGAGAACAACCACTTCACCATCCACGCGGGCGAGGCCTTCGGTCTGCCGTCCATCTGGCAGGCGCTCCAGTGGTGCGGCGCGGACCGGCTCGGCCACGGCGTGCGCATCATCGACGACATCAAGGTGGCCGGTGACGGCTCGGTCCAACTCGGGCGCCTCGCCTCGTACGTCCGCGACAAGCGCATCCCGCTGGAGCTCTGCCCGTCCTCCAACCTGCAGACGGGCGCGGCCTCCTCGTACGCGGACCACCCCATCGGGCTCCTTCGCCGACTGCACTTCCGGGCCACGGTGAACACGGACAACCGGCTGATGTCCGGCACCAGCATGAGCCGCGAATTCGAGCACCTGGTGGGCGCATTCGGCTACACGCTTGACGACATGCAGTGGTTCACAGTCAATGCGATGAAATCAGCGTTCATTCCTTTCGACGAACGACTCGCCATGATCAATGACGTGATCAAGCCGGGCTATGCCGAGCTGAAATCCGAATGGCTTTTCCAGCAGACCGCTTCTACCAGCGGTTCTGTCGGCGAAGTGCGCTGACCGGCAAGTGAATCGAGCGGCCGGGAACGGGTTTCCCGGCCGTTTCCGTCGGCACGTCGATGTTTGCGGGTGTGTGTGACGCATGGCTAGTTTGCGGAAACGCTCGAAGCCCGTCACACCCTGTCACAAGGACGTATTCACCATGAAGCAGTCTGCTGCCAAGACTCTCGGCGTCGCCGCGCTCGGTGCCGCATTCGCCGCCGCGGGTACCGGCGCCGCCTCGGCCGCTCCGGACGTAGTGACGAACGGCACCACCGCCGCGAACACCGTCGCTGACGCGCTGTCGGTCGAGGGCATCGCCTCCAAGGCCCTCCCGCCGGGCGGCCAGGAGGCCATGGCCGCGGGCCAGATGGCGCTGGCGCACGGACTGTCCGGCGCCGATCCCATGGAATACCACGGCGACGAGGCGCCGGCGAAGGAAGACAAGACGTCGGCGAAGGAATTCGAGGTGCCGGCGCAGGGATCCGCCGACCCGGTCAACCAGATGCTCGGCGGGCTTTCGCTGACGGGCCAGCCCACGCAGGATTCGACCAGCGGAATGGTGAGGAACGAGCCCATGCAGGAGGGGGTTCCCTCGTCGGGCCTGCCGCTGCGCGTGCTCGAGTGAGCCGAACCGTCGGCCCGCACGGGCGGTGTGCGTCACCGGGGTTCAACTCCGGTGGGCACGCCGCCCTTTGTGCTGTTCAGCCCTTTGTGCTGTTCAGCCCTTTGTGCTGTCGGGTGCTGTGGTCACCAGGCCGCGGCGGTCGTCTTCTTCTCGGCCGGGAGGAATATCCACAGCGCCAGGTAGAGCAGGAACTGCGGTCCGGGCAGCAGGCACGAGACCAGGAAGATCACGCGCATCGTGGTCGCGGAGGTGCCGAAGCGCCGGGCCAGCGCTGCGCACACTCCGCCGATCATCCGTCCGTTCTGGGGGCGGGCAAGGGCGGTCATGGTGGCTCCTTCGCGAAGCGTTCTGCGAGGCATCCCGTGCGGTGCCTGCGATGCCTCCAAGCTACGGTCGCGAACCGGGCCGAACATCAGGCTATGGGGCTATCCCGACCCTGGGAATCGTCGGGGTCGACCCCTGAGACGCGTCCTCCCTGCGGAGGGCCGAGCGCCGTCCCGCACCGTTCGCGCCGTTCGCCCGCGGGCCGTCGCCGTGGCTGCGGCGGCGCAGCCAGGCCCGCGCTGCCGGTACGACGAGGAGATGGGCCAGGGCCACGCCCGCGGGGTTGAGCAGCAGCGAGTCGACGTCGACGACCTGGCCGGGGACGCCGGTCTGGAGGAGCTCGATGCAGAGCGAGATCAGAGCTCCGGCGGCGACGGTGCGGGCCAGGGACGCCAGTGGCGACACGTGCAAACGGCCGCCCGCCATGGGCAGCAGGATCCCGAGCGGGGCGAGCAGGAGCAGGCTCTCGCCGATCCTGCGGGCCGCCTCCTGGGGTCCCATCGCCAGATCCGCCTTGATGCCGGCGAGCGGCTGGAGGTTGGCGGGGCTGACCCAGAGCACGTCCAGCGGGCGCAGCGTGATCCAGGCGACGAGCAGAAGGTGTGCGACGAGGAGTACTGCTCCTGCCACACGGAAACGGAACGCGGCGGGGAGGCTGCCGCGGGGGCCTTGACGCTGCACGATCCCCAAGACGCGGGGGGCCGGGGAATCGGTTCCGCAGGTTGCTGTGTGGCGCCCGTCATGCCCTCCCAGGCCCCACAGAAGTACCGCCGTGGCCCAACCGTCAGGCCAGCAGCTTCCCCCTACGGGTGAGCAGGAACCGTTTGAACGCGGCCACCGGCGGCGATTCCGGCTGGTCCGCGAGCCAGGCGACGCCGATCTCACGGACCGCGCGCGGCGCCGTCACCGTGAGTTCCACGACGCCGGGGCGGGCGAAGGCGGGCGGCGGCAGCAGTGCGACGCCGAGGCCCGCGGCGACCAGGCCGCGCAGGGTCTCCGCCTCCTCGCCCTCGAAGGCGATCCGGGGCCGGAACCCCGCCTCGGCGCACAGGGCGTCCGTGATGCGGCGCAGGCCGAACGGCGGCTCCAGGGTCACGAAGGCTTCTTCCGCCGCCTCTGCGAGGCGGACGCGTTTCCGGGTGGCCAGGCGGTGGTCCTCCGGTACGACCAGGCGCAGGCGCTGTTCGTCCAGGCGCCGGGCGACCAGGTCGGGGGCGTCGGGCACGGGCGAGGTGAGGCAGAGGTCGAGCTCGCCCGCGCGCATCGCCTCCAGCATCCACTCGCCGTAGTTCTGCACGAGCGTGAAGCGGACCTTGGGGTGGTCGACGCGGAAGGCGCGGATGAGTTCGGGGACCGTCTCGGAACCCATCGTGTGCAGAAAGCCGAAGGCGACCTTGCCGGTCGTCGCGTCCGCGTCCGCGCGTACCTCTTCGGCGGCGCGCTGCACCTCCGCGAGGGCGCGCTCCACGGAGGCGAAGAACGTACGTCCCGCAGGGGTGAGCGCGAGGGTGCGGCCGTGGCGCGCGAACAGGTCGACGCCCAGGTCCTGTTCGAGCCGGACCAGGGCGCGGGACAGCGTCGGCTGGGGCACGCCCAGCTCCTGCGCGGCGCGCGTGACGTGCTCGGTGCGGGCCACTCCGGCGAAGTACGCGAGCCGCGGGGCGAGCAGCGCCGCCCAGGAATCGGCGACCGGCTCCGCGGTCCTCGCCTTCTTCGCGATGTCTTCTACGTAACTACTCTGCGACATCCGCCGCCGTGACCTCGACTCATACGTCATGGGATCAATATTGGCCGATTCATGCATTGGACGCATCAGCCAGGCGTCTCTACGTTCGACGTATGCCTCCTGCCAGTAGCGGGGCGTCCGCCACCCATGCGGGCGCCCTCACCTCAGCGTCCCCGTCAGCCACCGCAGACTCGTCCGCCGCCGCGTCCGCAGCGTCCCTCAAGGACGCCGATACGCGCATCGCACCGGGTGGGCCCGGCTACCGCCGGATGAACTTCGCCCTGTTCGCCGCGGGCCTCGCCACCTTCGCGCTGCTCTACGCCACACAGGCGCTGCTGCCCGCGATCTCCGCCGACTTCGGGGTCACGGCCGACACCGCCAGCTGGACGGTCTCCGCCGCGACCGGCGCGCTCGCCCTCTGTGTGCTGCCGCTGAGCGCGCTCTCGGAGCGGTTCGGGCGGCGCACCCTGATGACGGTCTCGCTGACGGTCGCGGTCGTCGTGGGGCTGCTCGTGCCGTTCGCGCCGGACCTGGGCTGGCTGGTGGCACTGCGCGCCGTGCAGGGCGCCGCGCTCGCGGGCCTGCCCGCCTCCGCGATGGCGTACCTGGCCGAGGAGGTACGACCGAAGGCGCTGATCGCCGCGATCGGCCTGTTCGTGGCCGGGAACTCCATCGGCGGGATGAGCGGCCGGGTCGTCAGCGGCTGGGTCGCGCAGGCCTGGGGGTGGCGGGCGGGGCTCGCCGCGGTCGGCCTGATGGCGATGGTGTGCGCGCTGCTCTTCCGGGTGCTGCTGCCGAAGGCCCGGCACTTCACGGCCGGTTCGCTGCGGGTGCGGGACCTGGCGGCGACGGTGCGCGAGCACCTCGCCAACCCGCTGCTCTGCCGCCTGTACGCCATCGGCGCACTGTTCATGACGGTGTTCGGCGCGGTCTACACGGTCGTCGGCTACCGGCTCGTGGAGGCGCCGTTCAGCCTGCCGCAGGGCGTCGTCGGCTCGATCTTCCTGGTCTACCTGGTCGGTACGGTCTCCTCGGCGGCGGCCGGAAAGCTGGTCGGGCGGCTCGGGCGGCGCGGGGCGCTGTACCTGGCCGTCGGCACCACGGCCGCGGGCCTGCTGCTCACGCTCGCCGCCTCGCTGGCCGCCGTCCTGCTCGGCCTGGTCCTGATCACCGCGGGGTTCTTCGCGGGGCACGCGGTGGCGTCGTCCGCGGTGAGCCGCACCGCGACCACGGGCCGCGCGCAGGCATCGGCGCTCTACCAGTCCGCGTACTACCTGGGCAGCAGCGCGGGCGGCACGCTCGGCGCGATCGCCTTCCACGCGTCCGGCTGGTACGGGACCGTGGTGCTCGGCCTGGTGGCCGTGCTCGGGGTCGTGTCGGTCACGCTGTGGGGCTCGCACGCGGCGCGCGTGGAGCACCGGGCGTTGGCGGCGGCCCGCGCGTAGGCAGCCCTGGGCCCTCCGCACCACGCTCCCGTGCCGTCGGCTCGGTGGCCGCACCTGGGGGCTCCGCCCCCAGACCCCCCTTATCGCGCTAGACCAGGGGGTGGCGCGTAGCGCCTCGGTTGAGGGTGGTGGTGGGCGACGGGTGGGAGCGCTCGTCCTCAAACGCCGGACGGGCTGACATCGTGCGGCCCGCGGCAAAGGCGGCTGTACTGAAAATGTGCAGCTCAGGCCCGATTGTCAGTGGGGGCGAGTAGCTTGCTCCGTGCTGGTGGTCGTACGGCAACAGGGGTGGAGCAATGAGTGACCTGGCAGCAGACAAGCAGAGCGTGAACCTCGGGCTCGAGCAGGCCCTGGAGAAGTACCGGACGGAGCTGACCGGTTACTGCTACCGCATGCTCGGCTCCGGCTTCGAGGCGGAGGACGCGGTGCAGGACGCCTTCGTGCGCGCGTGGAAGGCGTACGACCGCTTCGAGGGCCGCTCGTCGCTGCGCTCCTGGCTCTACCGCATCGCGACCAACGTCTGCCTGGACATGCTGAACGCGGGGAACAAGCGGGCCCGCCCGATGGACCTCACCGAGCAGGGCGCCCAGGCCACGGCCGTGCTCAACGAACGCTCGGAGGTCACCTGGCTGGAGCCGGTGCCGGACGGCCGGGTCCTTCCGTCCAGCGCCGACCCGGCGGAGACCACGCTGGCCCGCGAGTCGGTGCGGCTCGCCTTCGTGGCGGCCCTGCAGCACCTGCCCGCCAAGCAGCGCGCCGTCCTGATCCTGCGCGAGGTGCTCGCGTGGAAGGCGAGCGAGGTGGCCGAACTCCTGGACACCACGGTCGCGTCGGTGAACAGCGCGCTCCAGCGCGCCCGCGCCACGATCGATGCCCAGGTCCGCCATGACACGGACGCCGCCGACCCGCTCGACGAGGACCAGCAGAAGCTCCTCGACCGCTACGTCGCGGCGTTCGAGGGGTACGACATGGACGCCCTGACCGCGCTGCTGCACGAGGACGCGGTGCTCTCCATGCCGCCGTACGACCTCTGGCTCCAGGGCATCCCGGACATCCGCGCCTGGCACGAGAACCAGGGCATCGGCTGCAAGGACTCCCGCCTGGTGCCGACGGTGGCGAACGGCATGCCGGCCTTCGGCCAGTACCGCCCGGACCCGGAGGGCGGCCATGCTCCCTGGGCGCTTCAGGTCCTGGAGATATCAGAGGGCCGGATCGTCGGGCTCAACGCCTTCCTGGACACGGCGCGCTGGTTCCCGCTGTTCGATCTCCCCGAGCATCTCGACTAGGCCGACGAGAAGGAGCAGCTCGCAGAGGCGAGTGCCGGGGTCGCGGATCCGGAACCGGGCACCGGCTCGCCGCGCGGTGAGCCGGAGCCGGGCCAGGGCGTCCACGGCGGCGAGGCCCTGGCCGGGCTGCGGCTCGCCGAGCGGCCCGGCGTCACAGATCAGCACGGCGGCGCCGGTGCGCTCCAGGCCGTCCCGCGCCTGCGCGCACAGCCGCGGGACCCCTGCGGGGAGCGCGGCGGGGCGGAGAGCGACGACGATGGGTTCGGTTGCCTTCACACTGGGTTGACCCGTGTGGCGCCCGGAACTCATCGGGTGCCTGTTATGGGCACAGCCCACGGCTCGGGCTGCGCCCACGGACGACCTCCGTCAGGCGATGCGGTCCAGCACGATCGGGCTCGGGGTGAACTCCGTGTCCGGGGCCGACACGTCGTACGTGTCCGACAGCGCCTCCACCGCGTACTCGAACCGCTCCGGCGTATCCGTGTGCATGTGGCGTGCAGATCCTCATACCCCCTCGGCGGGGCGAGGGCGCATTCTGCTGACAGGGCGCCGAGCGCCATCGTCCTGTTCACCGCGCCTGTCTCTCTGCCGCCAGGATCGCGACCAGGGGGTCGGCGAACGCTCGGAGCTGCTTGAGCTGTGCCGCCAGCTCGTTGGCAAGCCTGCGCAGCCGTCCGGCCCGTATCGGCGGGGATCGCTGCCCTGTTGACCAGGACCGCCACGTCACGGTCGCGCTCGTTGTACGGCGCGGCGGCCACGATCGCGTAGAGCCATTGGATCTGCCACCACTGGAGCGGTGCGTTCAGGAGCTCAGCCCGGCGTCGGCCACGTCTACGTGGTGCTGCGGCGCCTCGCGGTCGTGGCCCCGGCATCAGACTGGCTCCGGGACCGTGACCGAGCCGTGGTCGAGAGTATGCGGTTGCGGTGCACCCGCAGCTCACTCGGCACCGCCCAGAGTACGGCGGGTCGGCAGCAGATCGAACACGTCCGGCACGGACGGGTAGTGCACCGTGCAGCCGGGGCAGGCGTAGACGTTGAACCCGGGCCCAGTCGCCGCGTGCGCCTCCGAGACGACCACGGGCTCGTCCGTGACCCGGTTACAGCGCACGCACATGCGGACCGGGCGCCGCGCCGCCGGCCGGCACTCGCCGTTGGGGGACGTTTCGCTCACCGGGGCACCCCCGTCGCGTACAGGTTCCGCGTGTCCAGGTCGATGCCGAAGTCCACCGCGAGCACGAGCGCGAGCCGTCGCCGTTGCTGACGGGCGCGTCCCTGCCGTCGCTCGTGGTCGATGAGGTACGGGCGTACGAGCGGGCCCGCATCGCCGTCCAGCGGCACGTCCAGCCCGTACGGGGAACGGTGGACTGGCAGCGCCACGGTGACCGAACTCGGGGCCGTCCGGGACCGTGTGGCGGGGGCCTCCGTCGTCGGGCAGGCGCCCGCCCGCCGCAGACCGGAACCAGGCGCGAACACGAGCCGGAGCCATACGGCGATCCGGCAGATAAGGTCTGAGCGGCTCCGCCAGGCCGTACGGGTACCGGGGCGTTGCGGGTTCCAAACCGCCTGCCGCTCCGAGAAGTTGACCTCCGGGTGCTCAGCGGGCACCCGCACAGGAGGGCAGGAGCCAGCCTGACGCCTGCCGGAACCGGGTGCGACTGTACCCACCAGCAGGCGTAAGAAGTCGTGGAGAATGTTCACCGTCGACGCTCCATGTCAGCGTTGGCCACGTCCCCAGGCCGTTTGCGCGATCGCGGGGGTCCCGACGAACGTCAGCCTGTCGATCGGTGATGCACAGCAGTTGCACCGAAGAGTGCAACTCCTTCTGCCGGATGTCTGTCAGAGCCCGACCCACTCCGCGTACTGCGCCAGCTCTCACGGATCGGCTGTGACCCGGTCGCGGCGATAGCCGAGTTCCGCGCCTATGCGCGCGCCACCACCACGCCTACCCCCGGCGAGGGCGTGACAGTGACGCGAACGGACGACGGCATGGTCGAACTCCGGGTCGCCGTCCCACATGAGCAGAAGCTGGCAGAGGTACAGGGCCGGGCCTGGGTGAAGAAGGCGATACGGGAGTTCGCTCCCACCGCTGAACAGCTGCGCAAGGCCGGAATGCCGGTGGACGAGCGGCAGTTGACGCTCTCCCATCTGAAGGAGGTCCTGGTCCTGGACGCGACGACGTACCGGATCACGAGCCACCGCTTCGAGTTCGGCCTCCTCATTCCGTACCCGGGCGGCAAGCCCATGGCCTTCGAGCAGAAGGTGGAGGAGAGGAACCACGGCGCGTACGAAGGGAAGATCGCGCTTCCGGCCGGACTCTGAACGAGGAGCCATCCATGGAGATGTCCCCCGCACGTCTTGCGCTGGAGCAAGACGACCTCGAAGAGTTGCGGCGCCTGCTGGACGCGGGCTGGGACGTGCACGAGGAATTCGACGGCTTCACGCTGCTTCACGCAGCCGTCGACGGTGAGATCGACGGGCACACCCAGACCGGGGAGCCGTTGCACGTCGACGCTACGGCGCTTCTTCTGGCCAAGGGGGCCGACCCGTTGCGTCGTTCGCATGGAGGGAAGGGGCTCTCCGCTCTTCACATGGCCTTCGTCAGCGGTCACTGGCTCGCCTACGAACTCTTCGAGGCATGGACCAAGAGGAACGCAGGCTGAGTCCTCGCCTTCGCCGCCGACGTCGAGCGGTGATCGGCCCAGGCCGGGGACGCGATGCCCGGCCTGGGCCGTGTCGTTGTCCGGATCGTTCTCAGCCGACGTCGGGGAGTGGCTGAGGTGTTATCGGCGGGTGGCCCTGGAGGCTGCTGCCGAGGTGTGGCTGGCCGTCGGTCGACAGCAGGTAGGACGTCGGGGTCAGGCTGCGTGCTCCGGTGACGGTGAGGGTGATGTCCGTGCCGAGAAGCGTGGTGAGCGCGCCGCTCCCACCGTCCTCGCCGAGCGCCGCGGCGGTCAGGTCCTTCCTGCCGTCGCCGTTGAGGTCGCTGAGCAGCAGCTGAGAGCCGAAACCGTCGCCGGCCTCGTTCTCGCCGGGGACGCCCTCGGTGCCCTGGTCGAAGACCTGGCGGTTGGTGGTCGTGAGCCCGATGGAGCCGCCGTACATGACGGTCACGTGCCCGGCGTCGGCGACGGTGTCGGTGTCCTCGTTGGGGTCGCCGACGGCGAGGTCGTCGTAGCCGTCGCCGTTGATGTCACCCGCGGCGAGTCCGGCGCCGTATCGGTCGTACGCGTCGCCGTCACCCGGCACGTCGAAACCGTCCTGGGTGAGGGTGTACCTGCCGACGTCGTCCACGGTCCAGGTGGGGTCGGTGTCGGAAACCGGGCGGCCAGGGATGTAGGTGATCTCGCCACCATTCCCGCCCTCACGGCCGACGACGATGTCCCCGTAGCCGTCGTTGTCGAAGTCCCCGAAGACCGAGGAGTAGTTACCCCTGTAGTCGACCTGCATGGGCGTCGCGTTGAGGCCCAGCGTGCTCGCGTCACCACCGCTTCGATAGAGCTGATGGTGGTTGAACAGCAGGTCGTCCGCGCCGTCGCCGGTGACGTCACCGGCGGTGAGGGCGACGACCTCGCCACCCCAGGAATTCAGGTTGCCCAGCGGATAGGTACCGCTGTCGGCACCGTCGCCCGTGATACCCCCCGCGTACAGCCAGGCCTGGGCCGAGGTGTTGCCGACGGCCAGGTCGTCCTTGCCGTCGCCGTCGAAGTCACCCGCGGCGAGCGTCCGGCCGTGGGCGTCCTGATCGGTGCTCGTGGGATCGGCGAGCGTGGCGCTGCCGTTCAGACCGTTCGGCGAGCCCCACAAGACCTGGACGATGCCGGCATCCTGATCGTCCCCGACGTCCTCGCCCGGGGTGCCGGTGGCGAGGTCCGCGAAGCCGTCGTTGTTGAAGTCGGCGATGGCCACGGAGAATCCGAAGTGGTCACCGGGGCCCGCCTTGCCGCCGACGCCCTTGGAGTTCTGGCTGATCGTGACGCGCCCGTCCTGGGTGGCGCCCGCACCGTCCGCGGAACCGTACGCGACGGTGACGGCCCCGGCACCCACCAGGCCGTCGACCGTGGCGTCGGGGGCGGAGGCGGCGAGGTCGACGTAGCCGTCGCCGTTGAAGTCCCCGTAACGGCCGGACACCGAGGCGCGATCGCCGGTGGTCGCTGCGAAGGCGCTGCCCGCGACGGCGGGCACCAGCAGACCGCCTGTCAGTGCGGCGAGAACGACGGCGGTTGCCATGCGGTGGTTACGTCTGGACGATCGGTGTCTTCGTGGTTCAAACGTCACGCGATATCTCCCAAAGTGAAAACGTGCCTGACCCCAGTCGGCGATCCGTGCACCTTGCGTGGGGGGTGGGAGAACGCATGGCAAGGCAGGACGTCGTGCGGCCGTCTGATGATCAAGAGTGGGTGGGCGTAAAGATAACCCAGCGGGGGCTCATCCCGGCGGCCAGCACTCACGTCCCAGGAATCATCGGCCTTCATCGAAGAATTGTTGGTGTGGGCTTCTCGGAGTGTTCACGGTGGACAGGCGGGCGGCGCCCCCAAGTCGTCGGCTCGCGGCGGCCTTTGGAGAGGGGCCTGAGGGCGACGACGACACGCGAGAGCACGAAAAGGTTGTACGGGGAGGGAAGTTCCGGGGGTGAGAAGCGGCACTCGTGAAAGCTGTGACTCCCCGGCCAGTCTGCGAGTCGTCGACTTCATCGCCGACGGGCTGCGGAGCGGCGAGGCCGGGCGGGAGCAGGTGTCCGGGACGCTGTTCGGGCTCGGGGCGTACGTCGGCGAGGTGCTTGTGCGTCGGGCCGGTGCGCAGTGGGTGAACTTCGACGCGAGCCGGCGCGCGTACTTCCGGCAGCCGGTGGGGGTGCGGATGCCGGACGGGCGGGTGTGGAACCCGCTGGGAAGAGTGGTCAACCGGTTCGAGGTCGGGCGCGAGGAATCGCCGCAGACCTTCTACTTGACGTTGCACGGACGGGACAGGCGGGACGGGCGGGACGGACACCAGGACCCGGCACACGACGTGCCGGGTCCCGGGGCTTGAGTCGGGGCGGGGCCGACTCAGGCGATGCGGTCCAGCACGATCGGGCTCGGGGTGAACTCCGTGTCCGGGGCCGACACGTCGTACGCGTCCGACAGCGCCTCCACCGCGTACTCGAACCGCTCCGGCGTATCCGTGTGCAGAGTCAGCAGCGGCTGCCCAGCCGTCACCGCGTCGCCCGGCTTCGCGTGCAGTTCGACGCCCGCACCGGCCTGCACCGGGTCCTCCTTGCGGGCCCGGCCCGCGCCCAGGCGCCAGGCGGCGACACCGACGTCGTACGCGTCGAGGCGGGTGAGCACGCCGGTGGCCGGGGCTTTGATGACGTGCTGTTCGCGGGCGGTGGGCAGCTCGGCGTCCGGGTCGCCGCCCTGGGCCGCGATCATCCGGCGCCAGACGTCCATGGCGGAGCCGTCGGCGAGGGCCTTCGCCGGGTCGGCGTCCTTGATCCCGGCGGCGTCGAGCATCTCGCGGGCCAGGGCGAGGGTCAGGTCGACCACGTCCTGCGGGCCGCCGCCCGCCAACACCTCGACGGACTCGCGGACTTCGAGGGCGTTGCCCGCGGTGAGGCCGAGCGGCGTGGCCATGTCGGTGAGGAGCGCGACCGTCTTCACGCCGTGGTCGGTGCCGAGGCCGACCATGGTGGAGGCGAGTTCGCGGGCGTCCTCCAGGTTCTTCATAAAGGCCCCGGAGCCGACCTTCACGTCCAGGACCAGGGATCCGGTCCCCTCGGCGATCTTCTTCGACATGATGGACGAGGCGATCAGCGGGATCGCCTCGACCGTGCCGGTGACGTCGCGCAGCGCGTAGAGCTTCTTGTCGGCGGGGGCGAGGCCGTCGCCTGCGGCGCAGATCACGGCGCCGGTGGTGTCGAGTACGTCCAGCATCTCCTCGTTGGAGAGCAGCGCGCGCCAGCCGGGGATGGACTCCAGCTTGTCCAGGGTGCCGCCGGTGTGGCCGAGGCCGCGGCCGCTGAGCTGCGGCACGGCGGCGCCGCAGGCCGCGACGAGGGGGGCGAGCGGGAGCGTGATCTTGTCGCCGACGCCGCCGGTGGAGTGCTTGTCGGCGGTGGGGCGGGAGAGGGAGGAGAAGTCCATCCGCTCGCCGGAGTTGATCATCGCGGCGGTCCAGCGGGCGATTTCGGCGCGGGTCATGCCGTTGAGCAGGATCGCCATCGCGAGGGCGGACATCTGTTCGTCGGCGACGGTGCCGCGGGTGTAGGCGTCGATGACCCAGTCGATCTGCTCGGGCGTGAGCTCGCCGCGGTCGCGCTTGGTGCGGATGACGCTGATGACGTCCATGTGGGGTGCGGGTTCCTCTCGGTAGGTGTTTCTTCCCCAGCCCCGCCCCTTCCCGTAAGCCTGACGGCACTTCGGGGGCGCTGCCCCCGGACCCCGGCTCCTCAAACGCCGGAGGGACTGAAACAAACAGCCGTCCGGCGTTTGAGGACGAGCGCGTTCAGCGCGATCTCTGCGGCGGGGTCCGGGGCCGCAGCCCCGAAGCGGCTGCAAGCTTTCGGGAAGGGGCGGGTCAGGGGCTAAGACAGGTTCTCCGGGCCGAACGCGTCCGGCAGCAGTTCCGCCAGGGGGCGCACCCCACGCGCGGTCTCCAACAACAACCCGGGCCCGCCGAATTCGTACAGGAGCTGTCTGCAGCGGCCGCACGGCATCAGCAGCTCGCCCGCGCCGTCCACGCACGTGAAGTGCGTCAACCGCCCACCCCCGCCGAGCTGTAGCGCCGACACCAGTCCGCACTCGGCGCACAGCGCCAAGCCGTACGACGCGTTCTCGACGTTGCAGCCGGTGACGGTGCGGCCGTCGTCGACCAGGGCCGCCGCGCCGACCGGGAAGCCCGAGTAGGGGGCGTACGCCCGGGACATGGCGTCCTGGGCCGCCCCGCGCAGAGCTTCCCAGTCGACTGACCGATCGTCGGCGGCCGTGTGCGTCACTTGCCTTGACCCTTTCGGTACGGCTTGCCATTCGCCTTCGGCATCCGCAGGCGCTGCGCGGAGAGCGAGAGGACGAGGAGCGTCACCACGTACGGCGTCGCGGTCACCACCTGGGTCGGGACCTCGTCCGTGAACTCGTACCAAGCAAACATCAGCACCGACACGGCGAGGGTGATCACCGCGCCGGTGAACTTCTTGCGGAGCAGCAGCCAGACCGCGCCGATCAGGAGCAGGATCGCGATCAGAAGCAGCAGCGCGTGCACGTTCTCCGTACCGCCGCGCAGCTTGAGGCTGTCGGTGTAGCCGAACAGGCCCGCGCCGAGGGCGAGTCCGCCCGGCATCCAGTTGCCGAAGATCATCGCGGCGAGACCGATATAGCCGCGGCCGCCGGTCTGGCCCTCCAGGTAGAAGGGGTTGGCGACGATCGACAGGAACGCGCCGCCCAGGCCCGCGAGGCCGCCGGAGATGATGACCGCCAGGTACTTGTACTTGTAGACGTTGACGCCAAGGGACTCCGCCGCGATCGGGTTCTCGCCGCAGGAGCGCAGTCGCAGGCCGAACGACGTACGCCAGAGGATCCACCAGCTGATCGGGACGAGCGCGAGCGCGACCAGGGTCAGCGGGGACATCTTGGTGACCAGACCGCCGACGAGGCCCGCGAGGTCGCTGACCAGGAACCAGCCCTTGTCGTTGAGCGAGGCGAGCCCGTCCGACAGCCCCGGCACCGAGAACGCGCCGAGCGAATCGACCGGTGGCGACTGCTTGGACGTGCCCTGCGGTACGCCCTCGAAGGCGAAGGCCGAGACGTAGCGGGTCGCGCCCAGGGCCAGGATGTTGATGGCCACACCGGACACGATGTGGTTGACGTTGAACGTGACCGTCACGATCGCGTGGATCAGGCCGCCGATGGCGCCGCCCGCGATGCCCGCCAACACGCCCACCCACGGGCCCCATTGAAAGCCCGCCCAGGCGCCGAACCAGGTGCCGAGGATCAGCATGCCCTCGAGACCGATGTTGATGACGCCCGCCCGCTCGGCCCACAGACCGCCGAGACCGGCGAGGCCGATCGGCACCGCGAGCTTGAGGGCGGTGGACATCTGACTGACGTTGGTGATGCCGTCAGCGCCGGTGATCATGCGGACCACCGAGGTGAGGGCGAGGACGCCCGCGATGATCAGGAGCAGGACGGGGAGCGAGACCCGGCGGCGGCCCTTGCCGGACGCGGACCCCGCCGGGGCGGGCTGCTTGCTCGGGCTGTCGAGGACGGTAGCCGTGCGCTGCCTTGTCATCGGGCTGCCACCTCCTTCTCGGTAGCGGAGTTGTCGTCGTTTTCGTTGCTGCCGCCGTCGCCGTCGGCGGCGTTGGCCTTGGCGGCACGGGCCGCCGCGGCCAGCTCCTCGCCGACCCGCTGCTGCTGGCGGCGCAGACCCCAGCGGCGTACGGCCTCGTACGACACGACGACCGCGATCACGATGAGGCCCTGCATGATGACCGCGATCTCGGTGTCATAGCCGCGGTAGTCGAGCTCGGCCGACGCCTTGTCGAGGAAGGCCCACAGGAGCGAGGCGAAGGCGATGCCGGCCGGGCCGCCGCGGCCGAGCAGCGCGATGCCGATGGCCGTGAAGCCGAGCGAGGTCGGGAACGACAGGCTGTACGTGTGGGTGTCGTTGAGCAGCGTCGGCATGCCCGCGAGGCCCGCGACCGCGCCGGAGAGCAGCATCGCGGTGAGCACCATGCGCTTGGCGTTCACGCCGGAGGCCGCGGCGGCCGACTCGGAGGCGCCGGTGGCGCGCAGGTCGAAGCCGAAGCGGGTGCGGTTGAGGACGACCCAGTACGCGACGCCGAGCGCGACCGCGACGATGACGAAGCCGTAGACCTCGCCCGCCTGGCCCAGGTCGATGCCGGGGAACCAGCCGGAGGCGTGCATCTCGCCGGTGGTCTTGTTGTTGCCCTCCTGGACGCCGAAGAGCGACGGCAGCGTGAAGTAGCCGATCACCGAGGTGGCGATGGCGTTGAGCATGATCGTCGCGACGACCTCGCTGACGCCGCGGGTGACCTTCAGCAGACCGGCGATACCGGCCCAGAAGGCGCCGGTCAGGGCGGCGACCAGGATCAGCATCGGCAGCTGGAGCGCGGCCGGGAGCGCGACCTTGGCGCCGACCACGGCGGTGACCATCGCGGCGAGCCGGTACTGGCCCTCCACACCGATGTTGAAGAGGTTCATCTTGAAGCCGATCGCCACCGCGAGGGCGGCGATGTAGTAACCGGCCGCGGCGTTGATGATCAGGACCTGGATGTCCGCGAACCCGGCCTGCTCAAGCATGATCAGGTACGGCTCGAACGGGCTCTTGCCCGAGGCGATCAGGACGACCGAGGTCAGGACCACGGCGGCGACGAGGGCGATCGCGGGGCCCGCGACGCCGAGGAGCACCCGCTCCTTGTCGAACTTCTTCATCGGGCCTCGTCCTCCGGGGCGTCGGCTGCTTCTGCTTCCGGGGCGTCCGACGACGGTTCGGCCGCTTCCGGTACGTCGGCGGGGGCGGCGTCCTTGGTCACGGTGACGGGGGCGGCGTCGTCGACAGAGTCCTGGGAGTCATCGGAGCCATCGGAGCCTTGGGCCTCCTCGTGCTCCAGGTGACCCGAGGCCGCGCCCGTCATCGCCGAGCCCAGCTCCTCCGGCGTGATGGTGGCCGGGTCGGCGTCCGCGACGAGCTGGCCGCGGTAGATCACCCGCAGGGTGTCCGAGAGGCCGATCAGCTCGTCCAGGTCGGCGGAGATCAGGAGCACCGCCAGGCCCTCGCGGCGGGCCTCGCGGATCTGGTCCCAGATCTGCGCCTGCGCGCCGACGTCCACGCCGCGCGTCGGGTGCGCGGCGATCAGGAACCGCGGCGTGTGGCTCATCTCGCGGCCGACGATCAGCTTCTGCTGGTTGCCGCCGGAGAGCGAGGCGGCCGTGACGTCGATGCCGGGGGTGCGGACGTCGTACTCCTCGACGATCCGGCGGGTGTCGTCCTGGGCCGCCTTGGTGTCGAGCCAGAAGCCCTTGCCGCCACGGATGTTGGGCCGCTCGGTGACATGGCCGAGGATGCGGTTCTCCCAGAGCGGGGACTCCAGGAGCAGGCCGTGCCGGTGCCGGTCCTCGGGGATGTAGCCGACGCCCTGCTCGCGGCGCTTGCGCGTGGACCAGTCGAGAATGTCCTCACCCGCGAGGTGCAGGCTGCCGGAGTCGGCGTGCTTGAGGCCGATGAGAGCGTCGATCAGCTCGGTCTGGCCGTTGCCCTCGACGCCCGCGAGGCCCAGGACCTCGCCCGCGTGGATGGTGAAGGAGATGTCGTCGAGCAGCGCCCGGCCGCCCTCGCCGAGCAGCTTGAGGCTCTTGACCTCGATCACCGGGCGGTCGGTGACGGTGGACTCGGCGGTCTCGGGGGTGGGCAGCTCGCTGCCGACCATCAGCTCGGCGAGCTGCTTGGTGGTGGTCTCGGCGGGCACGACGGTGCCTACGGTGGTGCCGCGCCGGATCACGGTGATCTCGTCCGCGACGGAGAGCACCTCGCCCAGTTTGTGCGAGATGAAGATGACGCTCAGGCCCTCGGCCTTGAGCTCGCGCAGGTTGTCGAAGAGCGCTTCGACCTCCTGCGGCACGAGCACGGCGGTCGGCTCGTCGAGGATGAGCGTGGTGGCACCGCGGTAGAGAACCTTGAGAATCTCGACGCGCTGGCGGTCGGCGACACCGAGCTGCTCGACGAGCGCGTCGGGCCGTACGCCGAGGCCGTATCGCTCGGAGAGCTCAACTATCTTGCGGCGCGCCGCGGTTCCGATCCCGTGCCGCTTCTCGCTGCCGAGTACGACGTTCTCCAGGACGGTGAGGTTGTCCGCGAGCATGAAGTGCTGGTGCACCATGCCGATGCCGCGGGCGATGGCGTCGCCGGGCGAGCCGAAGCTGACCTGCTCGCCGTCGACGGCGATGGTGCCCTCGTCCGGCTTCTGCATGCCGTAGAGGATCTTCATCAGGGTGGACTTGCCCGCGCCGTTCTCGCCGCAGAGGGCGTGCACGGTGCCCTTGCGGACGGCGAGGTGGATGTCGTGGTTGGCGACGACGCCGGGGAACCGCTTGGTGATGCCGGTGAGTTCGACGGCGGGAGCGTCGGGGGCGTCGGAGACGTCGGGGGTGGCAGCCGAGTCCGGGGGGCTGCTGGAGCTGAGGCTCTTGTGCGTGGCGATGGCGCACTCTCCTGGGGGAAGGGGGCCATCTACACGCGTAGCGCCCCTACGGTCAGTCGACTGGCGAACGGGGTACGAGGAGCAAGCTTCCCCGTACCCCGTCCCGTGCCGGTATCCCGGTGGTTACGGCTTGGCCTTGACCTTGATGTCGCCCGCGATGATGGCCTCCTTGGCCTTCTTCACGGCGTTCTGGATCTCGGTGTTCTTGGCGTACTCGGGGTTGGAGTCGGTCAGGGCGACCTCACCAGACTTCAGGTCACCCCGGATGACACCGGTGGTCGGCTTGCCATCCTCGACCGACTTGGCCAGGTTGTACACGGCCTGGGCGACGTCCTTCGTGGCGGACGTCAGGATGTACTTCTTGTACTTGGCGAGCGGCTTCTGCTCGTACTGGTCGGAGTCGACGCCGATGGCCCACTTCTTGGCCTTGGCGGCGGCCTCGATCACGCCCTGACCGGAGAGCCCGGCGGCGTGGTAGACCACGTCGGCGCCCTTCTCGATCTGTGCCTCGGCGGCGGCCTTGCCCTTGTCCGGGCTGGTGAAGCCGCCCTCTTCGGCGGTCTGGGTCAGGTACTGCCGGTCGACCTTGACCTTGGAGTCGGTGTCCTTCACGCCCTGCGTGAACCCGGCCTCGAACTTGTGGATCAGCGGCACGTCCACGCCGCCGACGAAACCGACGCGGTCGGTCTTGGTGGCCTTGGCGGCGGCGACACCGGCGAGGTAGGACGCCTCCTCCTCGCTGAAGACCAGGTCGGCGACGTTGTCGGCCTTGACCGTGGCGTCGTCGACGATGCCGAAGGTGACCTTCGGGAACTTCTCGGCCGCCTCCTTGACCGCGGGGGCGTAGGCGTAGCCGACGCCGATCACCGGGTTGTGGCCCTGCTTGGCCAGGGAGATGAGGCGCTGCGTCTTGTCGGCGTCGGACTCGCCGTCCTTGGGCTCGACGGCCTTGCCCTGGTAGCCGAACTCCTTCTTGGCCTTCTCCATACCGGCGGTCGCGGCGTCGTTGAAGGACTGGTCGCCCTTGCCGCCGACGTCGTACGCGATGGCGACGCCCTTGGACTTGCCGTCACCACCGGAGGCGTCGGCGGAGGTGCCACCACAGGCGGTGGCGGAGAGGGCGAGGGCGGCGGACGCGACGCCCGCGGCCGCTATTCGGGAAACCCGGCGCATGTGAGGTGCTCCTTCGTACAAGCGCCGAAAGGCGGAGTGGTTCGACGCTGACTGCGCCGCAGATTAACGCGCGTAGACCCGCCGGAAAACCCCCCGCTGCCAACCCGTTATCGGGCTGTGTGAAGTTACTGGCCGCGAGCGTGACCGGGTGAGTGCGGAGAGCCACGGGGGCGGGGCCGGCGGGGCGTGAACGCTCGGGCCGGACGGGGCGTGAACACGCGGGCCGGGCGGGGCGTGCAAACCATGAGATCCGCCGGGGCGATGCTCGTCCACGTGCCGGGCCGCTACCGGGACCAGCCGGTCGTGAAGAGGGTCATCGGGATCGGCGGCGACCGCGTGGCGTGCTGCGACGCGGGGCGCGTCACGGTGCACGGGAAGCCGCTCGACGAGCCGTACCTCCTGGACGGCGGCACGGGCCAGGGTTCATCGACATACGACGACTATGACGTGAGGGTGCCTGAAGGTCGGCTGTTTCTGCTGGGCGACAACCGCGCGAACTCCCGCGACTCCCGGTCCTTCCTCAATGAGCAGTCCGGCACCTTCGCGGCGTCGGGGGTACGAGGACGGGTGACGGACAGCGGCAGCCGCCTTGAGGCGCCTTGAGGCGCCTTGAGGCGGGAGAACTGCCCCTGCGTCAGCCGGACACCGCCCGCAGCGCGCCCGGCAGGCGGCCGGTGAGGCGATCGAGCGCGGTGGATGTGGCGTCGTCGGCGGGGAGATGGACGATGAGGCGCTGGTCGTCGTCGGCGGGCAGGTCGAGGGTTTCGTACGCCAGGCGCAGCTCGCCCACCTCGGGGTGGATCAGCCGGGCCACGCCGCTGGACTTCGGGAGGCCGGGCACGGTGTCCACGCGCTCGGTGAACGCGGACCCGGCGGTGAGGCTCAACTCGTCCGCGAGCGCCGCGACATGGCGGTCCGCCCGGAACGGCCCCTGCTTGAGGGCGGCGACCTGTTCGTCGGCGATGTGGTCCCAGTCGGGGTAGGCGGTGCGGGCCCGGTCGTCGGTGAGGACGAAGCGGGCGAGGTTCGGCGGTGTGCCGTCCAGCAGGCCGATGGGTGCGACCAGCCGCTCGTAGCCCGTCGTACAGGCGAGGATCTCGCTCAGCCGGTTGAGCAGTACGGCGGGGGCGGGCTCAAGGCGGTCGAGCAGCGCCCGCACGGTGGGGCGCACGGCACGGGCCGGTGCCGCGCCCCCCATGCAAGTGAAGCCGCTGTCGCCTGCCTTGGTGAGGCGGTACAGGTGGATGCGTTCGCCCGGGGTCAGCTGGAGCGCGTCGGCCAGTGCGGAGAGCACCTGCGCGGACGGCCGACGGTCGCGCCCCTGCTCAAGCCGTGTCACGTATTCGACGCTGACTCCGGCGAGCGTGGCCAGCTCGGCCCGGCGCAGCCCCGGCGTACGGCGGCGGGGGCCGGTGGGCAGCCCCACCTCGCCGGGTGTGACGGCTTCGCGGCGGAGCCGCAGGAACATGCCCAGCTCGTTGTCGCTCACGTCGCGAACGTAACAGGCAGGGGCCGCCGGGATCGTGGCCCTGCCACTACCAGTCTCGGCCCGGCCTCCCTGGTCTCCGCTCCGTCCGGGAGGTTGAGAGGCGTGGCCACCGCGGTCACCCATCACCCGTCACCCGTCACCTGCTGACGTACGGAGAAGGAGCACAGCCATGCCCCAGGAACCCCTTAAGGAAACTCCCAAGGAGACTCCCAAGAACACCCCCAAGGAGACTCTCAACCTCGCGGTGATCACCGGCAGCGTCAGGGAGGGCCGGTTCGGTCCCGTCGTCGCGCGCTGGTTCGCCGAACAGGCCGAGCTGCACGGCCAGTTCGAGGTGGACCCCATCGACCTCGCGGACACACCGCTGCCGCTTGAGCTGCCGCCCGTGCCGCCGCTGCTCCAGCCCGACATGGACCGTCCCGCCGAGATGGCGGACCTCACCCGGCGGATCGCGGCGGCCGACGCGATCGTCGTGGTGACACCGGAGTACAACCGCAGCTTCCCGGCCTCGCTGAAGGCCGCGATCGACTGGCACTTCGCCGAGTGGGAGGCCAAGGCGGTCGGTTTCGTCGGCTACAGCGGCGGAAGCGGCGGCCTTCTGGCCATCGAGCAACTACGCCAGGTCTTCGGCGAGTTGCACGCCCACACGGTCCGCGACTACGTCTCGTTCCCCCGCTACTACGAGCTCTTCGACGCCGACGGCACCCTCAAGGACCCCGAGGGCCCGGGTGGCGCGGCGAAGGTACTGCTCGACCAGCTCCTGTGGTGGGGCTCGGTCCTCCGCGACGCCCGGCGCGACCGCTGACCTGGCCGGGCGCCCGGGGGGCCGTCAGCTGCCGAAGGGGATATCGCGCGGGGTGGCCATACGGCGGCTCTCCGGGTGGGCCTTCACATAGTCCGTGATGTACGAGAGCGACTCCCGCACCCCACTGTCGTCCGTGCCGCAGCCCTTCGGGCCGCTGACACCGTCCGGGTAGCACGCCATCCGGTTCCCGTAGATCAGACTGTCCACGGCGGCGCTTCCGGCGGAGGTGTTGAGCAGGGTGGCGGCGCGCTCACGGTCACCCTCGCCCACCGTCCAGCCGACGGTCTGCGCGAGCTCTCCGGCGTCCCGGGGCTCCCTGGCGGCCTCCAGCTCCTCCCGGATGCTGCCGAACTTCAGCGCCATGCTGAACAGGCCGTTGTCCATCACACGCTGGTCGCCGGGCAGGTCCGGCGCGTGCGCGGCGAAGCCGTCCCGCACGTCCGCGTAGTCGCCGCTGAAGCTGACGGCTTCCTTGGAGTTCAGGTCGGCGAGGGCGGTCTTCCAGCCGCTGCCGCCCTCCTTGCCGTAGAAGCCGTAAAGCACCCGGACCCCCCTGCTCTCCAGCTTCTCGCGCGCCATGTCCCGCAGCGCGGCCACGGAGCAGTGGCGCCACGCGGGGTCATCGCTGTCGCACCAGTCGGGGTTCTTCATGTCCAGCCAGACGAACGAGACGTGCCGCCCGTCCGCACGCTCCTTGGCGATCTGGTCGAACATGTCGGCCATGGTGTCGCCGTAGCTGGTGAGCGTGCCGTCGTGGTCCGCCCACCAGCCGTCGCGCCAGGCCGTGGCGTCGATCTCCAGTGCGTTGGCGCCGTTCTCCAGCGCCTTGACCACGCCGCCCGTGGTCAGCACCCGGTGGGCGATGGCCCAGGTGGGGCGCTGCTGGGCGTCCCGGGGTGCCGCCTTGGAGGGCTTGGAAGGCTTGGAGGACTTGTCCTCCGGTACGGCCGTGGCGGCTGCGGTGCTCAAGGTGGCCGCGGAGACGACCAGGGCCAGCGGGAGCAGTAGGGCGCGGAGCCGACGTGGGGCGGCCATGGATACGGGTCCTTCCTGTTGCCCGAGCCGCCGCGTAGGGGCGGGCAGCCCGGTCTTGTCGTGCGGTGGCCGTCGTGCCGTGCGGCCCGTGCGGGGGCTGACGGCCGTACAGCCGGCGGGCCGACTGACTGCCCGCGACGTTGGCACTGTACGTTAAGTTACCTGCGGGTAATCTTCGGTTGCGGTCCGTACCCGGCCGCCGTCGCCCTCGCTGCGCTCAGGTCAGGTTCAGGTGAGGTCAGGTCAGAAGGTCAGGTCAGGTCAGGTCAGGTCAGGTGGATCTTCAACTCGGTGTTGTGTTCCGAGTGATCCACCACGACTCCGGTGACCGAGTCCCCTACCTCGGGCCAGATCACCACCGATTCATCGGCGGCGTCTTTGTGCATCCCGGCGAGATCCGCGACCACACAGAAGGGATGCACTCCTTCGACGGTGACGAAGACGCCGAAGGGCTCGAGTCCGACAACCACGCCCACTAGCCCCGCCCCGAGGGGAAACCTCTGCTTGACGGCAAGCCATTCGCCATACGTCATCTGCGCCAGTACCAATCTCAAAGTCGAGTTGTTCGTTCTTTGCCGCCCATGCCTTTGCCGCCCATGCCTGGATCACGGCGGCACGGCTCACAGAGCGAAAGCCCGGTACGCCACCTGATCAGGGCGAGTCCTCGGTGATGGGGAACATGTCGGCATAGGGATCGGGCTCGCCGGTGTCCGGGTACAGCCCAGCCACAAGCCGTCGACGCTGCTCACGCCAGCTGACGAACGTGCCCGTCCGCTTCCAGAGCGACGCATCGCCGAGCGGGCACTCGTCGAACTGGCCCAGCATCATGCGGGTGATGAACTGGACCATGCCGCAGTCGAACAGGACCCAAGATCACACGTTGAGGTCTACGACGTCCACGCCGGTCACCGCGTAGCGGTCGGGCTCGCTCGAAGCGATCCACACCGGGTCCACGAGGATGCCCTGTGCGACCACAAGCGCGTGAGCGGCACCTGGAGGGAGCCGGTAACGGGCCTGGGTGTCCTCGACCTCCACGAGCGCGGCGTACGTGAGCGAAGAGAACTCGACGGCCGCCAACTGCCCGACATGCACCGTCAGCCCGGGCCGCCGCTTCCCGGCCTCGGCCAGGGCGAGCAGCGGCACGAGCGTGCTCTGGCTCTCTCGGTTGATCACGAGGCGCGAAGCCATCCGATTCCCGCCCAGGGCAAGCAGGGCGGTGTCGTCCATGACGAAGAACGGGTGCAGCATGGTCAGACCGCTGCCCCTCGGCGCTGGGTGCGCTCCTGGACGAGGCGCTGTACGAACGCGTCCGCCTCTTCGACGTCCCGGTCGGTTGTGTGCACGCCGAAGTGCTCGGCCAAGGCCGCGCGCGCTCTGTCAGAGCGCTCCTGACGTTCGGCGGGGGTACTGCGGCTACGCGCAAGATGCTCGAGGAAGCCACGTAGCGACATGTCGCAGTCGGCCGCGAGCGCGGCGAGACGGTCGCGGACTTCCTTGTCCAGCTTGATCGTCGTATCAGCCATGACTGGAGTATACAGACTGAATACCTCGCCTGTCCGGCAGTGGAGAAAACAGCCCCGCCCGGTGATCCCCGCGAGGGCGGCAGCGGAGCGCGCCGAGGTGCTGCTGTACGCCGACGAGTGCGGCATCCCCCCGCACGACGCCCGCCACCCGAGCGCTGCGTTCCGGCAGGTGCCGATCCTGTTTCCGCCCCGCTGCGCCCGTACCCGCCGCTATGCGCTCGGAAGGGCTACGCCCGCCGGTCGGGGCTCCGGGCGACGTGGCAACTTGCCCGGCCCGACTGCCCGTTGGAACCTCCGACACACCGGTCTCCGGCCGGACTCGCGAAGCCTCAACGGAGACGACACGGCCCTGGTACGCCCGTACCTGGTCGAACACGAACCGGAAGCAGCGGGCACGTCCTGGGTGAGCCACAGAGGCGAGTAGTGCGAGTCGCTCCAACGACGTCTTCTTGCGCGGGTTTCGGGCGTCGAATACGACTACCCTCCGGGCGAAATCCGCGCAGAACGTAGCGGCATAGTGCCCTTGGGTGGTGGCTGCGGCAAAGCCATCACTCGTCTGCCATTCGGTACCGGTTGGCAGTTGTGGGCGGATGTCACTCAGCACCTCAGGAACGCCGGGATCGGACTTCCATGTGTAGTCCCGGTGCAGTCTCTCGGGGAAGGGCTCCTTCACCAACTGGCCATCCCGCCG
This sequence comes from Streptomyces sp. NPDC002851, assembly GCF_053591935.1. Classification (NCBI taxonomy): domain Bacteria; kingdom Bacillati; phylum Actinomycetota; class Actinomycetes; order Kitasatosporales; family Streptomycetaceae; genus Streptomyces; species Streptomyces sp. NPDC002851. The sequence continues at coordinate 289,256 of NZ_JBSFUT010000001.1, read as the reverse complement.
CATGCCCTGGCCAGACGACCCGGCCGAGTCGGTGCGTGACCGTCCGCCAGACTCGGTACCTGCTGCCCCGGCCTCCTGACCGCAGCCACTCAGCAGGACGGCGATCACAGCAAAGCCGGCCCCAGCGTTGGGCTCGCTGTTGCTGGCTCTTGAGCCGGGGCAGGGGATGCGGGATGCGCTACTGGTCACGCTGGGGGTGCAGTTGGGGGCGATGGCGCTTACGGCTGTGCTGAGCGTGCGGCTGCCGCGGAGGTGGGGTGAGGGCCCACCGCGTGTCCGGCGCGTAATTACATTGCCGCGCCGTGGAGTTGATGCCCTTCAGACTGACTCCTCGTGCGTAAAGACGCCCTCGATGACTTTGACTTCTACGACAGGCATGGTGCCCTCCTCGACCTCCGCCTTCGGCGGGATACGGCTTCGACGCTACAGCGCAGGCGAGGGGCGGCGCTTCGGGAGAAGTGCCCATCTTTCAGGAGGTAGGGAGGGAGGGCTGGGCATGACGGGGTATTTCTGCGCGGTTCCGCGCAAGCGCGGCCGCTCAGGTCCTCAGGCCCTTAGGCCCTTAGGCCCTTAGGCCCTTAGGCCCCGTCGTACGCAGGAGGTTGTGCTCATAGGCACAGATGGACGGCATGGGTGCCTCCTGGCACGTACGGCTGGAGTTACTGGGTCACGCGGCGACCAGTGTGCAGCAACAGCAATATCAACAGGGATACGTTGCCGGGTCGCTGTCGAGCCGGGGCCCGCCACTGATCCCTGCACAAACATCCGGATCGCCGTACAACCATCCGCCCGGCTCGCAGGTCTCACGAGCGCGCGTACAAGCAGTAGCAGCAGGAGCAGCGCAAGTGCGTGACCACCCCCCGCGGTCCCCACGAAGCATGACGAAATGCTTCAAAGCACAAAACTGTTCAAAGGTGGAAACTTTTGAGTCCGCGAACAACCCATGCGTACAAGCCGCTGAACCTGAAGCGAAGAACGTGGCTGACCCTCGGCGCCGTCGTCCTCGGCGGTGCCGGAGTTGTGACGGTCGCCGTCGCCAATCCGTCCGACGACCGGCCGCAGGTGAAGGCCTCCCCGGTCAAGATGCATACCGTGCCGCTGAAGGAGAAGGGCGCCGGGAAGAGCGGCGTCGACCGCCGCGGCACCGAGCCGTACAGCCTCCTCGGCATCTCCTGGCCCGCGAGCAAGGCGAAGATCGAGGGCACGGCCGAGGTCCGTACGCGCAGCGTCGAGACCGGTGAGTGGTCGGGTTGGCAGAAGCTCGAACTCGACGTCGACCCCGTGGAGACGGAGGAGGGCAAGAACGAGCGGAAGATGCGCGGCGCGACCGAGCCCCGCTGGGTCGGCACCTCGGACGGGGTCGAGGCCCGCGTGGTCGCCGCCGACGGCTCGGTGAGCGACGGTCTGCCGAAGGCCCTGCGGCTTGACCTGGTGGATCCGGGCGTGCTGCCGAGCGAGGCCGAGACGGCCAACGAGGCGGCACAGGACGACCCGGACGGCAGCGACGCCGATCCCGCGGCCTACGCGCTGCGGCCCGCCGCCGAGGACTCCACCCCGCTGACGGGCAGCCTGCTGGGAGGCGAGTCGACGGCGGACGAGTCCCCCGCCGCGGCGACGTCCGAGAGCCCCGCACCCGCCGAGTCGCCCACCCCGCCGACCAGCGAGTCCCCGAGCGAGAGCACCAGCCCCTCGCCGAGCGACTCCACGTCGCCGTCCCCGTCCCCGACGCCGACCGAGACGGTGCCCACGCCTCCCCCGTCCACCGTCAACCAGCCGCCGATCGTCTCCCGCACCACCTGGGGCGCGGACGAGACCAAGGTCGCCGACCCGCCGGCGTACCTCGACAAGATCGACGCGGCGTTCGTCCACCACACCACGGACGCGAACGGCTACACCTGCGCCGACACCCCGAAGATCCTTCGGGCGATCTTCACGTACCACGTGGAGTCCAACGGCTGGAACGACATCGGCTACAACTTCCTCGTCGACAAGTGCGGCAAGGTCTATGAGGGCCGTGCGGGCGGTGTCGACCTGCCTGTGATGGGCGCGCACACCTACGGCTTCAACACCTACTCCACCGGCATCTCCGTCATCGGCAACTACGCCACCGACGGCAAGGCGACCGCGCCCATCCAGAACGCCGTCGCCCGCATCGCCGCCTACAAGCTCGGCCAGTACGGCGTCGACCCGACCGGCAAGGTGACGCTCACCGCCGGCGGCGACACGGGCGTGTGGAACAAGGGCGATCAGGCCACGCTGAACACCATCTCCGGCCACCGCGACGGCTACGCGACCGAGTGCCCGGGCGACGACCTGTACTCCAAGCTCGCCGACATCCGCCGGTTCGCCGCCAGTCCGGCCGCGAACGCCGCGCCGCCCACCGCCGACATGAACGGGGACGGCGTCCCGGACCTGGTCGCGGGCACGCCGGACGCCGCGGACAACGGCAGGGACGGCGCGGGCACCGTGACCGTCGTCCCGGGCGGCACGGACGGCCCGGTGGCCGCCGCCAAGAAGACGATCACGCAGAACAGCCCGGGCGTCCCCGGGGGTTCGGAGACCGGCGACAACTTCGGTACGGACACCGCGTGGGGCGATGTCAACGGCGACGGCAACGCCGACCTCGTCATCGGCAGCCCCTACGAGGACACCCATGGCCTCTCCAACAACGGCATGGTGACGGTCATGTACGGCCCGGAGCTCACCTCGGGCAGGGAGTACTACACCGGCGACGCGACCCGCGTGAGCTGGGAGCGGCACGGATCGTCCGTCACCGTCGGAGACTTCAACAGCGACGGCAAGGCCGACGTCTTCTCCGTCGCGCGAGGCAAGCCCGGCCGCTGGTGGTCCTACGACGGCGCGACCGGAGCAGCCACCTCCGGCTACCTGGGCTCCGGCCCGTACAGCGACGCCGTCTACGCCCCCGACTCCGCCACCGGCGACTTCAACCGCGACGGCTACACCGATGTCGTCGTCAACTTCCGCGACCCGAGCAAGTACGGCCGCGTCCTTGTCCTTGAGGGTTCGGCGACCGGCCTGCAGCGCGCGGGCATCCTCGGCGTCAAGGGCGGCCGCTCGGTGGGCGTCGGCGACGTCAACGGCGACGGGTACGCGGACGCCGTGGTCGGCCAGGCGTACACCGCCGAGTCCGAGGCGTACCGGGGCGGCCAGGTGACGGCCTTCTACGGCTCGTCCTCCGGCCTGACCACCACCGGCCGTACGACGCTCCACCAGGACTCCAGCGGAGTGCCGGGCGCGGCCGAGTCCGGCGACGCCATGGGCTGGTCCCTCACCGTCGGCGACCACGACCTCGACGGGTACGCCGATGTCCTCGCCGGTGTGCCGCGGGAGGACATCACCCGCTCCGGCACCTCCCAGAAGGACGCGGGCATGATCCTGCTGCTGCGCGGCACCTCCAGCGGCCTGACCGGCAGCGGCGCCCAGTCGTTCCACCAGGACACCTCCGGCATCACCGGGTGGACGGAGTCCTACGACTGGTTCGGCTCGAAGGTCGTCCTGCACGACCTGTCGGGCTGGGGCCGCGCGGACCTCGCCATCGGCGCGATGGGCGAGAACAACGAGGACGGCACGATCCTGTACCTGCCCAGCGGCAGCGCAGGCGTCTCCACCGGCAGCGGGGTCTACTACGGCCGCGACAAGCTGGGGACGCCGGTGGGTGATCGGTTGGGGTCGGCGCTTGCGCCGTGAGGCGGTGACTCGGTAACGCGGTAACGGCAGTACGTCAACCACAGCTCCCGCTGTGCCGCTCCCCTCCCCCAGGGGCTGGGGAGCGGCACAGCGGGAGTCTTTTATGCACCCCGCCGCCCAGGTAGTCGCCTCTTCCGTTGTTGGCCAACGTCTCGCAGCCTTCGATCCCTCGAAGCGCTAGCTGTACGCGATGCGCTCCACCTCGACAAGGTGGGCCGCGCCGATACGGCCCTCTTCCAGGGAGAGCAGCCAGGGCAGCAACTCCGGTGTGGCGTGCAGCTCGTCGTAGAAGCCGAGGTGAAGGTCGGCGAGCCGCCGCTCGAAGAGCCAGTCGTCGAGCGCGTCGCAGAGATGCCGGTCCGCCGCGTTGGTCCGCGTTCCGGCCCAGACGGCCAGCCACGGGGAGAGGGTGCCGGTGCTGACCGAGACCGTCTCAAGGACTTCGGTGACAGGCCCGGTGCCGGGGTACTCACGCAGGGCCGACCGCCACCAGGTGTGCCAGACCTCCTCCAGTGCCTCCCGCTCGGGCACAGTCCAGTCCCGCCAGTCGGCGGCGAGCAGCCGGGAGGCAACCAGCCCGTGGTCGATGTGCTGTCGGCCGGTGACCAGGAGACGCACGATCCTGGGCGTCATCCGGCGGTACAGGGCCGGGAAGTCGTCCCAGTGGTCGGTCGATTGGGCCGCGACGGAAGGGATCAGCTCGTCCGGCACCCGATGCACGGGACCGGCGAGAGCTTCGAGGTCGGCGTGGCCGTAGCAGTAGGTGCAACCACCCACGGCGAACGACTGCTCCGTGAGCGGAGCGAAGGCGTCGTCCAACGCATCGAGCGCGTCCTGAAGTTGCCGGTTTGGATGGGTCATGGTCTGCCTGCCGGGGGGCTCCGTCCGGCTTGCCGGAGAAGAGAGCGACGCTAGCACGGGTTGTGGCTCCGCCGACTCACCGGAGCGACTCCCGAACCCGCCAACCGGCATGGCCCCCCGCCCAGTTCCACCGTGAGCGCTGGGTCCGCAAGTAGGGCGCTCAGCACGTGCAAGATCAGTCAGTGCGAGGCTGTCCCTCGCGGAGGTGTGCACGCGGAGCACGGGATCCAGGGGCTCCACGAGTGCCTCTGTCGCAGCGGCGACGAGCGGCGCGGGTGCGTGACCGTCCTGGAGGGCGGTCACGTAGTCGATGACTTCGGCGGGGGTCAGTGCGGTGGGAGGCTGGGGCGCGCCAGTGCTTCCGGTCTCCCGAAGCCACCCGTGGAGCGCGGTGGCCGGTCCGCATGTGCGTGCGCTGCGACCGCATCACTGCTACGCCCGTCCTCTCACTCCCGAGGTACACGCGGGCACGGCGCCTCGCCCGTCTTGCCTCGCGTTCAGCACGGAGTGACTTCGGGGTCGATGCTTGGTAGCGCCCAGGGTTCCAGTGTGCCGTCGCAGAGTTCGGCGAGGAACTGGACGGCGCCGCCGCCCTCGTAGTGCCACCAACCCCCATTCCGGGAGGCGACGGTGACCAGCCACTGTTGCGGGCTGTCCCCGGTCGTGGTCCACAGGAGTTGATCACCCTCGTTCGACTCCGCCCATGGCAGCAGGCCACCCGGGGCCGGATGCGGTCGCAGGCCGATCGACATATCGGCCTTCCACCATTCCTGAATGACCTCTGACAGGGTGTCGCGGATACCGAGCAGCCAATCATGCTCTTCGCCCGGATCCGGCAGACCGACTAAGAGGAAGTCCCCGAGAGCGAAGGTCGAGTACCACTCGGCGAGCCGCTTGTAGTCGGCGGGCAGCACGGTGCCCAGTCCACCCTCAAGCAACGCCCAGTCGATCGCGGCAGGCTCGGGTCGCCGGTGCTCGACCAGGCCGGGAACGGCACGCTCAAGCGCGGCGACCGCCTCGTCCGGTTCCAGGATCCGCCGTATCGGCGTCTGCGTCCCGATCAGATCATCAGTCATGGCGGGCAGACTGCCAGAGGGGTCTGACAGCGATGGCCCGGTCGTGCAACCGGGCACCCACGGGCTGAGGCCCGGCCTTCGTTGCCGTTCGGTTGCCCTGTCGCGGTCAGCATTCGCTTCGCTCATGCCGCCCGTGCAGAGTCAGATAGAACATGTGCAGGGATTCCTCGGGCCCCACCTCATAACGGTTGACGACCTTGCCGAGCGGGTTCCAGACCCGGCCATCCGGCATCCGTACGCCCACGGGCTGGGCGAAGTACTCACGCTGATTCGTGTCGAAGTCCACCCACGTGGCGCCCGCGTGACGCACAAGCACCTCCCCGACGTACGCCCCGAGCCCGAACAGCGCCACCGCGACCTCGGCCCGCTCCTGGCCTCCCTTGCGCAGGCCGTCGACCATGAAGTCGACCACGCGCAGACTGACCACGGAGTAGTCCAATGGCAGCCGCCCACGCGCCGCTTGAGCCCGCGCGGCGATCACCTGCGCGACGAACCGACCCGCCAACTGCCGCATCTCCCCGGCCCGGGGCACAAGTCTCTCTCGTCTCTCTCGCTCACCCATGACGTCCGCCCCCTCCGCTCTCCTCACGAGAACCCCTGATGAGCCCCCTGTATTGAAAGGCGAAGGTACGCTCCGAAACATCACGCTTACAGCCGGTGTGCCTTCTCACACCCCAAATCGCTCCACGATGCACAACTCTCAGAGCGAGTCGTTGGTCCGCGCGCGACGGACATCGGAATGACTCGTACCCGATCGGTCAGCGCCTGCTCGGCCTCTTGCCGAGACCGGGGCACGACACAAACGCCGTACTCATCGAGTTCAAGGCTGCGATCGCACAACGCCGACCAGGCATACGCCGAGGAGCAGCACCGCAAGCCTTGCCGTGCGCCAGGTACCCGAGAAAACCGAATCTGGCACCCGGCGTTCGGTGGGAGCAATGACTCCGTCGAGGTCGAAGACCATCGCGAATGTATCCCCGGGGCGCGTCGAGAGAGCGCACTGGCGCCAGGCTTCAGTTTCCACGGGCGTACCGTCAAGGAGTTCCACGGTGCAGGAGTTCTTGCTGTAATCGCGCCCCTTGTAGGGGTGTTCGCGTACGTCCGTCACCACGACGGTACGACTCTCCCCGCGAGCGGCCAGCACAGCGGTGGCCGTAGACCGCGGAACCATCCACGAGAGCACTGCCCCCACAATGACGGCTCCGACCACGAAAACCCGCCCGGCATTGGTGAAGTAGAGATACGCAGCCGCCGCAAGGCTCACCACGATCCCTGCGACCGTACCGGGCAACGGATGGCCGAACAGCTCCCCTATCACCCCACTTCCAGTCACCAGTGACACTGCGAGGACTCCGAGCACCTCGACGGTCAGCCGCCTCGATGGCCTTCCCGCGAAGTTCGCAGGTCCCCACAGAAGCGTCCGGTACCCCGAGTCTGTCACGTTCTCCCCCTACCACTCTGGTGACACCAAGGCCAATGGAATCGCTGCGAACCTGCATCTCTGTCGGCTGATGAATGTCAGCCTACTTTTCTCTTAATCCACGCCCCGAAGAGATCGCAGGCCAACCAGTGGCCACTCACGAATGCCATATGGAGGGCGGAAAGTCCCTTTCCCTCCATGCGAAGGGCGCAAGGGGTCAGCCCCCTTCGACAGGAGAAGCGCAGTGGCGTCGACATGCAACGGTTTCCCGGTCTGAGCATGCCCGTCAATCTCACCGTCAACGGCCGCATGAAGCAACGTAAATCCGTCGAATTCTTCATGCACATCCCATCCCGCATCCAGCAGTCGACACAATTCTTCGAGGTCATCCTGCTCAAGCGCAAAGGTGCGCGGCGGACATATCCATTTACGCTCCATCTCCTGACTGGGCGGAGGGGTGGTCGACCGTGCACACATACACACGGCGGGCATAAGTGTCTGGCTACTTCGCTAGCGGTTCGTCATGAGGTAGACCTTCGCCCTCTCGCTCGCGTCTTCCGCGATGACGACCTTCTTGCTGGTTTTGGGTCCGGATTCCGCAATGGGAATCCAGGTACCGAACAGCGAATCCGACGTCGTGATGCGCCAACCCGATTCTCGCAACTCGTGAGAAATGACCGGGCTCCACCCCTGTGTGAGATCCGAGGCGCTGCCGCCAAGTACGGTCAGCCACTCCCGGGGCACTGTGTCCGGAACGCGCATGCGCACGTAAAGAGTTCCGCCGGACCGCGGCAGAACCTCTCGGTAGTGGATGTCCCTGGCATCCGCCGGCAGGGAGACGCCGTACTGCTCCAGGAGCGCAGCCGGCGGACGGCCTGCGCGCTCCGGGGAGACAGAGGTTGAATTCACCGGCTCGGTGGCCCCGCAAGCTGTCAGAACCGGCCAGCACGAAGGCCGCGCCCACTGCCCGCCAGGTACGCCGCATCGCCCGGCTGAGTCGAAGTGTCGTGGCAGGCATCTCATCGTGGCCGAGCCATACACATCAAAGTCCTGTGCAAGTCCGACGGTATGGAGGTGCGCCACCTCCGCCTGCTGCACATCGACATCGACCCACAAGAAGCTCTGCTCCAAGTCGTTGCGATCCTCGCTCGGACACCCAAGTCATAACGCGACGACCCCACCGCGTGGAATGGGGGCCGATCGCCGTTCCCCCCAGCGCCGCCAGGAGTACCTTCGAGGTGTCGCGACTCGAAGGATCCCGTCATGCCGTACGCCGATGACACGGCGGGCGAGCGGATCGGGCAGCGTATCGCCAAGGCACGTAAGGCGCGCGGTCTGACTCAGCTCCAGCTCGCTCAGCGCATTCCCTGCTCGAAGTCCTTGATTGCCCAGGTTGAGCGGGGCCACAAACCGGCCACACCCTCCCTCACCGCTGGCGCCGCCCGTGCGCTCGGTGTCCGCCTTGAGCAACTCACCGGGCAGCCGTACGAGGACCCGCAGCGGGGTCGCGTGCACGACACGATCCCGGATATCCAAGCGGCCATGCTCAGTTGGGACCTGCCAGACGATGACCTGCCCGTGCGGGCGTACGACGACTTGGCCGCCGACGTGGTGCGCGCCTCCGCGCTCGGCCGCAAGGCAAAGTACGCGAAGCTGGGCACGGTGCTGCCCCCGCTGCTCGACGAGCTGTCGACCGCCTGCCACGCGGCCGAAGGGACTGAGCGGGAGCGGCTGTTCGGCCTGCTCGCCGAGACGTACTCAGGGGTCACGGCGATCGCGTACGCGCTGGGCCTGTTCGACCTGCGCTCTCAGGCCATGGACCGCGTGCAGTGGGCCGCTCGCGAGTCCGCCGACCCACTGCGTGTCGGCCGCACGCAGTGGCAGCGTTCCACGCTGTTCCTCCAAGCCGCCGCGTACGACCGCGGAACACGGCTGCTGGACCGGGTCAGGCACGACCTGGGTGAGGACATCGGCCGCATGGACGAACCGACGCTCAGCGTGCACGGCGCCATCCACCTGAGATCCGCCATGTTCGCCGCGCGGGCCGGAAACGCACTGACCGCCCGCACTCACCTGGACGCTGCAGGGGAGGCCGCTCGCTACCTCGGACGCGACGCGAATTACTACGGCCTCGAGTTCGGGCCGACCAATGTCGCCATGCACCGGCTCGGTGTGGCCGTCGAGATGCATGACGGGCCGGAAGTCGTACGCCGGACCGAGCGCACTCGGCTGCCCGCCAGTGTGGCGCCGGTCCGTGCGGGCCGCTGGTACATGGACGCCGCACAGGGATGGCTGGACTACGGCAATCGTGACAAGGCGTTCGCCGCCCTTCAGGCCGCACGCCGGATCTCGCCCGAGCAGACCCGGAATCATCCCCAAGTGCGGGAGATCGTAGAGACGTTGATCCATTTGGAGCGCTACAGCAAGGAATCACTGTCGGGCTTCGCTTCGTGGATCGGTCTCGCCTGACGAAGTTTCACAAGACGTGAAACTCACGGCGCACGCTCCGCAGCAGCATGAACACACGGACCCCGGTGAGGCGGGTGATGCCTCCCGGGGCGCGGCCAACGCTGTGAAGGAGCGTCGACATGCACGAGCTTATCCGCCGCGTCCAGGAATGGGTGAGCGCCTTACGGGCCCCTGGCACGTCCGGTTGGCACCGGACCGTCCCGCCCCCGGGACCGGCCCCTGCGACGGAGAGGGCACAGCAACGGCGTCAGCGGCGCCGCGCGCTGCTCCTGGCGCTGGAGGGCATCGACATCGGCCCCGAGCTGATTCACGGCGTACGCGTCGGGCCGGGGGTGCCCCGGTGAGCGAGACGACCCCCAACACGGTGTCGGCACGGAAGCCGGTCCGCATGTGCGTGCGCTGCAGCGAGATTACGGACGCACCTGTGATCGTCTCTGAGGTGCACCAGAACTCCGGTCCTGGGTTCTGCGTCTACGCCTGCCCGCCGTGCGCGCCGCACTTCCCGCCGCTGCTGCTGCCAACGCCCGAGCGTGCCGGAGGCGAGCGGTGAGCCCCCGTACGAGCATGGATGAGTCGCGGCTGTCGGCGGAATGCGCGGTCGCGCACCGGCCCGGCTACGAGGACCTGCACGGCGCCTGCCGCCGGACGGCGGACGTGCCCCTGCCTCACGGCACTGGTCTGGTCCTCGTGCGCCGCTGTACGTGTGACTGCCACCGGCATGGGGGCGGGCGTGAACGCCGGTACCCCGCCCGTTTCGCTGGCATGGCCGCCGTGCTGCCCCCGCTGACGCGCCCGCAGTACCCGGTAGCGCCCACCTGAGCGGCTCATGGACGGCGCCATCTGGGCGAGGTGCGCGCAGCCGAGATGACTGGCACGGGCCATACGACGGCCCCCAGTTGCCCTGGGGGCCGTCGCCGTACAGGTCGCGGGGTCGCTGCCGACAGCATCGAGGAACACACCGGCGAGGCGCCGTGGCCGAATGCCTCACACAACCGCTTGTAGCTGCCCGGGAGTTCCGCACCCAGCTCCCGCTCCACGGGTCCCCAGTCGATACGCAGCCGCAGGCTTCGGGATCACGAACCGTCACGACCAGCCGTCATCAGGAGTTCAACCTCGGTACTCGCTGGCTGCTGGGTGATGTGGGCCCGTTCCGTCGGCAGCGGGAATCTTCACACGGTGGCTTCCCCTGTCACCAGGACAGGAGATACCACAGTGTTCACTTTCAGGGCAGGAATTCGTAGAACGGGCCGTCAGGCGCGAAGTTGCGCGAACACAACGTCACGTCCCTACCCTTGAGATAAGCCAGCAACCACTCACTGAACGTCATCTCGTAGAGAGTCCAGGCCGGACTGTCGAACTCCTGGACAACGACGCGCCAGGGCGACGAGGGCTCGTCGGGAACGCGAAGGAAGACCGCCTCGCCCGTCGTAGCCGACGCCACCGGTATCAGTTCCCCGGGGTTCGCCCCCACCGGACTCGGCAGGAACTCCGCCATGTCCTCCTCGCGCCAGAGCTCGAGATCCCCCCTGATGTACTCTCCCAGACTGTGCAGAAGATGGCCGGCGGGATGCTTCAGATACAATTGCCCGTTGATCTCGATCGAACCGTAGACGTCCACGATCTCGCGGAAGTCCGCAGGGAATTCGATACCGAGTTCCTGCTCCAGGTCGATCCATGGAGCCGGATCCGACCAGTTGAACCGGGGTTCACCCAACAGGGCTTGGATCTCTGGAAGCGTTGCCACTACTAGGCCCTTTCTAGCACGTCGGTCCAGCGCCGGTCTTGGAATTGATTACGGACGCGAGAAATTCCGCCGGGATTCCTGAGATCCTAGCGTGAATCGTTGCAGGAGCGGCACGGCTGCGGGCGTGCTTCGGTATTATTTCCGTCAAGACCCGCCGGAGGCCACCAGGCGTTGCCTGGTGGCCTCCGGACTTTCGAAAAGCTCTCTCAAACGCAAGGTCACTGAATGTCGAGGACAGGTCGATGCCGGGCATCACTTCGACAGGCGAACACGCGAAGCTCACCTGAGCGCCCGACATCAACACCCGTCGGCTCGTAAGCGACGTCCAGCGCATCTTGGCCCAGTTCCCGGTCTTCCAGCGGCCACCATCGATCACTGGCACCGTCCCACTCACTGCTGTCCGCTTTGACCAGCAATTCGACGGGACCTCCGCAGCCCTGGCAGGACAAGTCCCTCTTGTCCGTCGAATGCCAACTCGCCCATCCCTCAATCTTCCAACCGTGCGCCACGGACAAGGCGTACTGATATCGCAGCCCCTGGGACTGATCTGCCGCTGCGAGACGTCCTCTGATCTCGTCGGGGAGCTCCTCCCCCCAGGGATATTCGACGACCCGCTCCGGCGTGATGCAACACGGACGCACCTCGTAGGATTCCTCGAACGGCTGCACACGGGAAAATGGGTTGCCCGCAATCTCCCCTTGCCCTGTCACTGAATTAAGCCATTGCAGCGAGACGGCAGGCCCTTCATAATGCGAGTCGTCATATTCGATGAAATGATCGTTCGGGCACCAATATACCTGCAGGAGGTTACATCCAGAGGGCCAGGGGATTTCAGGAAAGTCACGCGCGAAAAACTGGGCCACGGATTCCATAGGCCGCGGGACCTGCCGACCCTCGTGATCCATCAGGTGGTCTTCACAAACAGGTCGCGCACTCCCTTCCACGCGGAGCATCGGACCGCCGACATGGCTGTCGCCTTCCAAGGGATCCCCTGGCCGGGGATGCAGGCGAACCGTGGTCCGGCGCCACGCCGAGAGCTCGGGAATGATCGCTGCAACGTCCACCTCCGGGGCGGCAGTCGTGTACACGGAACTTCAATCCTTCCGAAAAGGACCCTACTTGCCAGGGATGGCGACCACGGTAAGTTCGGTCTCGTAACCGCAAGCCTTGAGCAGCGCGTTGCTGATCAGCGTGAGATTTTCCTGGGAGAGATTTTCACAGGCGTACCGGAGAGAGATCGGAAAATCTCCGTACAGGCTCATCGCCACCAAGAGGACCGCAAGGTCCTCCCGCCACTCGCCGAGGTGTCCAGAATGGATTGCCTCACCTACCTGGCGAACATCAAATCCCGCCCACACTTCGCCATTCTCATCGAATCCCCCTTGAGTAAGCCCTCGCAGCTCGGGGCTGCCGAGCCAAGCCTCATGACACTCCAAGAGCCAGACGGCCGCATCAAGGGACCACAGACTGTCGGTGCCGCGGCGCAGAGCATCCAAGAACTGTTCCTGCGTGAACGACGAAATATCGGGCATGGAAACTAAGATATCTTCTTGCGTGGATTTCGCGCATCGAAACAACTGCCTTCCGGGAGGACGACCTTCGGCGTGCGTCGTTCGTCCAACCGCTTCCTGGCAGGCCCGGGGGCGGCAGATCGCAGCGCGTCGGGGGCGACGTCACTGACCTCCACGCGGGTGCGGGAGGCCTGGACCGTGACCGGGGCGCCTTCGCCCACGTGATGCACCACGTTCGCCAGTAACTCGCTAACGAGGAGCTCGACTTCCAGGCATACGGTGCCGAGCCGGTCGCGTACCGCGCGACGCAGCTCCGGCACCGCTTTCACGTGCGCGAGCAGGTCGGAGGTCAGTCGCATGGCGTGCCCCGTTCCCTCCTTCTAGTTGCGCTTCAAGCGCGAGGAGGCGGGGCTCACGCTGGAGCAGACGGTGGAGGAGTCGTTCTACGGGGCGAGCTATCTGAGCGAGATCGAGCGGGGGCAGCGGCCGATGCCGGTGGACCTGGCGCGGCAGGTGGCCGCGTGCTGGGGACGCACGCGTTTACCTTAATACCACCCGCCGGTCGTACCACCTGATCGAGACGGCCCGCGCGTACGGCATAACCGGCGAACGTGTCGCTGCGGTATCGCTTCTGAGGAAGGCGTACGAGGAATCGCCGGAGACGATTCAGTACAACCTGCACACCCGCGCGGTACTCCCGGAGCTGGTGAAGTCCGGGCCCCGCATGGTCCGTGACGACGCGCGCGGCCTTGCCCGTGATCTGGACGTGCCCGTGTGATCCCGTAGGAGGTAGGAAATGTACCCCTCGGCATCGGGGTAGAAGCCGTACCCGTTGCCGAGTTCACACGCTCCTAGCGTCGACAGCTCAGACAAGACCCCGGCGGCCTGGCAGGGCCCCGGGGCGTGGTCGACGCTGTGAAGGAGCGCCCACATGCATGACGTTACCCGCCGGGTTGCCGCTTGCTGCGGCAGGTCTTCGCACCCGGCAGCGGCAGACGGCGGGCAGGTTTCCCCGCTCGTCCGGCCTTTGCCGGATGCCCCGAAGCAGCCCGTCCCCAGCCGTGTACGGCCTCGACGTGGCCTCCGCCGCCCCGTTCCCCTTACGGGCGTGATGTACCCCTCGACGGCACCGAGACGGCGTTGGTCCGTCCGTACCTGGTCGAGCATGAGCGGTGGCAGGAACGGGCGGACCGGCGCCGTCGGCGCCTCGCGCTCGTACTCGCGGCGGACTTCCACCTCGACCTCGACCGGCACGTGGTCGGTGCCGAGGGGGTGGCCTGATGGACGCGAACGCAGAGCGGCCCGAGGCGCAGGTCCCGCATTGCGCGCGCTGTGGGGACCAGCAGGGTCCGCACGCCACCGTGACCGACAACTCGTCCGGGCCGAACGGCACCGGCTGCTGTGCCAGCCGTGCGCCCGCTGCAACGAGCTGACCGACGAGCCGGTGGTCGTCTCCGAGGTGCACCAGAACTCCGGGCCAGGTTTCACCGTGTACGCCTGCCCCACCTGTGCGCCGCACGTCCCTCCCCCGCCGGACGTGTTCCGCCTCCTGCCGAACGCGGGCGCGAGGGAGGCGCGGTGAACGCCGGAACCTCTCCCCAGGGCCGCTCGTGCTTGACACTGAGCACCTACCGGCTCGGCCCGGACGGCAAGCGCGTCGAGCGGTCCCCGCGGCGCAAGGTCACCGGCGCACCTGCCCCCGAACGCCTTGCGGCTCCGCTCTCCTGGCCGCCGTGCCGCTGCCCCCGCTGCCGCACCCGCAACACCCGGTAGCGGCTCCCTGAACGTCCCGTGGACGACGCCATCTGGGCGAGGTGCGCCAGCCCCTCGCCCAGATGGACAGGCATGGGCCAGACGGCGCCCCTCAGAGCAACATTCCGGGTTCAGACGTCCGTCGCAGCGGCCGTGCCCTGAAGCGCCTGGTCCGGCTCGGTTGGAGGCAGGGGAAGGGACAGTTCACCGCGAATCTGGCGACGGTACGTGGCGCCGTTGTGCTCGTCCACGGAGCGCAGATGTCCGAGGAAGGCGTCTGCGTCAGACGCCTCGGACGCCTGCCGCCAGAACGGCAGCCCCTCTTCGAGCTCCGCAACGAGCTGCGTGGCCGGCCGCTGTGCGCCGGGCAACTCGGTTTCCTTGAGCAGCCGGATCGTCTCGGCCTGCGCCTCGGCCATGCGCGCGGCCCACTTCTTGGCACCGGCGAGGTCCTGCTGGGGGCTTTTCGCCGGGCGGAGCGCGACTCCGGTGTTCAGCGGCTTCAAGGCCGAGAGAAAGGCCAACTGCGTGGAATCCAGGTTGGATGCGTCCTGCCGTACCGACGTGTCGAGTTCGGCTCTGCCCGGACGGGCCACCCAGCACAACACAGTACGCTGCCCGGCATCCCAGTCCCGCTGCTGCGGATAGAAGTAGTAGGACTGCAGGCGTCCAAAGGCCACGGGATCGATCGAATAGTCGAGGTAGCTCTTCGCGCACCGCGACCACGCGATGGCCGCGATTCTGTCGCGGCCCGGGAATTCTGTCTCTCCGGAGAGCTCGAAGGTGGCGTACGCCTCGCCTCGATGTGACTCGTCGCACGGGACCAGTTCCACGCTCGCGTCAACCAACGGCGGGGTGTCCCGTTCCGGCATCCAGGCGCCCGGGTTGAAGCAGTCACCGACCTCGATCGAGTAGACCGTGCTCCAGCCCGGCTTCGCGACCTCGCCGGAGTCGGTCCGGGCGGGAAGCGTCCAGATCCTGAAGTCGACCACCGCGAAGGCGATACCGGCCAGCAGAAGAACTGCACCGGAAACAGAGATTCCGGCAATCGCGAGGCCCTTGCCTCGCTGCCCCTTCCTGGAAATCTGCAGCAGCGCGACAATGCCGAATATCAGCCCCAGTGGAGCAAGGCACAGTAGTGACGTCACCAACGCGGTGACCGCGAAGGGGTTCAAGGCCGGCGCCACAGGAGCGGCCACCGGATTCCACTGCCGCCCGGGCCCGGGCGGCGGAAAAGGCGGCTGATGTGGATACGAAGACGGGGGCATTGTCACGAAATCTCAACCTTCGATGAGGAACACTACGAACCGTCGCGGCGGGACAAGCCCGGTACATCAGATAGACGTGACGGAGACAAGCACGAACAGGGCCACGAAGGCAACGGGCAGCAAAGACAGCCGGCTGGTACCGCAGACGAGCGAACCACCCACCTTGCCGCAGAGGGACGTGGGGTCGGTGGGGCTGCTGCCTGTCGGCTGGCGGGGGTCGTTCCGCATGACGAACTCGTGGTCCCAGATGGCCGCGGGTTCCGCGAGGATTGCCAACCGCTTGGTGATCCAGGGAAGTTCGCGGAGTCGCGACGAGGGTGACTTGGTCAGGCAGACAGTGGTCGGACTGACGGCACATCGAAGCTCCGGTAGTGCAGGGCGCCTTGGGAAGTCACCCTGCCAACCGAGGCTTCGGCGCGCAGGACTCAGCGGATGGCCGCCGCGCTCTCCGCAGCCTGGCACCAGGGGTATCCAGCACGACGACTACCGCAGCACCGCCTCGATGAACTCCTGCGGCGGCTGATAGGAGTGCGCATCGATGTAATGGGTTACGAGATTCGGAGCAACATAAACCCTGCCATCGCCAGACCCGACAAGAATCTCCGCCGACTCCAGCTTCATTTCACCTCTGCCGGGATCATAAGCAACTGCCGACTTCTTCAGGCCTTCCTTGAACCATTCGCTACAATGCTTCAAGGATAGGGATTGCTCTAGAACCCCGGGATGCGATCAATAACCTGGCTCAGGCGATCACGGAAAAACCTTCACATAGTGGTACCCCTGTCGCCAGGACAGGGGTACCACTATGTTCATTTTCAGGGCAGGAATTCGTAGAACGGGCGGTCAGGCGCGAAATTACGAGAACACACCGTCACGTCCTCACCTCTGAGATAAGCCAGCAACCAGTCACTGAACGTCATCTCGTGGAGAGTCCAGGCCGGACTGTCGAACTCCTGGACAACGACGCACCAAGGCGACGAGGGTTCGTCGGGAACGCGAAGGAAAACCCATTCCCCCGTCGTGGCCGACGCCACCGGCATCAACTCACCGGGGCTCGCCCCCGCCGGACTGGGCAGGAACTCTGCCATGTCCTTCTCACGCCACATCTCGAGGTCCCCCCTGATGGTTTCTCCCAGACTGTGCAGAAGATGGCCGGCGGGGTGCTCCAGATACAACTGCCTGTTGATCTGGATCGAACCGTAGGCGTCCACGATCTCACGGAAGTCCGCAGGGAATTCGATACCGAGTTCCTGCTCCAGGTCCATCCATGGAGCCGGATCCGACCAGTTGAATCGGGGTTCACCCAACAGGGCTTGGATCTCTGGAAGCGTTGCCACTAGTAGGCCCTTTCTAGCACGTCGATCCAGCGCTGGCCTTCGACCCACCGGCCTTCCGAGGGGGCCGGTTACGAAAGATCTTGGAGGCCCCGCACCGGACGGCCACTCGGCAGTCTCCGTTGCCCTCATCCCGACGGACACCCGAGGTGGGTCGAGGCTCAGCTGTATACGCGCTTGGTCACGGCGCTGCCGCCGGTCGCAGCCTCCAGATAGAATTTCTTCAGCGCTTCAATATCAGTCACCAGTTGACTGACCATCCAATCTGTAGCGCCACCCACGACGCGCAGTTTTCCCTTGTTCTGACTTACCAAAGAATGACTGTCGACCCCTTGAAG
Organism: Streptomyces sp. NPDC002851; assembly: GCF_053591935.1. Classification (NCBI taxonomy): domain Bacteria; kingdom Bacillati; phylum Actinomycetota; class Actinomycetes; order Kitasatosporales; family Streptomycetaceae; genus Streptomyces; species Streptomyces sp. NPDC002851. Next base: position 271,775 of record NZ_JBSFUT010000001.1, on the reverse strand, counting down.
GAAATCGGAGGCAATCCGAACCAGCCGAGGTTCCAAGACGAGCAGTACGTCGACCTGCTCTCCCTGGGTTGCAATGGGTTCCCCTCCGAGGACGGGCAAAGACTCGACCCCCTCGGCCGGAAAATCCTCACCGGTGAGGAGAACACTCACCATCTGCCAGCACTCGCCAAGATCGCAGAGGGCTCCGGATTCCAACTCCCGCTCGTATGTTTTATTCTTCAAGCTTTTTGAGAACAGCTTCTCCAGATGAGCCGCGCCCTTCACCGCCTCATCGGGAGCTACGCGACGCATGCGCAATGACGTACCCAAATCGGACTCCTGACTCGCTAGGCTCCCGCCGCCTGCGCACGAGTAGCACGTCCGCAGACCGCCGCCCGCCCCGTACTGTCCTCTCTCAAAACTCGCGCTTGAGCGCAATGCCTTCGTCCCAGTCATGCCGGGCGATCTCGGTCTCCTCGTCCATGGCCCCATCGGGTTCTCCGCTCACGGAGACCTCCGGCACCATGATGCTGAGGTAGCCGTCGATATCACCCGCGCCATAGAGTCCGCCAGCCGTCGGCCGTCCGGGCACAGGTCGGGCCCGGCGCGGCATTCCGGGCGGGCGGCAGCGTGGTCGAGCAGCGCCACGTAAGCGTCACGGTTGCGGCCGTTGCCCCACACGGGACTCACCGCGCGCCTCCTTAAGGACGGGACCTATGCGCCGGGCACACGGGTGCCGAGTATGACGAGCCTCCTGCTTCGCCGCCCTGCTGGACCCCTTCGACCTGACCGGCGTCGTGGTGACGGCCGATGCCCTGCACACCCAGCGCCACCATGCCGTCTTCCTCGTCGAGGCGAAGAAGGCGCACTACGCGTTCACCGTGAAACGGAACCAGCCGACGCTCTACGAGCGTCTGCGCACTGCCCTGGGAGCGGGCCACCGTGAAGTTCTACGACCGCGCCCGAGGCCACGGCCGCACGAGACACGGGTCATTCAGGTACTGACAGTCGATGACCTGGACTTCCTGCACGCCGCTCAGGTCGCGAGGGTCACCCCGCATAGCACCAGCCTGAAGACCGGGAAACGAACCCGCGAGACCATCTGCGTGATCACCGATCTCACCAGCCGCCAAGCGTCACCGGAGAAGATCGCCAGACTCGTGAGAGCGCAGTGGGTAAGAGCGCAGTAGGTAATCGAGAACCGGCTGCATTTTATCCTTGTTGTCACTTTTGACGAGGACAGCTCCCCAGTCCGGACCGGGCACGGCCCGGAGAACATGGCCACCCTGCGCAACCTCGCCATCAACCAACTCCGCAAACACGGCCACACCAGCATCACCGCGGGCCTCCGAGAGATGTCCTACGAACCCTTCACCCGCCCCCCCCCAGCTCTACCTCACGACGAGGCTTCGCAGGCTTCCGCCCGCCAGAGCCATCGCCCCGTCATGGACATATCTGCGATCACCAGATGCCGATGAGCAAGGTGATTGCAGCGATCACCCAAAAGGAGCCGCCTATACGAAATAGGATTACCCAGACAGGGCTGGCCGCCTTCCCCTGACTCTTGAAGTAGGCGTAATTAATGAGCCCCCTGAAGTTAGTCAGGAACAGAAGGCCAACTATCAACATGAAGGGGGCGAAGCCCATCCTGACAATGATGTCGTCACTGAATTTCGCTGCAAGGTTCATTCTCACCCGTTCATGAGGTCGTAAATCGCTGGGCGGCCTGCCGCATCCGCAGGGTGCGGCAGGCCGCCCAGCATCAGGGTTCAGGCGTCAGCTGAAAAGGCTGCCAATGGCATCCTTGATCATGCCGCCAGCGCCGGTGAAATTGTATCCGATAGATGCTTCCAGTTCTGCACCGTATTCAACCACTCCGTGAGCCGCCCAAACTTGCTTCCCCTTGGAATTTTCCGCCTTGCTCACCTTCCGATCGCGTCACGGCATGCCCCCTAGAGGCGTATGACGGCCGCTGCCGTCATACTGAATTCCCAGACTGAATTTCCCGCCGTACGAAATATCCAGGTAATTGAGCGCCCACTCATTGTCGGCGAGAGGCCAGCCAGCCGTTGTTCACAGCCTCCGCCGCCATCTTCGCCGCCGTCGCCGTGCCCGTGACCTCTGGGTACTTCACGTACACGTCGTACATGCCGTCCGCCGGGATGTTCAGGTTCCATGTGAGACCTCGGCCGCCTCCGCAGCCCAGATGCCGGGCAGGGTTGTCAGCAAAGAGGCCATCCGGCCCGACGGGAGCACACGGTCAGCCCCTTGCCGAGGCCCCTGCTCAGGTGCCGAGCAGTCCTTCTCCCTCCGTATCGATGTCGAGAACCTTGTCCGCCGGGGGCACCGACGCGCTCACCGGCTCGTCGAATTGGGAGAACGCGACCCTCACCTGGGTGCCTCCGACCATGCCCTCCATGAACCGGATGTACGGTTCGCCCTCGGCGGCCACGTACATCGTCATGTCCTCGTCCCCTTCGGGGCCGCGCAGCGGGATGACCTGCTCACCATCGCGCTCGACAACGGGCTGCTGCTGGACGCCGACACCGCCCCGGGGGGCCTTCTCCAGTGCCTTGTCCAGGTCGCACCGGTCCTTCACTGCGGGGCTGACCGAGGGCACCTTGAGGTATTTGTCCCGGGCCTGCGCAGTGCGCTCGTTGACCTTTGCCGCGGCTTCGGGACCGCGACGGGCGGCCTCCGCGCGCATCTCCGCGAGTGCGGCATCGGTGTAGCGGACGTAGGAGACCCCTTCGCCGGCGATTCTGATGATGTCCCCGCGTTGGCTCCGCCCCAGGTCAAACGTGCCCGTGCAATTGCCATCCCGGTCAGCGTGCACGGAGATTACGGCATTGCCCCGGGGCGTCCGGACGTGAACGACAACCGCATCGAGTCCGCTTCCCGCAGCAGGGCGAATGCCTTCTCCGCCGTCCGCTCCCCGGGCGGTCGCTCATCCATGCTCATGTCGTTTGGCGGGGGCGTGTCCGGGTGTGCCGTCCCCGCGGCGCAGCCCGTCAGTAGCACCAGCATCAGGCAGAGTCCTGCCGTCCGGCGCCTGTGGTCGAGGGGGTTTTTCTGCATGCTCACATCCCTTCTAGCGACTCATGGCCGCCACCACGAAGAGCAGCGTGCCCAGCAGCAGAAAGGCCGCCCCCAGCACCCGTGAGACCGGCCGTGCAGCACGAGGCCCGGATTTCCGAAATGGCCCCTTGGCGAACAGCCTGCCCACGAGGCGCTCGCCGCGCCCTTGGGGATTGAACAGAAGAATCACCCCAAACGAGACGAAATAGAGGACGCCTATGACTGCGAAGATCAGTCCCGGACCGCCCGACCCCTGACTTGCAACGTGCATGGTTCTCCCGCCGAGAGGTGACGGGGCCGCATGGGCGAAGAACTCCACCCATGCAACCCCGTCAGATTTGCTACAGATTGCCTATGGTCGCCTGAAATCCCTTAAACCGAGGGTTAGTTACCCAGGTCGAAGGCCCAGGTCCAGTTGGTACCGACGCTACCGTCAAGGCCGGTCACAGCTGTGATGCCAACCTGACCGTAGCCGACCATATCCCCCTTGTTGTTTCGGGTGATACCCGTGGGGCTGTAATTGTCGTCCACCGCGACAGAAGCCCCATAGGAGCCGAAGATTCCGATGCCCGGACCTGCCGCTACCTCGCCCTCGACACCAGCGCCCGCCAACTGGCTGACGGGGTCGTCCGAATTACTGAAGAAAGCACCGACGGAAGCGGAACCGCCGAAGCCGAATTCCGGTCCAGTCGAAAGGGTTGCGGAGACGTCGTAGCCGCCTTCCACCTTAGTGGACAGAATGCAGCCGGAACCACCCCAGCCGACGTATGTAGCGATGGAGGCGTTCAGGCAGATCCCCTTGGTGTTGTCGTGGTCGGTCTTATTCACCAACCACGAGCCGCCCATCCCGGCGGCCAGATTCGTGCCCACGTCAAGCACCGAGCCCACGAAGTTCTCCCACATCGGAATCTCTTCGGGCGTCTCGGCTGCCTCGGTTTCCTGAGTGGTAACGCTGCCGCAGTCGTAGTTGCAGCGCCCCAGTCTCGGGCCGTCGTTCCACTCCGAGGAGGAGGGAGAGTCACTCTCGAGTATCACCTCCTCCGGAGAACACGAACCTGCCGCAACGAGCAACTCGAAGGTTTCACCCCCGTACGCACCACAGCCGAAGTGGCCATCGATTTCAATGCGACTGACAGGATTTCCGCCGGTGAAGGCGTAGCGGTTGCTGGTGAAGGCGTCCGCGCCGAGTCGCATGTCGGCGAGGGCGCCGTTGTACATATCCCGGGTGGTGAAGCGGTTCAATTCCGGGTTGTAGTCGCGGAAACCCATGTCGTAGGTGCCGCTGTCGACGTCCCAGCGCTTGGCGTTGTAGCGGTAGGGGCTGTAGCTCTCCTTCGTGGGGTCGGCCGGGTCGGGCTTGTCGATACCCGTGAATTCGGATTCGTCCTCGGGCCCATAGGCCGTGTAGCCGTACGTGGCCCTGGTGTTACCGGTCTCGTCGGTAAGGGTTTCGACGTCGGTGTGGCTGTTGTAGCCGTAGTAGCTGTCCTCCGTCGTGCCGTCGGTGTTGTGCTTGATCTGGGAGAGGCGTTCGCCCCACGGGCTGTACTGGTAGGACTTCGTCAGCTCGCCGGCGACTTCCTCGTTCAGCACCTCGCCGCCAAGGCCGAGGTAGTTGAAGTCGGTTGTCTTGCCGTCCGCGGTCTTGGACGCGGTGCGGTCGAGCGGGTCGAAGGTGTACTTCGTCGACTCCATCGCGCCCGTGTCGTCCAGCTTCTGGGACTCGATGACGTGGTCGAAGCCGTCGTAGACCTTCCGGGAGATTACCTTTCCGCCGCTCGTGACCGACTCCTGGCGGCCGAACGGGTCGTAGTTGTAGTTCGCCGTCGCCCCGCCCGACGTCGCTGACAGCAGGCGGTTGCGGTCGTAGTTGTACGTCGTCGACGTGCCCTTGACCGACTGGCTGATGACATTGGCGTTGTCGTCGTGGACGTACGTGTCCGTGCTCGCGCCGTTGCCCGTCTTCACCGACTTCGCCAGGCGGTCGGCCGGGTCGTAGGTGTAGTCCGTGGTCGAGGAGAGATACGCCGTGTGATCGTCGGCGTTCATCTTCTTCGCCACGTCCTGCGCCTTGTTCCCGTTCGGGTCGTAGGCGTAGGTGTGCGAGGCGACGAGGGTTCCGTTGCCCTTCTTCTCGACCGAGGTCTTCAGCCCGCCGTCTCGGTAGTACGTGTAGTCGACCGTGTTGCCGTTGTCCTTCGTCTCCTTCAGCTTCTGGCCACGGTCCGTGTATGTGTACGACGTGGTCTTCGGGTTCGTGTCCGTCGACGACTTGCCGACCGAGACCGTCTTGACCAACTCACGTAGGTCGTACGTGTACTTCGAGTACTGGTCGGGGTGCGTGACCGTCTCCGGCTGGCCGTTCGCGTCGTACGCGTACGACGTGGCCTTCTGCTCCTGGCCGGACAGGGACTCCGTCACCTTCTGGACCTGGTTGAGGCCCGTGTACGTGACCGCGTACGCGTCGACCTCCGCACTCGACGACGTGTCGTCGATGTTCGTGAGGTTGCCGTTCACGTCGTAGCTGTACGTGAAGGTCTTCTGCTCGTTGTCCGTGTCGGACGCGTTGTCACGGACCAGCTTCACGCCGTCCGCCACGACCTTGCCCCCGCTGTTCTCGAACAGCTCCAGCTTGCCGTCGTTGCCCTGAGCGAAGTTGTACGAGCCCAGGGACACCCAGGTGCCCGCCGCGGCCGTCTGGTCGACCGTCTTGTTGACGGTGGCGTTCCCCAGCAGCCCCTTGTAGGTGATGGCGTGCTTCGCCGACGTGGCCGCGCCCGTCACCTCCGGGTACTTCACGTACACCTCGTACGTGCCATCCGCCGGGATGTTCAGCTTCCACGTGAAGCTGTCCGTGCCCGTGCCCGCCGCGTGTGTGGCGTGGTCGTAGCCCTGCTGGCCCTCGATGTCTCCCTTCGTCCACGTGCCCGTAGAGGACGTGTGCTGGGTGTCGGAGTTGTCTGCCAGGACGACGTTCTTGCCGACCGGCACGCCATCGTCGGACTTCGACTTGAGCTTGCCGTCCGGGTAGTAGCCCCACGTCATCGTGCGGTTCGAGGAACTGCCCGCCGAGGTCAGGGTCCGGGCGGTCTGCTGGCCCAGGTCGTTGTAGTCGTAGGTCGTGGTGATGTCCCACGGGTCCTTCGACGACTTCGCCCAGCCGTTGTCGAAGTACGTGTACTCCGACTTGTTACGGACGGTCTGGCCCTCCGACGGTGGCAGCGACGTCGCCGCCACCCGGCCCACCGCGTCGTAGGCCGTCTCGGTGTAGACGTTCGGGTCGTTGTAGCGGGCGTCCGCCGGGTCGTACGGCTGGTATTGCCTGACCGGGCGGTTGAGCGCGTCGTACTTCGTGCGTGCCGTGAACGCCTCCGTCGAACCGGCCGCCACCGCCCTCGGCGTGAGCACCTTCGTGGTGTTGCCGACCTCGTCGTACTCGAACTTCGTCGTCCGGTACTCGATCGACGTCGTGCCCTTGTGCGGGACCTTGACCTGGGTCTTCTTGCCGCGCTCGTCGTAGGTGACGGTTGTCGTGTTGTTTTCCGCGTCCGTCGTCGAGACGACCAGCGAGTCCTTGTCGTAGGACCGCTTGGTGGTGTTTCCGGCCGCGTCCGTGACCGTCGTGACCCGGTGGTTCAGGTCGTACGCCGTCTTGGACGTGTAGTCGGCCGTGTCCGCCGTCGCGTTCTTCTTCGGGTCGACGACCTTCGTGACGTTGCCGACGTCGTCGTACGTGTAACTGACCTTGTCGCCGTCCGCGTTCACCACCGACGTGAGCTGGTAGATCGTGTTGTAGTTGTTCGTCGTGGTGTAGTCGGTCGCGTCCGACGTTGTCAGCGTGCCCTTGGGCTCCGTCGTCGTCTTGAGGTTGCCGACCTTGTCGTACGTGTAGGCCGTCCTCCGCTCGTCCGACGTCGACGTGTCCTTCGGGGCCGTGGCCGACTTCACCTGGTCCGCCGCGTCGTACACCGCCGTCGACACCGCACCGTTCGGCGCGGTCGCCTTCGTGACGTTGTCGTTCGCGTCGTACACCGGCGCCGGCGTCGTGATGAAGACGCCGTCCTTCTGTTCCTTCGGCACCGTGGAGACCAGCGGACGGCCGAACGTGTCGTACGTCTGCGTGGTCTCGCTGCCCAACGCGTCCGTCACCGAGGTGACCTGGCCGCGCTCGTCGTAGACGAACGACGTCGTTTTCTGCAGCGCGTCGGTGATCTTCGCCGGGTAGCCGGTCGGGCCGAATTCGCTGTTCTTCGTCGCGTTGCCGTTGGCGTCCGTCGCCGTGGTCATCTGCCCGTAGCCGTTGTACTCGTACGCCGTCGTGTAGTCGCCCGCCGTGGCCGTCGCGACGCCCTTCGGGTCCGTGACCGTCTTCAGGTTGCCGAACGTGTCATAGCCGAACTGCCACTTCCGGCCCTCCGGAGAGGTCTTCGTGACCAGGTCGGCCGCGTAGCCGTCGGCCCGGGTCTGGTAGGCGTACTGCGCCGAGTTCGCCGGGTACGTGCCCGGGGCGCAGTCCGTGGACGGCGGAACGCCGGTCTTGTTGTTCTCCGCGTCGCGCTGCCAGAGCGGGTAGCCCGTCTTCTGGTCGTAGCAGTACGCGGTCTTGGCGCCGTTGGCCTCCTCGAGGTACGTGACGTTGTTGTCCGCGTCCCAGGCCATCTTCGTGGTCTCGGACTTGGCGTTGGTGGTCTGCACCGGGCGGCCGAAGTCGTCCGTCACGTAATCCGTGGCGTTCGACTCGGCGTCCGTGACCTTGGTGTCGGTGAACTTCGGGGTCGTGGCGTTGGCCGCGTACGCGAAGCCGGTGGCGCCGTTCAGGCGGTCGGTGATCGTCTTCGTCCACCAGTGGTACTTCGGGTCGTCACCGGCCTGCGGCGCGTAGTACGCCATCGACGTGCCGTTGCCGCGCGGGTCGGTCGCCTTGACCAGCTTGACGTTCTTGTTGCCCTGCGTGGCGTCGTAGGTGAAGTTGAAGACCTTGGGCTGTGTCGAGCCCTCGCCGTCGACGATGCGGCCGAGGAGGCCCTTCTCCGTGTAGTAGAACTCGACCTTCCGGCCCGAGATGTCCGTCATGGACTTCACGTGGTCGTAGATCTTGGAGTTGGTCAGATTGGTGCCGCTGACCTTCGCCCCGGTCTCGTCGATGTACTCGTAGGACGCGTCGCCCTTCTCGTAGTAGTCGACGGTGAGCGACTGACGGCTCGCCGGGTCGGTGATGTACTTGAGGAACTTGGTCGGCTTGTTGTTGGACCGGCGCTCCTCGTACGTGAACGACTGTGTGTTGCCGTTCTTGTCGACCGTCGACGTCATGTAGCCGTCACAGCCGAACAGGAACCGCGTGCCGTCCGGACGCGTCAGCGTCCAGGCGTCCGGCACCGGGTCACTGGACGGCTTGCACTCCGCGCCCGGCTTGGCCGCCAGCTTGAAGTGGACGCCCGCCGGGGCCTTCCACACGCTGTTGGTGCTGTCCCAGCGGAAGACGTGCGTGGTGCCGTCGCCGTCCGGGAGCCGGACCTCGGTCGGGTTCGGCTTCGGGTGGAACTCCAGCGGAGCACCGAGCCGGATGGGGCCCGCGAGCTGGAACGACCAGCCGTGACCGGCGACCGTGTCGCTCGTGTCGAGCGAGTTGTACGCGAAGCGCGCGAAGGTGTTCAGGCCCCGGCCCGGGTTCGTGAACGCGTTGTACGTCCAGACGCTGTTGCCCGCGGCCAGGTTGTTCATCACCGTCGACCCGGCGCCCGTGTTCTTACCCGTGTACGAGTAGAACTTCTCCAGGCCGAGCTGGTTGGAGGTCGGATCCTCGACCGCCGTGTGCTGCTTCAGCGGCGGGATGCCCCCGGTCCCGGCCGACAGCCAGGTGCCGTCGGCGACCGTGCGGACGTCCCACCCCAGTACGTACTCCGTGCGTTTGTTGCCGGAGTCCGAGTTGATCGGCGTCTTCACCTGGGCTTGGATCGTCGCCGAATCGCCCGGCAAGAGCGCCGGGATGGCCGTCGCCAGCTGGTTGCCGCCGGTCGTGACGTCCGTGCCGTCGGGGAGCTTCCAGGTGTACGAGAGCTCCCGCTCGCCGTCCGCCCACGCGGCGTCGGTGGTGTTGGTGACCGTGAAGTCCACCGTGTAGGCCGTGTTCGGGGTCATACGCGACGGCGTCTTCGGCGCGTAGTACGTCGACCGGGTCGTGGAATCGGTGTACGTGACCACGATCTTCGGGCGGAGCCGCTGCTCGTCCCCCTCGGACGACAGGAACAGCGTGCGCTCCTGCGTGGTGGCCTCGTCGGCCATCTTGATGGCCACGCCCTTCTGGGAGGACGGCGTGGTCACCCAGGACTGCGCGAGCGAGGTGACGTTCCAGTCGTGTCGGGCCGGGTCGTTGGTCATCTCCCCGGTGTCGGCCACGACAGCGTCGACGTCACCGCCCGGGCTGGTCCAGCTGGTGGTCTCGTTCGCCTTCTCCCAGGTGGCGGTGGTCTCGTCGAAGTCGCGGGTCAGCGGCCGGAGTTCGTAGCGTGCCCCGGCCGCCGACTTGACGCTCTGCGTGCCCCACAGCCGTACCGTCGCATCCACCACCCGGGCCGAGCCGGGGATGCCGAGCTCCGGGAACTTCAGCAGGGTGCGCATGTCGCCGTACGTCGACGAGTTGTTTCCGGCCACGACCCAGTTCTTCGGGCCGCCGTCGTCAATCGTGTCGAGCGGCGTCGTGGGCTGCCCCGAGGACAGTGTCGTGTCCTGCGAAGCCGTCAGTACCTTCGTGGTCCGGCCGGCCTTCGGCAGCCGCACCAGCTGCGTCGGCGCACTGATGACCTGCCCGTCCTTCGTCTTGACGGCGACCATGTAGTAGTACGCCCGCCCGAAGGGGTCCTCATCGTCCACCGCGGTCGGCGTCGCCGTGGTGTCGCTGAACGCCCTCGTCGTGGGCTCGACGGGCGCGACGAGAGTGGCGGCGGAGGGGGTGAACGTCTGGAAGACGCTGCGGTGGACCTGGTACTCGACGATGTCATCGTCCGTGGCGGCCGGGTCCTGGTCCTGGTAGGCGGACCACGTCAGCTCCGCGCCCGTGTCGTGGATCGTCGTAGGGGGATCCAGGTTCACACCCTGACGGCCGAAGGTCAGCACCAGCTTCGGGTAGTTGACCGTCTCGCCGCTGTAGCCGAACTCACTGCCCTCGTATCGCGGACCGCCCTTGGGGCCGTCGGTGCTCTCGTCGCCGGCCTTGACGACGAACCCGTGGTTGTCGTATGTGCCGTCGATCCAGGACTGGACGGTCTTCGTCACCGGGAACGAGTGCCAGGTATTCAGCTGGCCCGGCTCCTTGGTGACCACGCCGCCCTTGGTGAACCGGACCGCGTCCGCGATCACCGCGGTGGTGGAAGACGCCGGGTCGTCGCCGAGCACGACCTTGCCGAGGGTGCCCGCCTTGAACGGGTGCGTGCCCAGCTTCTTCCACTCGCCGCCGTCGCCCGCGCTCTGATCGACGGCGTACGTCTTGCTGCCGCCGTCGTAGGTGACGGTGTACGGGGCGTTGGTCGCCCGGTCGAACTCGGGGACGTAGTGCGCCTCGACCTGGTAGTCGCCGTCCTCCGGGAGGCTCGGCTGCCAGGTGTAGGTGTCGCCGGAGGCCGAGTCCTTGTTGTAGCGGTAGTCCTGCCCGACCGCGTACTGCGTCAGCGACGAGCCCGAGGTCGGCCAGGTGCCCTGGGCGGCCGTGGTGCCCAAGTCGCCGTCGTCGACGGTGACCGCCGTGCCGGACAGCTCGCCCGTGATCCCGCTCGCGCTCTGCCAGGTGGCGTTGATCTCGTCCCAGGCTTCGGTGGCCCGGTGCGCCTCAAGGCGCACCTCGTTGTCGTTCGTGGTGTGGGTCTGGTCGTAGTACAGCTTGAGGTCGGCCGAGTCCACCTGCGTTCCCGCGGGGATGCTGCTCAGCGGGAACCTCAGAAGCGAACGGGCGGCACCGGTGCTGGTGTTGCCGACCGACAGCCGCCAGTTGGCGTCGTAGTTCGACGTCGGCCCGTCCGAGGAGATCATCACGTCCTGGGCGGTCTCCGGCGTCGGCGCGATCGCGAGCGTCGGATCGACCTTGACCGGGTACTGCCGCTCCTTGGCGGCCAGCCACTTCGCGTCCGGGGTGACGGTGAGCTGCCAGCCCTTGCCCTTACCCGCCTTGGTGAGCTTCTGCTCGACGTCGGTGCTGTAGCCGGTGCCGTACGGCGACTCCGCGTCCTTCTTCGCGTCCGTCATGACCGGCGCCGGGATGACGAGGACCGGGTCCGCGCCCTCGCCGTAGAAGGCGACCGAACCGTTCTTACGGGCCTTTGGCGTGAGCCCGTCCGTTCCCAGCGTGAAGGTGAACGACACCGGTCCGTCGGGGCGTTCGGCCAGGACGATGTTCTCCTTCACCCGGCCCGGACCCACCTGGTACGACAGGTCCGCGCCCGCCACCGCGTCCTTGTAGGTGACGGTGTCGCCCTTGGCCACGGGGGTGAGGCGGGCCGCGCTGCCCTTCTCGTTGGCCAGGCCGATGGTCACCTCGTGGCCGTCGGCGGCCTCGTACCGCAGCAGCCTGCGCGCGTCCGAACCGAACCAGCTGCGGGCCACGTTGGTGGTGTTGGCGAAGTCGAAGCCCTTGGCGTCGGACTTGCCCTTGGCGTCGGACTTGCCCTTGGGGTTGGACTTCCCCTTGCCTTTCGTGTCCTTCGCGGGGCGGACGGTCGCGTCGATCCGCTTCCAGGACTTCGACTCCGGGTCGCGGTAGGAGGTCGGCACCGCCGACAGCTCTGCCTCGACCCGGCCGTCGGAGAGCTGCCAGTAACGAGCATGGGAGGTGCGACGCTTGGTCAGTTCCTTGACGCGCTTGGCCTTCGGCGCCTTCTTACCCTTGGGGAGTTTCTGTCGGTCGGCTATGCCGTGCTCTCCGTAGGAGGGAGGCTCCTTCACCTCCTTCTTCTTCTCGTCGCCGTCGGAGAACCAGTCGGATAGCCCTTCCGTGAAGCTCTTGCCGTATTCACCGGAAGTCGGTGCGGCGTAGGCTATTTGCGGTAGCAGTGTGCTCGCCACTGCCGATACCGCCAAGCAGGAGATGAATCTCCCGTAGCGAACTTTCACATCGTTGCCTTTCGGGCACGCGGAACGAACCGGCGCGGAGGTTTCCGCCCGGCTTGGGGTGTTCCATCGCAGCGCACAAGCCTGGAAAAAGGCCCGCGCGCGACGGCGGGTTTCTAGTGAGCTCGCTGACGCGCCGTCAAGCACAGGGACATGGTGGGCAAAACGCCACCGAAATCAGGGGTTGTACGCCCCCTTTGTCCGGTCGCTCGCATGGCCAGGTATGCGTGGTGTATAACCGCCCGGTTCCACAGCTGCCGCCTATTGAAAGCCGGTTTACCGTCATGCCATCAGAGGGGTCCGAGAAGGCCGAGTCGGACGAGAAGGGCGAGATGAACGCGAAGCCTGAAAAGGTCGTGGAATCCGCGGAGTCCGCCGAGTCCGCCGAGTCCACAGAATCCGAGGAATCCGCAGGGGGCACGAACGGCTCCGACACCGCGAAGCGACGCTCCGACGGCAGCCGGGCCACCCTTGCGATCGCGGCTGCCCTGCTGCTGCTCTGTGGCGGCTTCGTCGCCTACGGGGTGTTCAGCACCGAGGACAAGCCGAAGGCCGAGCCCGTGCCGACCGCCGAAGTGGCATATGAGGTCACCGGCGACGGCCCGGCCGACATCTCATACCTGGCTGGGAACGAGTCGGGCAAGGCGACGGTGGTCAAGGGCGCCGACCTGCCCTGGCGGAAGACCGTCGAGGTGCCGCTCGGCAAGGCGCCGATCGTGTCGATCGTGCTCGGCGAGCAGGGCGGCAAGGCCTCCTGCACGCTCGCGATCCGCGGCAAGCACGTACAACTCGCCACGGCGAGCGGCGAGTTCGGCCGCGCCACGTGCTCGGGCGGCGAGCTGCCCACCGAGGCGAAGTGACCGACGCGGACGCGCCCGCCCTCCCCCGGGCGCACGGCGGCACGAATCGGTAACGGCCCGGCACAAGGCGGTTCCACCGCTCCGCGGGCGGGTTACGGTGCGCCGAATCGGCGCCGACCACGGCGCTTCGGGGAGAAGGGGTCTGCCCATGCAGCCAGCGCGTCGCATGCCTCGTACCGGCCGAATACCGCACCCGGTGAGCCGACTCGGCCGGGTCGCCGCCACCCTGGCCGTGCTCGCCCTCGCCGCCACCGCCTGCGGCGAGACCAGTTCCAGTGAGTCCGGCGGCAAGGACGGCGAGGCCGACAAGGGCATGGCCATCGCCTTCGACATCGGGGGCAAGGGCGACCAGTCCTTCAACGACGCCGCGTACGCGGGCCTGGAGAAGGCCCGGGCGGAGTTCGGCTACAAGGGCGAGGCCGTCGAGCCCAAGGACGGCGAGTCCGACGCCGACAAGGTGCAGCGGCTCAAGCAGCTGGCCAAGCAGGGCTACGACCCGGTCGTCGGCATCGGCTTCATCTACGCCAACGCCGTCAAGGAGGCGTCCGCGGCGTACCCGGAGACGACATTCGGGATCGTCGACGACGCGACGGTCAAGGCGGAGAACGTCGCCGACCTCGTCTTCCACGAGGAGCAGGCGTCCTACCTCGCCGGTGTCGCCGCCGCCAAGGCCACCGAGTCGAAGACCGTCGGCTTCGTCGGCGGCGTGGACATACCGCTGATCCACAAGTTCGAGGCCGGGTTCACGCAGGGCGTCAAGGACACCGACCCGAAGACCAAGGTCCTCTCGCAGTACCTCACCGAGACGGCCGAGGAGGGCGGCTTCTCCAGCCCGGACAAGGGCAAGGCCGCGGCCGAGGCGCAGCTCGAGAAGGGCGCCGACGTCGTCTATCAGGCCGCCGGACTCTCCGGTCAGGGCGTGATCGAGGCCGCCGCCAAGGCCAAGAAGTGGGCCATCGGCGTCGACTCCGACCAGTACAAGCACAAGGCGCTCGCCAAGTACAAGGAGCACATCCTGACCTCCGCGACGAAGGACGTCGGCGGCGCCGTCTACGCCCTGGCCAAGTCGGTCGAGGACGGCAAGCCGCTCAGCGGGGTGCAACGGTTCTCGCTGGAGGAGGGCGGCGTCGCCGTGACCGACTCCAACCCGGCGTACGGGAAGATCGACGGGCTCGTGGAGGCCGTCGAGAAGGCCCGGCAGGCGATCATTGACGGGAAGACCACGGTCGCGACGAAGCCCTGAGGTCTCGGGGCCATTAGCCCCCGGGCCCGTTCGTGTCCGCCGCCCGCCCCGGAAGGCGGGCGGCGGAACGTCCGGCCGTCAAGCCCTCAGGCCCTGAGGCCCTGAGGCCCTGAGGCCCTACTGGACCTGGATGTTGACCACGGCACGGTCCTCGGTGTGCCGCGCGTCGCCCGCGTAACGGACGGCGTATCCCACCCAGTCCGCGGTGTCCGCGCGGTCGGTGAACTCGAAGGTGCCGTCGGCCGCGACGGAGTAGCTGCCCAGCGGCAGGCCCTCCTCCGGGTGCGCGCTGTCGTAACGGGTCACCTCGACCTCGGTACCGTCCCCGAACGGCACGGACGCGCTCAACGTCCCGGAGACGGTGACCTTCTTGCCCTGCGGCACGGACTCGGGAGCCCGCAGCGTGAGCGTGGACTCGACCCGCTGGTCCAGGACGCGCAGCGTCAGCGTCGACAGGTCACCGGTCTCGGTGAGGGCGAAGAGCCGGCTGCCGTCCGGCGCCCAGGCGAGGCCCGCGGACCGCAGCGTGGTGCTGTTGGTGGACGTGGACGGGAAGTCGTAGGTCTTGAGCTGCGTGTCGCTGCCCGGCTCGAAGAAGTAGACGTCCGGGTCGTACGGGGCGTTGAGCCCGGCCGCCAGCGTGCTGCCGTCGGGCGTGATGGCCACGGCGTTCGGATAGGCACCGGTGCTGTACCGGGTGCTCGGCGACAGGTCCGAGGTCAGGTAGGACTGGTGGTAGTAGGGGGCTCCGGTGGCCACCACCAGGTCCTTGCCGTCCGGGGTGAGGGCGAGGTCCCCCAGGTTGCCGCCCGAGGGCGAGGTGTACGCCTTCTGGTACGCGCTGCCCGAACTCACGTCGTACACCGCGAGTTGCGTCGGGCTCGACCCCACCTCGCCCGCCACGAGCATGCCCGGGGCTCCCGAGGAGGAGGCGAGCATCGGCGCGGAGTACCAGAGGCGCCCCACCCGGTTGAGGGCGACCGAGGGGTTGGGGCTCGCGATGTCGAGCGAGCCGATGTTGCCCCGGGTGTCCCCTCCGTAGCCGAACCAGAGCTGCCCACCGGCGAGCGCCGGGTAGCGCGGCTCCGTCCCGGCTCCGGTGGGGTAACGGGTCGTCTCCCGCAGCGTCTCGGTGTCGATCGCGGCGATCGCGTCGGCGGTGCGCAGCGCGACGTAGAGGGTCTCGGAGTCCGCGGAGAGGGCGAGACCGGAGGCGCCGGGCTCGCCCTCGATCTGCTTGACGACCTGTCCGTCGTATCCGGTCACGACGACGCTGCCGCTGACCGGGTCGCTGATGAAGACGTGCTGGTGGACGCCGTCCACGACGACGTCCTCGTGCGAGGCGATGGGGAGTTGGGTGGTGCTGTCGGCCGCGGCGGCGGTGGCTCCGAGGCCGGGCAGCGAGAGTAGGAGGGAGAGACCGAGGGCGGCCGAGACCGCCGCCCTTCCGGCGAACTTGCGTATGCGCAACGCGGGTTCCTTCCAACCATGAAGACTCCGCCGGTGCGTCCGGCGGAGGTTCCGCACCTTAAGGCACGTGTATGACAACGCAGTTGTGTCCGGGGTGGGCATAAATAGGGGGATTGTCCGTCGGGTTGACGGCGATGCGACGGCATGTCTAGGACTGTCCTGGTCAGGGCGGGGTTGCCTGCCCTGCGGGGCAAGTCCTGCCCAGGTGGCACAGTCGAGGGAGAACATCAGCCGTGGGACGGCGCGCAGCTCGCGAGCACCGGTCAGCCCGGTCAGCCCGGTCCGGAGGATCCGGAGGGCCCGGGAGATCTGGACGATCTGGAGGGCACGGCGGCAGGCGGCGCACCCGGGTCCGAAGACGTGCCACGCGGCGTGTTCCGGCGCGCGCGGTCACGGTCGGCATAGTCCTCGGCCTCGCCGGGATCGGCGGGGGCGTGGCCGTTGCCTTCTGGCAGGACACACGCGACCGGTCGGTGGCCGACCACGCCCTGGACGCCGCGGACGAGCTGCAACCGGCCTCGGCCGGTCCCGGCCCCGGCCCCGGTGACGCGTCGCCGAGCAGCAGCGCGTCCCCCTCGCCCAGCGCGTCGACCTCCCCCTCTGCCGCTCCTTCCCCCAGCGCCTCCGCCTCGCCGTCCCCGCCGCAGAGCCGCGACGAGAGCATCGCCATCCCGGCCACCGGCCCCGGTACGTTCCGGACGGCCGAGGCGGGGACGGCGGCCGTGGGCGCGGGGCAGCGCGTGTGGCGCTACCAGGTGCAGGTCGAGGACGGCATCGACATCACGACGAGCCGCGCGGCGGGCCAGGTCGAGGCGGTACTCGCCGACAACCGGGGCTGGACCCGCACCGGCGAGTACGCGTTCCGCCGCGTGAGCGCGGGCTCGGACTCGGGCTCGGGCTCGGGCTCGGGCTCGTACGACTTCGTGGTGAAGATCGCGACCCCGGGCACCGTAGACGCGATTTGCGGCGCGGCGGGCCTGCGGACCAGGGGCGAGGTGAACTGCCGGGTCGGGCAGAACGTCGTCGTGAACCTGAAGCGCTGGGTCCTCGGATCGCCCCAGTTCGACGGGCCGATCGCCGAATACCGGGCGCTGATCATCAACCACGAGGTCGGCCATCGCCTCGGCCACGGCCACGAGGGCTGCCCGGGCCCGGGCGAGCCCGCCCCGGCGATGATGCAGCAGATCAAGGGCCTGAACGGCTGCGTCGCCAACGCCTGGCCCTACGACCGCGACGGCCGCTATCTCAGCGGCCCTTCGGTTCCCTGACTTCGTTACACGCGCCGGGTGTGCTGGTCCAGGAGAGCACGCAGCCGGTCGACGTCGCCGGGCTCCCGCACGCCCCGCTTGGGCATGACGTCGAGCCACAGCATGTCGGGGTCTCGGCTGAGCAGGACGAAGTGGCCTGCCGTCTCCCGGTAGCCCTGGAAGACGGACCACTTCTGGAACAACGTGCCGTGGTCGCTGCTGCACGTGATCCCGGTCGGGGACACAGTGGCGCGGTACTCGCCCTGCCATCCGATGATCCGCTGGATGTGGGCGGCCTGGAGCCGCGGATACCCGCCGAACGTGACGATGAGGATCACGAACAGAACGGTCGAGGTCACCTCGATCCCCCCGTAGTTCACGTTGGTGAACACCCAGTACGCCGCCCACAAGCCGAGGAACCCGAAGCGCAGCA
Organism: Streptomyces sp. NPDC002851; assembly: GCF_053591935.1. NCBI lineage: Bacteria > Bacillati > Actinomycetota > Actinomycetes > Kitasatosporales > Streptomycetaceae > Streptomyces > Streptomyces sp. NPDC002851. The sequence goes on along the minus strand of NZ_JBSFUT010000001.1, from coordinate 254,369 downwards.
GCAGTCCCACCACCTTGATCCGCTCGCGGACCCGGATGCCGACCAGCGTGTCGGCGGGCTGCGGCCGGTACGTCAGCCGGACCGCAGTCCGCTCGTCCACATCCAGATCCAGATCCACGTGCACGTCCGCGTGCCCGTCTGCGTGCCCGGCCACGACATCGTCATCCGTTTCCGCGCTGCCGTTCTCGGCCATGACCCCTCCCTGGGTACGAGACGCGCGGATCTTATCCCCCGCCGCCTAACGCAGCGCGTCGAGCAGTGCCGCAGCCGTGAAGAGTTCGACGCCCACGGTGATCGCGTGCTCGTCCACGTCGAAGTCACCCTGGTGCAGGTCGCGTACCGTGCGCTCGCCCGGGGACCGCACCCCGAGCCGGGCCATGGCGCCCGGGACGTGCTCCAGGTACCAGGAGAAGTCCTCACCTCCCAGGCTCTGTTCGGTGTCCTCGATGGACTCGGCGCCGTACCGCGCGCTCATGGCGTCCTGCAACAGGTCGGCTACGGCCGGGTCGTTGACGACCGGCGGCACGCCGCGTACGTAATTGACCTCGAACTTGGCCCGGTACAGCTCGGCGACCTCCTGAATGGCGCCGTGCACCAGATCGGGCGCCTGCCGCCAGGCCGCGAGGTCGAGGCAGCGCACGGTGCCGGACAGTTCGGCGTGCTGCGGGATCACGTTGCAGGCATGACCGGCCTCGATCCGCCCCCAGGTGACCGCGAGCCCGGCCCGCGCGTCGGCCCGGCGGGCGACCAGACCAGGCACCTCGGCGGCCACCTTGGCGGCAGCGGTGACCAGGTCGGTGGTGAGATGCGGCCGCGCGGTATGCCCACCGGGCCCGTCGAGAGCGACCTCGAGCCGGTCGCAGGCGGAGGTGATGGCCCCGTGCCGCAGCCCGATCCTCCCCGCATCGACCCGCGGGTCACAGTGAACCCCGACGATCCGCCCGACCCCGTCGAGCACCCCGCACTCAATGGCTTCGGTGGCGCCACCGGGCAGCACTTCCTCGGCGGGCTGAAAGATCAGCCGTACCGCACAAGGAAGTTGACCATCCCGCTCGAGCTCGGCGAGCACGAGACCGGCCCCGAGGACGACGGTGGTGTGCACATCATGCCCACAGGCGTGCGCGCGGTCGGGCACCGTGGACCGGTAGGCGACGCCCGCCTTCGTGTCCGGAATGGGCAGCGCGTCGATGTCGGCGCGCAGCGCGAGCATCGGCCGTACAGGATCGGGGACGCCGATGTCGCAGACGAGCCCGGTACCGGTGTCGAGCACACGCGGCCGCAGCCCGGCCTGCTCCAGGCGCGCCTTGAGGGCAGCGGTGGTACGGAACTCCTGGTGGCCGAGCTCGGGGTGCATGTGCAAGTCGCGCCGGAACGCGACGAGTTCGGCACGCAGGCCCTCCGGCAACGCACCGGGAAGCGCACCGGGCAGCGCCGCTGAGGGCTCACCCCCGTGGGAGTCGGACTCGACTGCACCGGGCACGCCGGCTCCGGGCTCGCGGGACATCACTTGGTTCACCCTGTGAAGGGTAGGGTGATGCAAGGGCCAACTAACCCTCGATCAACAAAAGTTCAGCCAGATTGACGTAAGAAAATCGTGTTTGCCGTGCATGGGACGTGCGCACGACGGGTAGAACTTTAGGTTCCCTCTAGCGCCAGCGGCCATTCAAGCCCTCTGCGAACGACCGCGCCGCCGCGAGATCGCTGCTGTCCGGCCGTCCCTTGCGGATCCCGCCAACCAACTTGAACGGCGCCCATGTGTCGAAGCCACGGCAGGAGAACGTGTCAGCCACGTCGAAGCCCTTACCCTCCAACAGCCGCACCATCGGGCCGAAACGGGGCGCGGGCAGGCCACTGGTCGCGAACACGAAGGCCCGCCCCTGCTGCTGCGGGAGCGAGGAGACGAACTCACGCAGCCGCGGGTGGAACTTCTGCATGAAGATCCCGGAGCCGAAGCCGACAAGGTCGTAGCCGTCCAGACCGTCGAGACCGTCGACCTCTTCCGGGCCCACCACAGACGCCCTCAACACCTCACCCATCACCTCGGCCACGCTGCGCGTGTTTCCATGCGACACCGACGTGCAGATGATCAGGGCCTTACCCATCATGTTTCCCTCCGTTGCTGTCGCGGCTGCCCCATCCGAGCAGACGCGTTCCGGCCGTCAGGCTCCGACCGTGGCCCTCAGACCGTCACGGCCCTCAGCTTGTGCGGATTGCGGACGCAGTACACGGCGGTCACCGTCCCGTCGCCGCCCACCTCGATCGACGTCACCTGGTCGAGTACGCCGTCGAGGAGTACGACCACCGAATGCATGCCGTTGTAGACGCCGGACCGGATGTCGAGTTCCCCGAGCCGGAAGCCCTTGGTGAGCAGCCCGATGACCAGCCGCGCCACCTTGTCGGGGCCGTGCACGGAGCGGCGTGCCGCGTTCACCACGCCACCGCCGTCCGCGATGAACACGACGTCCGGCGCGAGGACGTCCATCAGCCCCTGGACGTCGCCCGTGACCGCCGCGTGCGAGAACTTCTCGGTGACGGCTGCCGCGTCGGCGGGCGAGGCGACGGCCGTGCGGCGCCTGGCGTGCACCTGTTTGCGGGCGCGCTGGTTGAGCTGCCGTACGGCTTCCTCGGACTTGCCGACCGCCGCGGCGATCTCCGGGTAGCCGAAGCCGAACACCTCGCGCAGCACGAACACGGCGCGCTGGGGCGGCGTCAGCGTCTCCAGGACGAGGAGCATCGCGGTGGTCACCGCTTCTCCGGTCAGTACGTGCTCGATGCCGTCGGGACCCCCGTACGCGGCGGCATCGGACACCAGCGGCTCGGGCAGCCACGGCCCCACGTACTCCTCGCGCCGACGAGCCGCCGACCGCAGCAGGCCGAGCGCCTGGCGGGTGACGACGCGGGCGAGGTACGCGCGCGGGTTGGCCACCGAAGCGCGGTCCACCGCGCGCCACCGCAGGTAGCTGTCCTGCAGTACGTCCTCGGCGTCCGCGACCGAGCCGAGGATCTCGTACGCGATGGAGAACAGCAGCGGCCGGTGTGCCGTGAACTCGTCGTCCGGCTCGGCCTGTTCGCGCTTCACTTCGGCCCCGGCAGCCATGCGTAAACGCCGGTACGGGAGGCGGCCTTCGCGGCCCGGCACACGCCTTCCTTGGCCACGGCGGCGGAGCGTCCCGTGAGGTAAAGAGGCCGTACCGTGTCGTCGCGTCGCGTCACCTGCATCACCGCATCCTTGCGTCCCAGGCTGATCGCCTGCCCCACGTAACCCATGGAGTATGGCTGGGGCGCACGGCCCTTGACGATGCGGGCCAGGGTGTCCGCCGCGTGCGCGGCCTGCGGCACGGCCGTGGCGCAGGCCATGCGGGCGCCGGGCACGGCGGCACAGTCACCGACCGCGAAGACGCGCGGGTCGTCCACGCTGCGCAGATACGCGTCGACGAGCACGCGGCCCTCGTCGTTCACCGGAAGCCCGCTGCGTGCGGCCAGGTCGGGGACGCCGGACACGATGCCCCACAGGGTGAGCGCGGAGACGAACTCGGCGCCCGAGCCGAGGCGCACGGTGTCGCCGCGACCGCCCTCCGCGCCGCTGACCACCGTCTCGACCTCCTCGGCCTTCTCGACCCTCTCGGCCTTCTCGACCTTCTCGACCGTGTCCGTCACCAACTCCACGCCAAGGCGCTCCAGTACGCGGTGCACGCGCCGCCGCGCGCCCGGTGAGAAGCCCGGCGCGAGCTCCGGCGCGACGAGCCGCACCCGCGGGCCGCCCGCCCCCGCGAGCTCGGCCGCGGTCTCGATCCCCGTCAGGCCGCCGCCGATCACGGTGACGGTGTCCGCCGCGGACAGCCCGGCCCAGGCGGTACGAGCGTGCTCGGCGCCCTCCCAGGTGCCGACGGGGACCGTGCCGGGCATCGGGTCGGCGGTGCTGCCGACGGCCAGGAACAGGTAGTCGAAGGCAAGGCTCGTGCCGTCCTCAAGAAGAACCTTGCCGTCACCGATCTCGTCGGCGGCACCGATACGCGTGCCGATGCCCTCGCCGAGCATCGCGTCGAGCGGCGTCGCCGCCCGGCCCGTCCCGGCGATCTGCTCGTGCAGCCGCACCCGCTCGACGAAGTCCGGCCGCGGGTTGACCACGGTGATCTCCGCACCCGGAACCCTCTTGGCAAGCCGGTTCGCCGCCATGGTCCCCGCGTAACCGGCCCCCACCACGACGACCTTCAAGCCGTTCGTGTCCACCCTGTCCGCCCTGTCCGCCATGCCTGCCTCCCGCCGTGAATTCGGATCACTCATGGGATGCCGCCCACCGGCCGTTTGTGACGCCCCGCCGATGTGAACTGCGTCACCGGCTGCCCCGGGGAGTCGACCGCCCCGCCAGGACCGATCGGCGCTCCTCCCCCGTGGTTGTCGTCAGTTACAGCTGCAGCGTCCAGCGGTGGACTTGTCCGTTCGGGGCGACGTGGGCAGCTTCCACGATGGCCCACCCGGGGAGTCGAGCCACACGCGTTGCGCGTCGCCATCGAGGGTGAAGCCGTAGCGCTCGGGGCCGGGCTCGTCATGTTCGGTGAACACGCGGTACGCCTCTTCCAGCCTTGACCACAGGGGACGCGGGCGCGTCTCGCTCACGGTGCCGTCGGCGCGGAGGCTGGCGAGCGCCCCGTCCGGGGACCAAACACGCACGGCGATGGGCTTGTTGGCCGTACCGTCGGAGGCAAGGTCGTACTGCCAGTCGAGGTCGGGCTCGACGATGCTCAACAGGAACCGGAAGGCGTTGTTCGCGATGGCCGCGGCAGGCAGTGCCGAGACGCGGCCCTTGTCGGCAGGGGCGGGGAGGTCGGGGCGGCGAGTGGGAATGCCGTCCCCTGCCACCCGGCGCAGTGGCATGAAGTAGGCGCCGCCGGGGAGGAAGCGGCCCTCGGCATGGCGCGAGCCGGTGCGGTGGATGCGTACGAGGGCGTTACCGAGCGGGGCGAGGATCTGCCCGGCCGACTCGCCGGGGCCGTCGTCGAGCTGGCGGACCCACGCCTGTGGCACGGCGTTGATCTTGCAGGTGGCGATGATCCGGGAGTACGGGGCGCGCTCCGGATGCCCGTGCGCGCCGTCGGCCAGGACGACGCACGGGTCGTATCCGGCTACGGCAAGGTGCGTGCGGGCGGCGTGGACGAGCTCGGGCTCGGTGTCGACGGTCGTCACGTGGTCGGCGCCGAGCCGGTGCGAGAGCAGGGCGGCGTTGTAGCCGGTGCCGGTGCCGATCTCCAAGACCTTCGTCCCCACGCCGTCCTCGACGTTCAACGCTTCGAGCATGGTCGCCATGATCGAGGGTTGTGACCTCGACGAGGTCGCGGCGCCATTGGTGTGGTGAGTGACGAGGGCGCGGTCGTCGTGCACGGCGGCGAACCATTCGGCGCGGGTCCCGGGATCGTCGGCAGCCACCTTGCGGCCGGTGTGGTCGTAGAAGTGCGGAACGAAGGCGTCCGCGGGGACGCTTTCGAACGCTGCGCGCCATGCCGGGTCGGCCAAGTCGCCCGCTTCGACGAGCGCCTGGGCAAGCTTGGCGCGCGCGGTGGCGGCATCCTGAGGAAAGTCGGGGTCGGGGGTCATGGGACGCCCTTCTCCAGCAGATCGGCGAGCGCATGCGTGATGGGTTCACGAGTGAGGTCGATCCATGCCCATTGGCCGCCCGGATGCACGTCGCCGAGGTAGTACGTGCCCTTGGTGTCCACGATGAAGTCGAGGGCGGCAAAGACGAGTTGGAGTCGGCTCACCAAAGCGCGTATACCGTCGGCCACGTAGCCGGGAAGTTCGGTGGGCACATAGGTGAGGCGCCCGAGTCACGGCGCCAGTCGAGGCCCCACCCACCACCCCCGCCACCACCTCACACCCGCGCCCAGGTGAGTCGTTGCCCATCGGGGCCGACGTGCAGCCGCATACGGTCGACGGACGGGCGACCGTCCGCCAGCCACTGCGAGACGCGTTCAGTGATCTGATCCCACAGGCGGGCCGTTCCGCCCTGTCGCACCAGCCACCGCTCGTCATCCTGGAAGACGACGGCCCACGACTCGGCGGCCACGTCGATCACTACGTGCTCCGTACGACCGTCCCGTTCCAGGACGAGCCGTTGCGCACGCGGTGCGGCGAACTGCGCGACGAACCGAGCCGTCCAGTCATCGAGCACGTCCGCGCCCAGCTCCGTAGGCACCTCCTCGCCCCCGCTGAGGTTCGGCAGCACCCCGAGCGGGGGCGGAAGGTGCGGGCGGGCCAGCATGAATGCAACCTGTCCGCCGAGTACCGGACCGCTGGCCGTGCCGTCGTCGGCGACCGTGAGCCGTACGAGTTCAGACGCGTGCATCCATCCGCCGACCGTCACCAGGATCTCACCGCCGGGCCGGGTCTGCGCCAGCCAGTCGGTCGGCACGGTGTGCACGCCGCACGTGGCGATCACGCGGTCATACCTGCTGCCCTGCTTGTGGCCCGCGAGGCCGTCACCGACCACACGGGTCGGCCAGTATCCGCCACCCGCGAGTGCCATTCCGGCGCGGGCTGAGACTTCAGCATCGACCTCGACCGTAGTGACGTTGCTCTCGCCAACTACGTGGCAGAGCAATGCGGTTGAGTATCCGGTGCCCGTGCCGATCTCAAGGACGCGGGGCCCCTGGGTCACCCGTAGGTCTTCGAGCATCCGCACGACCAGACTCGGCAGGGTGGACGACGACGAGGGCGCGGCGGCGATGCGTCCCTCGACCTGGTCGGGGAACACGCCTCCGGCCAGCTGCGTCACGAGGGTGTCGTCCTCGTAGATCCGCACGAGTGCTTCGGCGGAGTTCCCCGCAGCAGGCCGGTACCAACCGCCCTCTTCGTACTCGAACCAGCCGCGCGAGAGGAACGCTTCACGGGGCACGGACATGACGGCCGCCTCCCACTCCGGGCTGCGCAGGGCGCCGACCTTGGACAGGTGCCGGGCGAGGTCGGCCCGTAGCCGTTCCGACTCCAGAGGGTCAGTCATGATGGCTCGCTCCGTTCTCCAACAGATCTGCAATGGCGTGTGTGATCGGCAGTGCGGCCGCGTCTTCGAGCCAGGCCCATTGGCCGTTGGGGTTGCATTCCAGGAACCACCATCCGTCGTCCGCGGTCACGGCGAAGTCGAAGGCTCCGAAGTTGAGACCGAAGGCGGTGACGAACTGCGTCAGTGCCTCATGGATATCGTCCGGGCAAGTAACCGGCTCATAGGTGAGGCTCTGGTATGCGGCTCTCCAGTCCACGACCCCAGGCGGTGCGGTGATCCGGGCACTGAACACCTGCTCGCCGACGACGACCGCCCGCACGTCTGCCACCTTGGGGACCTGCGCCTGGAACAGGTGCGCGCTGCGGCTCACCGCGTCGTCGATCTCGTCTGCCCGGACCGGGGCGGCCCAGATTCCGGCAGGCTCGCCCTCGACCTCGTACGCCCCTGCATGCAACGGCTTGTAGATCGTGGGCTGTTCGGCGCAGAACTGCTCGGCCTCCACAGGGTTGTTCGTGATGAGAGTGGCCGGGACCGTGAGCCCTGCGCGAGTCGCCGCGTCCAACTGGACGGGTTTGTATTCCGCTCGCGCGACGGCCTGTGGGTGGCTCAGATACAGGCACTCCGACAGCGCCCCCAGCACGCCGCCAAGCCCGCGCCGGTTCTCCTGAGCGGCGAACCGGGCCGCCTGCTCGCCGCCGTTCGTGGGGTAGGCGCTCGGCCGACGGTGGTACAGCGCGCGTACGGCCGACAAATCGGCCGTACGGTCCCCGACCGTAAGCCACCCGCCCCAGCCCGTCGCCCCGGTACGGGCGGCGAGCACCGCGCAATCGGGGAAGTCCCGACCGGGATCGAACCGGAGGACGGGCACCCGGCGCCGGTTCAGTTCCGCGATGACCAGGTCAGCGGTTGCGTCCTCGTCCCGTGTAGAGACCAGCACCGGGCGTCCGTTCATGGCGCCCCCTCTCAGTCCTGCTCGGCGTCGTGGCCGGAGTCCGGGTCCACCCTGCCGTCCTTGCCCACCTGCGTGGGCGGATAGGTGTTGACGGACGTGCCGTGCTTGCCAAGCTCGGCAGGCGTCACCTCTCCGTCCTCGCCGATCCATCGGCCCGTCTGCGTGGCCGGGTCGATACCCGCGTACCGCCATAGCGAGGGCGAACCGTTGCGCAGCGGAGCCATACGACGCAGACCCCACGCGGCTTGCGTGATCGCCTCAGTACTTGAGATGCGCTTCTGCATGCTCTGCATGTCTCCTCCTGATCAGTGTGAGGGGAGGCGGTCGCCCCGACTGATGGCGATACGACTCACGTCGCGCAGGGCTTCCGCCAGGCGGCCCGCCAGGAACCTCAACTGGGCCGTGGTGACGTGCTGGTCCGCCAGCATGTCGGCCGCGTGGTCGAGCAGTTCGTCGGCGATGTCGAGCTGCACGGATTCGATGTCGTCAGCGACGCGAGACACATAGCTGGAGGAGCCGGTGCGGTCACCGATGAGGTAGCAGGGCTTGCCCTCCGGGCTGGACCAGGGGAGTAGGCGGGCTGTCCGAGCAGAGTCGTCGTGGAGGCTCATGCCGTCACCTCCACCCCGTGGATATGGCGTGGCCCTGCATCGATGCCGTACGCGGAGAGCCAGAGGGCGCGGCGCCGAGCGCGCTGCCTCCGGGCCTCCTCGCGTTCATGGGCGACGAGGTAGGGGCGGACGAGTCGGGTGTCCTCTCCCCTCAGGACCGATGCCGCAAGCGGCACGTGTGCGGTGGGCGGGGCCACATGCGGTGTTGCGGGGCTGGAGTTCTCCGACCGGTGACGGCCCGTGGCGGGCAGTAGCAGCACCTCGAAGAGCCGGGCGATACCGTGGTTCATGTCGACCTGCTTTCCTCAGGTTGGCCATGCCCCCGGGCCGTTGACGCGGCTGCGGGGGTTCTTTCTGCGCTGAACCGACGACGCCTGACCAGCAGGCGTCCAAGAGGGAGCGCCACCGGCACCGTGACGCCGAGTAGCAGCGCAACCACGAAACTAGTAACAGAAAAATTGCGAGTCAAGTAAAACTGTCACTATCGAGAGGGTGGTCAACCTGAGAACCTGACTGCGAGTGAGAGGAGCAGTGAATGCACCCAGGTTTTGGGCTAGTTGTCCGCTTTACCCTGCATGGAGGGGCGGAAGAAGCTTTCGACGCTCTGGTCGCCGAGACCCTCAAGGGGATCAGAGCCAACGAGCCCGGCACGGCGCTCTACCTGACCCACCGCGTACCGGAAGAGCCAGGAATCCGGGTCTTCTACGAGTTGTACGAAGACCGGGCAGCATTCGAGGCCCATGAGCGACAGCCGCACGTGGAGCACTTCCTTCGGGAGCGGGACCGCTACGTAGCGCAGACTGAGGTGACCTTCTTGGCCACAGTTGATGGAAAGGTGCAGTGACAGCAGTGGCAGACGAGGGGCAGCACGCCTTCGGCGCTCGCATTGCCGCATTGCGGGCCGAACGAGGCATGACCCAGAAGCAGTTCGCCGCCGAGATCGGCCGGACTCCGAGCTGGCTGTCCCAGGTCGAGCGTGGCGTCCAGCCGGTCAACCGCCTGGACGTACTAAGGCTGTTGGCAGATGCCCTCGGAGTCTCGGTCCAGGGGCTGCGCCCGGACGCGCCGCAACCGGCTGAAGCACCGGCGTCCGATCCGGAGCCGAATGACTTGGATCAGGCCAGGCTCCTGATCTCTGGTCATCCCGCTCTCGATGTCGTCCTTGCTTCGGAAGACCCGGAAGAGAGCCACGAGTTGGCTGGTCTCAGAGCAGCCGTGGACCATATCTGGCGCCTGGCTCACGACGACCAGTTCGCGGAACTGAGCAGCGTTCTGGCTCGCAACCTGCCGCGCCTCGAGCGCGCGACGCGCACGACGGCCAAGGCGGACCGGCCCGAGGCATACGCGCTACTTGCGCGCGCCTATCACGCTCTCGCGGCCGCGTTCGTCCGTCAGAACGAGGCAGATGCCGCCTGGATGGCAGCGGACCGTTCCATCAGCGCGGCTGAGCGATCGGGCAGACCGCTGGACGTCTTCGCAGGCATTTTCCGGCTGACCCACGCCTTCGTCCGGCTCAAGCGTTACGACCAGGCCGAGCATGCGGCACGTTCGGCGGCCAGCGTCCTCCAGCGACACACAGACGACGCCCAGCGTGCCACTCAAGAAGCACTGTCTCTTCTCGGCTCCCTGCGCCTGGTCCTGGCCCTGGTGTACGCCCGTTGTGAGAACCGCTCCGACGCGCGTAGGGAACTGGAGTATGCCCGCCGTGTCGCGCGCCAACTCGGCGAGGACAGAAACGACTTCGACCTGGAGTTCGGCCCGACCAATGTGGAAATCCAGGCGGTCTCGGTGGCCGTGGACCTCGGCGACGCCGGAGAAGCGCTCGACATCGGCGAGGCATTGGACGCCGCCCATCTCTCAATCGAGCGTCAAGCCCGACTCGCCATGGATCTCGGCCGCGCCCACGCGCAGCTCCGCCACGTCGGCGAGGCGCTTCAATGGTTCCTGCGCTCCGAAGAACTCGCACCCGAGATGATTCAGTCGCATGTAGCGGCCCGGTCAGCTGTCCGTGACCTCATGCTCGTCGCAGGTCGTTCCGCTCCCCCGGAGTTGAAGCGCCTCGCCGACAGGACCGATGCCATGGCCTGATGGAGCGGTCCCGCCTCGATGCCACGTTCGGCGCCGGTGCAGCAGGTAACCGCTCCGACACTCTGCACGGGTACCGTGAGAAGACGGAAAGACCTGAACACCGTGAATTCCGCAGGAGTTGACCGACCTCGGAAGGGGCAACGATGGATCCGTCCCGCCGCAGCGTGCTGGCTGCCACCGTCTTCTCTGCTGCCTTGTCCGTACCCGCGTTCACCCTGCCCGCGCGGGCCGCGGACGCGCCCGTCACCCCGGGCAAGAAGACCGTTCGCGTCGGCGCCTCACAGGTGCAGTCGGTTCGCACCATGACCGAGCGGATCGCGGACATTCTCGATGAACTCGGGGCCGGGCACGCCATGCCCATGGCCTCGGCGTTCCTCGTCAACACGGTCGGCCCTTGGCTCCAAGCGCAGGCAACCCCCTCCGTCCGCAAGAAGATGCTCGCCGCCGCCTCCGATCTCACATATCTGACCGGATGGATGGCGATGTACGAGAAGGCTCACGGTCTTGGGCAGCGCTACTACGTCCAGGCACTCGGCCTCGCCCGCGAAGCAGAAGATCAGGTCACGTTCTGCAGGACCCTGCGCGGCATGTCGCTCCAGGCCTCCAATTTGCGATACGGCTCCAAAGCCCTGGAATTCGCGGACTCCGCCGCGGAAGCCGCACCCGCCGCGGGGCCACGCCTGGTGGCGTTCCTGCGCGGACAGCAGGCCCACTCCGCGTCCATGGTCGGCCTCAAGCACCAAGCGCACGCTCGGCTCAAGGAAGCTGAAATCGCGCTGTCGAGGGCGGACAACCGCAGGGACGCCATCGGAGGTTACGACCGGACCGCGTACCTCTTCCATGTCTCCCATGTCCTGTGCGAGGAGGGTGACTTCGAAGGGTCGATCAAGGCCCTGAAGCAGTCCATTCGCTTCCAGCCCGAACAGGAACGCCAAGGGCGCGTCCACGCCTACGCGGTCCTCGCGCAACGTCAACTGCGCCTGGGGCACCTGGACGCGGCCTGCGAGAGCTGGTCACGGTTCCTGGACGAGTACGAACACGTCTCCTCCAACCGCGGTGACGACCATTTCCGCACCATGCGCACCGCACTGCGCACGCACCCGACCGCCCGCCCCGTGCGTGAACTCGCCGTCCGTGCACGCGAAGTCGCCGCGGCCAAGGCCGCTGCCTGAGTCCTCGGCTCAAGCCGTCCGTACCGACTGAAGCCGGTGCACATCCCGAGCCGTCCCCGTAACCCCCGACAAAAACCCCTCAGCCCGAGGCGAAGCCCCCTCCGTAAGCCAGTCCCGGTCGATGTCGCACACCGCCACCTCCACCCCCGTCCCCGCCAAGGCGAGCGGCAACGTGTGGACGACCGTTGACGGGAAGCTCAGTATCGTCCGGCCAATGGGCCCTCTACGGGCGATGAGTTCCAATGGCAGGTCGGGGCGGACGATTTCCAGGCCCGTTGTCGCGGCCAGGCGGTGGAGCTTGTCCGTGGATTCTCTGCGGTGGGCGAAGTAGCGCGTGGCGTTGTGGGTGCGGGCGAGTGTCGTGACCGCCTCTAGGTAACGGTCCGCGTCCACCACACCCGTCTCCACCAAGGACGTGCCCACCAGGTCTGCCGCGCCCTTCGTGATGCGGGGCGGGCCGAAGCGGGCTCGGGTCCAGGCGAAGGTGTTTTCCGTGCGGTGGATGCCCTCCGGGGCCTGGTCCACGGGCATGGACGAGAAGACTTCGACTTCGCGGTCCCGGGTGGGGGTCAGGCGGCGGACCGCCGCCTTCGCGAAGGGGGCGAAGATCAGGTCGCGTGCGCCTGGGCGGCCGCCTCTGCGGTGCCAGCGCACCAGGCGTTCGCCGTCGCCGAGTTGGGCGATGAACTCCATCGTGGCCGTGCCGTCGTCGACCACCACCAGGTCGCGGGCGCGCGTGATCGTCAGCAGGAGTTGTACGTAGCGGGAGAAGGGGTCGCCGATGACGACCCGGTCTGCCTTGCGGAGGTCCGGTGTCAGCGCCCCTACCGTCTTCAGGGGTGCCGCCGCGCCGCCCCGTGCCTCCTGCCAGCGGACCGTCCAGTGCTCGTCCCGGGCGAGTTCCGCGACGCGGCGGAGCTGGCCGCGGGACATCGGGTCCAGGGGGGACAGGACGACGATGGTGAGCGAGGCATTGCCTCGGTCCTGTTGCTGCCGCAGCCCCGCCGCGTACGCCCATTCCAGGACGTTGAGCAGTTGTACCGGGCTCTCCACGAAGGCCAAGGTGTGTCCCACGGCGCCGTCCCCGGCCGAGGTGGCCTCTTCTTCGCGCCCCGTTTCACGCCCCGGGCCCGCCGGGCGGCCTTCCGCCGCCGCGGCGGGCTCGGGGTGCCGGCGGCCCGGGATGCGGGGCGCGGGAGCCGTCGCCTCCGCATCCCGGGGGGTGCCGGTGGGCCCGGTGCCGGGCCCGTGTGTGGACGTCATCGTGTCGCCCGGCCGCCTGGTCAGACCGCGACCGGCTCGCGGTCGGCGTCGGCAGCCGCAGACTCCGTCTCGGCGACGACACCGGTGACGCGGCGGAGCTTCTTCATCGGGCCGAGCTCGGACTCGTACACCTTCTTGACGCCGTCGCCGAGGGACGACTCGATGGCGCGGATGTCGCGGACGAGGCGCTGCAGGCCCTGCGGCTCGACCGACGCCGCCTGGTCGGAGCCCCACATCGCGCGGTCCAGAGTGATGTGGCGCTCCACGAAGCAGGCGCCCAGGGCGACCGCGGCCAGCGTGGTCTGCAGGCCCGTCTCGTGGCCGGAGTAGCCGATCGGGACGTTCGGGTACTCGCCCTGCAGGGTGTTGATGACGCGGAGGTTCAGCTCCTCCGCCTTCGCCGGGTAGGTCGAAGTCGCGTGGCAGAGCAGGATGTTGTCCGAGCCCAGGACCTCGACCGCGTGGCGGATCTGCTTCGGGGTCGACATGCCCGTGGACAGGATGATCGTGCGGCCCGTGGCGCGGAGGGCGCGGAGCAGCTCGTCGTCCGTGAGCGAGGCCGAGGCGACCTTGTGGGCCGGGATGTCGAACTTCTCCAGGAAGGCGACGGCCTCGGTGTCCCACGGGGAGGCGAACCAGTCGATGCCGCGCTTCTTGCAGTGCTCGTCGATCTGGCGGTACTCGTCCTCACCGAACTCCACGCGGTGCCGGTAGTCGATGTACGTCATCCGGCCCCAGGGGGTGTCGCGCTCGATGTCCCACTGGTCGCGCGGGGTGCAGATCTCCGGGGTGCGCTTCTGGAACTTCACCGCGTCGCAGCCGGCCTCGGCGGCCACGTCGATGAGCGCGAAGGCGTTCTCGAGGTCGCCGTTGTGGTTGATGCCGATCTCGCCGGTGACGTAGACGGGACGGCCGGGGCCCGCGGTCTTGTTGCCGAGGGTGCGGAGGCGGGACGTAGAAGACGAAGTAGACACAGCAGGAATTTCCTTACTTGTTGAGAGAGGGACCGAGGATCCAGGACGCGATCTCTCGGATCGCGCCGTCGCCACCAGGGGTGGTGGTGACCGCGCGTGCGGCGCCGCGGACGACGTCGTGGGCGCTGGCGACCGCCACGGGCCAGCCGACGAGGCTGAAGCACGGCAGGTCGTTGACGTCGTTGCCGACGTAGAGCACGCGCTCGGGCGCGATGCCCTGCTCCTCGCACCACTGCTTGAGGGCGAGGTCCTTGCGGTCGATGCCGTGCAGGACCGGGATGTGCAATTTCCGGGCCCTTGCGGCGACGACCGGGTTCTGTTCCGTGGACAGGATCAGGAGCGGAATCCCGGCCTTGCGCAGCGCCGCGATGCCTAGTCCGTCGCCGCGGTGCACGGCGACCAGTTCCCGTCCTTCGGAGTCGATCAGCACCCTGTCGTCGGTCTGGGTGCCGTCGAAGTCGATGACGATGGCCGCGATGTCCTCCCGGGTCGGGAGGTCCGCGCGGTCCAGGAGGGGGGCCAGGGCCCGGGCGCGGGCGAGGTCGTGCGGGTCGTCGACCTCCAGGGTCCGCGCGGGGTCGGTGCGCACCAGGTCCGTACGGCCGAAGAAGCGGTGCCTGTGCTCGCGGAAGCCCGCGGCGTCCATGGCGTACGCGGCACCGGTCTCCAGGAGGTCCTGGGGCCGGTCCTGGCGGCGCGGCCGGAAGGACTTGTCGTGGTTGACGCCGTAGCCGCCCGCGGTGCCCGCGGTCTTCGCGTCCGCCACCACCGTGGTGCCACCACCGGCGCGCTGGGCGGCGATGACGCCGGAGACCGCGCCCCCCGCGGCACTCGCCGCGTCGGCGTCATCTTCGCTGTCGCGCCACACGAAGCCGTGGAACGGCGCCACGGTCAGGGCCGTCTCGGCGCCCTTCTCGACCACCGCACCGGCAACGCCGTCCACGTCCTCGCGGGTCAGGAACGGGCTGGTGCACTGCACGAGCAGGACGACGTCCACGGTCGCGCCGTGCAGCGCCTCGTGGGCGTCCATGGCGTGCAGGACGGCGGCCTCGGAGGTGGCGGTGTCCCCGGCGATGGCGGCCGGGCGAAGCACCACCTCGGCGCCCGCCTCGCGGGCCACGGCCGCGATGGCCTGGTCATCGGTGGAGACCACGACGTCGGTGACGAGCCGGGCGGCGCGGCACTCGCGTACGGCCCGGGCGACCAGCGGCACGCCGCCCACGGGGGCGAGGTTCTTGGCGGGTACACCCTTGGAGCCGCCGCGGGCGGGGATCACGGCGAGCACGCGGCGTACTCCGTGGCGCGCTCCTTGGTGCGCTCCCTGACGCGCTCCTTGGCGCGCTCCTTGGCGCGCTTCCGAGGTGCTCATGGGCAGGTCTCCTTGAGGATTCGGGGAGGTCGTACGAGGGCTCGCGGGCGTCGTACGGGGGGCTCGCAGCGGGGTGCGAGGCGGCTCGCGGCGGCGCTCACAGCTCCCCCATCCGCCGGATCACCGGGGCCACCCGCTGCACCCCGTGCCGGTAGGCGCCGCGGGCGGCCTGGCGCACGACCTGGCGCACGGGTCCCGGCTCCTTGGCGGCCGCGGGCGCGCCCGGCAGGGGTGCGCCGTCGGGCCCGAGGTGGTGCCGGGCGAGGATGCCGGGCAGATACCCCGGGGCGGTGGTGCGGCTGTAGTACGGGGCGATGGGCGGGAGCTCACCGGCGGTACTCGCCGCGGCGAGCACCGTGACGCGGGCCCGGGCGGCGTCGTAAGCCGTCTCGTACGCCCCGTCCGCGGCGACGCCCTGCCGGGCCAGCCACGCCTCGTCCGGCGCCGGAACGTGCCCCTCGTCCAGCTGGTCCCAGGAGGCCAGGCAGCCGGAGCCGATGAAGTGGTGGTTGCCGAGCGCCTCGCGCACCCCGAGGTCGGTGAGGACCGCGGTGGGGATGCGCCGGTGCAGGGACTCCAGGGCGGCGGTCGAGGACACCGTGACCAGGAGGTCGGTGCGGTCCAGGACCTCGCCCATGTGCCCGTACACCAGGCGGCAGTTGGGCGGCAGCGGCACGGCCTTGGCGAGCTTCTGGTACGGCAGCTCTTCGAGGTGCGTGGTGTGCTCGCCGGGCCGGGAGCGGAGCTTGATGAGGACCTCGCGGTCCGGGTGGCGGCGGGCGTGCTGAGCCATCCGCCGCAGCAGATACGTACGGTCCGCGCGGCTCTCCGGTACGGAGGGCTGCGCAGCGAACACGACCGTGTACGGATCGTGCGGGGTGCCCGGCTCGTACGCGGCGCCGCCGAGGAACGGCAGCGCGCACTCCACGACGCTCGACGCGTCGGCGCCCACTCCCTCGTACACGGCGCGGAAACGCTCCGCGTCCTGACGGGAGTTGGCGAGGACGACGTCCGCGCCGTGCCGAAGCAGCAGACCGTCCGCGAGCTTCTCGTAGACGACGCCGACATAGCCGGTGACGACCACGGGGCGACGCTTCCGTCCCTGCCACGCGCGGGCGAGCCCGTGCAGGACGGCCTGGACGGCACCGCCGACGAGGGCGAGCACGATCACGTCGTACGGCGCTTCCTCGCCCTGCTCCATATCCCGGAGGCCCTGCTCCATGTCCCGCAGGAACTCGACCGCGGTGACCTCACGCAGCGTGTCCGCGCGGACGCCCACCTCTTCGAGCTGGCGGGGCGTGGGCGTCGCCCGGCCGCGGAGCAGATAGCCGTCGAGCCGGGCGTCCGGCACCAGGCGGTGCGCGGTGAGCGCGCCCCATTTCCACCGGGTGTCGGAATCGGCGAGTACGGCGACCCGCTGCTGCTTCTGCTGACTTGGCACGTCACAGACGCTAGGAAGGCATTCGGAGCCGCGGCCCAACCGGAACGCAACAAACGGTTAACAGCAGACCGCAGAATGACTAACTGGCCCGGGAATCAGGCCGGTTAACCAATCCGCCATGCGTCGTTCACCTACCATCCCACTGAGGGTCGAGACGAATGGCGTCCGGACACCTAGTGTCCCCTGCGTGGTTAAGCTCTCCGTCATCGTGCCGTTCTACAACGTGCAGCAATACGCGCCGGACACTCTGAGAAGCCTCAGATCCAATGCGCGCGCAGACTTCGAATTCGTACTCGTCGACGACCGTTCACGAGACGACACCCCGGAGATTCTGCGCCGTGCCGAGCGCGACCTCTCCGACGTCGCGCAGGTCCAGTACATCCGGCACGAGCAGAACGGCGGTCTGGCCACTGCCCGGAACACCGGTCTCGACGCGGCTCGCGGCGAGTACCTCACGTTCCTGGACGGCGACGACTGGCTCGCCCCCGGGTACTACGAGCAACTCCTCGGCGCCATGGAGGAGTTGGGCGTCGACTTCGTGCGCACGGACCACGTCCAGTGCACGGCGCGGGCCCGCTCGGTGCACCGCTTCCCGCACGGCCGCCGGGGCGTCGTGCTCGATCCGCGCGCGGCGATCCTGCCCGCGGACCGCTCAACGGCGGTGGATTACGCGTACGCCTGGGCCGGGATGTATCACCGCCGCCTGGTCGACCGTGGCCTGCTGCATTTCACGGACGGGCTGCGCACCGCGGAGGACCGGCCGTGGATCTGGCGGCTTCACCGGGAGGCCGAATCCTTCGCGGTTCTCGGCCTCCTTGGCGTGCACTACCGGCGCGGGGTCGCGTCGTCCCTGACTCAGATCGGTGATGTCCGGCAGCTCGATTTCATTCGGGCATTCGACCAGGTGGTACGGGAAACCGCGGCCGATCCGGAGGCTTCGACATTGCTTCCGAAGGCGGTCCGTACGTACTGCGCGATCATTTCGCACCACCTGGGATCCATCGAAAGGTTTGAACCACCCGTGGCCCGAAAGCTGCGCTCGATGAGCGCCGCGGCACTGAAGCGGATGCCGCAGGACGTACTCGACGAGGCGCTCGACTCCATGGACGTCAAGCGCGCCACCCGGCTGCGGCGACTGCGCCGACGCCCAGTGACGGCGGAGGTGGCTGCCCAGTGAACGCGGAAGCGGCCTCCAGGCATACGACGCATACGACGCGCCCCACGAGCACCACGCACACCATGAGCACGACCAGGACCGCCGACGGCACCACGCAGATCTTCTTCGCCTCCACGCTGTACGGCGCCGCCACGCTCGCCGCCGCCCTGGACGCGGACTGCTTCCGCCCCGCGCACCGGCGGCTCCTCCTGGTCAGCAATAACGCGGCCACCCCGGAGACCACCCCGGCCCTCGACGACGCGCCCGCCTTCGAGCGGCTTCGCGACCGCTTCGACGGGGTGATCTCCTGGAACGAGGCGATCGCCCCGCTCCACCCGGGCGGCTGGTCCCCGCGCGCCGATGACATCCCGATGTGGGAGCGGTATCTGCGCCTGCTGTGGGGGCTCGGGGACGACGCGGTCGAGCTGGTCGTCGAGTCGATCCAGGTCAACCCGTCCTCGGCGCTCGCGCGGATCTTCACGGGCGCGCCCGTGGACGTCTACGCGGACGGCCTGATGAGCTACGGCCCCACGCGCAACAAGATCGACCCGCTGGTGGGTACCCGCATCGACCGGCTGCTCCACCTCGACCTGGTGCCGGGCCTCGAGCCGCTGCTGCTCACCGAGTTCGGGGTCGAGGCGGAGATCATCCCGAACGACGCCTTCACCAAGGTCCTCGGCGAGCTCGCCGACGCCGAGCAGACGGTCGCGCTGCCCGAGGGCCGCCCGGCGCTGCTGCTCGGCCAGTACCTCTCGGCGCTCGACATCCTCAGCGCCGAAGAGGAGGAGGATCTGCATCTGCGGATGCTCAAGGGCGCGGTCGAACTCGGCCACACCCGCGTGGTGTTCAAGCCGCACCCGTCGGCGCCCGCCCGCTGGTCGCGCCGCCTGGAGCAGGAGGCGGAGCAGCTCGGCGCCGAACTCACCGTGTTCGACGAGCCGTTGCTCGCCGAGGTCCTGTACCAGCGGATGCGGCCCGCCCTGGTCGTCGGCTGCTTCTCCACCGCGCTGCTCACCGCCGCCACGCTGTACGACCTGCCGGTGGCGCGCACCGGCACCGAGCTGCTGCTTGAGCGCCTGGCGCCGTACCAGAACAGCAATCGCGTGCCGGTCACCCTCGTCGACGCGCTCCTGCCCGACCTCGCCGACCCCACCGCGGTGAAGGTGCAGGCGCAGAACGCGTCCGGCCTCGAACTCACCGGCCTGCTGCGGGCGGTGGGCTTCGCGATGCAGCCGCAGATCTATCCGGAGCTGCGGTCCGAGACGGAGGCGTACCTCGCCAACCATCTGAACGCCCACACCAGGCGGTACTTCAAGCGGCGTCGCCTCACCGCGCTCGCGCTGCCGGGTGCGATCCCCTCGCAGCTGGACTTCATCCCGCGTAATGCGACGGTACGGCGGGTGGCGCGGCGGGCCCGTGCGGTCAAGCGGGCAGCGCTCGGATGAGCTTCACCAGCCCCACCGGGACCACACTGCCCCGCCCTTCGGACACCACCGCGCCCGCCCCGAGCCCGAGGATCAAGGTCATACCGCGGGCGGCGTCGGCGGGGCGGCTGCGCGCCCTGGACGGCCTGCGCCTGATCGCCGCCCTGATGGTGGCGGCGTACCACTACGGCGGCCGCGACGGCGAGATCTCCCAGGCCTGGGGCAGCTCGCCGAAGGTCCAATTCCCCACCGCACACGAGTGGTTCGCGTTCGGCTGCCTGGGCGTCCAGATCTTCTTCGTCATCAGCGGCTTCGTGATCTGCATGAGCGGGTGGGGGCGGCCGCTGCGCTCCTTCTTCGCCTCGCGCGCCTCGCGCCTGCTGCCCTCGTACTGGGCGGCGGTGCTCCTGGTGACCGCGGTCTTCGCGCTGCCGCCGGTGATCTACGAGGCGGTCTCTCCCAGCGACATGCTGGTGAACCTGTCGATGCTGCAGCAGCCGCTCGGCGTGGACCGCGTCCTCGGTGTGTGCTGGACGCTCTGGGCGGAGGTCCGGTTCTACGCCCTGTTCGCCCTCTGCATCGTGCTGCCGGGAGCGAACCGGCAGCGCATCATCCTGTTCTGCGCGGTCTGGACGCTGGCGGCGGCGATAGCGGAGGGCGCGAACGAGCCGCTCCTCGACCTGGTCCTGATGCCCGAGTACGCCCCGTACTTCATAGGCGGCATCGGCCTGTATCTGGTCCACCGGGACCGCAAGGACCTGACGGCGTGGGGCATCGTGGCGGTGAGCTGGCTGCTGGGCCAGCACTACGCGGTGGACCGCCTGTGGCACCCGGCCGATCCGGAATTGTTCTCCTTCCGCCCGTCGTGGTCGATCATCGCGGTGGTGACGCTGGGGTACGCGGCGGTGGCGGCGATAGCCCTCGGCTACCTGCACCGCGTCAACTGGTCCTGGCTGACCACGGCCGGCGCCCTGACGTACCCCTTCTACCTGGTGCACGAACACCTGGGCTGGGTCTCGGTCCGCTTCCTGTACCGCTACTTCGGACTGCCGTCGTGGGCGACGTTCGTGCTTACGGTGGGGCTGATGCTGATCCTGGCCTGGCTGCTCAACCGGTACGTGGAGAAGTGGCTGACTCCGCTGCTGCGGCGGCGGCTCGCGTCGAAGCCCGGGTGAGGTTCCGCCCGAACGGCCGCCAGGCGACACAGGTCAGTACGGCCATGGCGGCGGCGGAGAACCAGAAGGGCCCGGCGATCCCGAACCGGGCGGCAATGGGCCCGCCGACGAGGGCACCCAGGGCGTTCCCGCCCACGGCGAAGGTCATGAACACGCTCTGCACCCGCCCGCGCAGCGCCTCGGGCACGGCCCGCTGCCGCCGGGTCAGCTCGACGGCGTTGAACACCGCGCTGTGCACCCCGAAGGCGACGAGCACGGGCCCGGCGAGCCACACGGTCCCGGCGAGCGCGAGGCCGACATGCGTGAGCGTCTCGATCACGAGCCCGGCACGCAGCAGCGTCGCCCCCGAGAACCGTGCCTGGAGCCGCGGCGCACACACCGCCCCGAGCAGCCCGCCCACGGCGGTGGCGGTGAGCAGCAGGCCGTACCCGTAGGCATCGAGCCCGAGCTGATCGCGGGCGTAGAGGACAAGCACCGAAAACCCGGCGAGCAGCGTGATGTTCATCAGGAGCAGCGCGAGCGCGATCATCCGGACCACCGGCTCGTGCCAGAGCCAGCGCACACCCTCGACGATCTCGCCGCGCAGGTCCCGGCGCTCGGGCGGCGGCTCGGCACGCGGCACCTTGCGCAGGGTCGCGATGAGCACGGCGGCAGCCACGAAGGTCGCGGCGTTCACCCCGAACGGCAACGCGGCCGCGGCCACGAACAGGGCGGCGCCGAGCGGCCGCCCGGCGAGCCTGTTGGCGACGACGAACGCGGCCTGCATCCGGGCGTTGGCCCGGGGCAGGTCGGTGTCGCGGACGACGGCGGGGATGAGAGTGGCGGAGGCGTTGTCCCCGAGGGTCTCGCACACGCCGAGCAGGAACCCGGTCGCGTAGATCACGGGAATGGACGCCTGCCCGGACCAGACGGCGAGCGCGAGCCCGCCCACGACGACCCCGCGGATCAGATGCACGGTGACGATCAGCCGCCGCCGGTCGACCCGGTCGACGAGCGCCCCACTGACCAAGGAGAAGAGCAGCCAAGGCAGCTGCTGCGCAAAGACGGCAAGCCCGATGAGCACGGGGTCGTCGGTGGCGGAGGCGAGGAGCAGCGGGGCGGCGGCCGCGACGATGCCGTCCCCGAGGTTGGAGACGGTGGTGGCGGCCCAGAGGGTGTGGAAGGGGCGGCCTAAGCCTGTTCGGGCGAACCTACTCACCGTCGAGGAGCACGTCCACCGACATCTTCAGCGAAATTCCGATGGAGTCCGGGAAGGGCACCACGGATCCGCGCTTGTACGTGGAGCGGGCGCGGTACTCCTCGCCCTCGGGATCGGTCAGAACCACTACACGGTCGTGCTTGCGATCTACGACGACGTACACGGGAATGCCCGCTACGGCATAGCACTCGGCCTTGGCATATAGGTCGACCGCCCAGTTCGACGGGGACGTTACCTCGACGACGAGGCGGAAGACGTTCGGCGCATAGCAGCCACTCGCGGTCCGGGCGTCACGGAAGTCCTCGTCAACCAGTGAGAGGTCGGGGAGCGCATAGTCGCCCGGCCGGGTAGGAAGCGACACCCCAATTCCCTGTACCCGCCGTAGCCCCGCTTCTTGGGCCCCCGCCTTGAGCGCGTCCATCAGGCAGGTCAACGACAGCGCATGAGTCCCGTCGGCCGGCGGTGTCACAGTCAGGCTCCCCTGGAGAATCTCCACTCGGTGCCCGGGCAACGCGTCCCACAGGTATTCGGCAGCATCGACGAGCGTCATCTTTCGCTCCACGACCTCGTGCTCCATCACAGCCATGGCACCCTCCTTTCGGGGATCACTGTGCTTCGAGAGTAGCCCGCACCGCAGACATACGGCACGGGCTCACCCGTTCGAGTGGCGAAGCGGCGCAGCCCCGGAAGCGTCAGAACGCGTCGCTGGGCACGTACGTCCCCCACACCTCCCGCAGCGCGTCGCAGACCTCCCCCACCGTCGCGCGGGCGCGCAGCGCGTCCTTCATCGGGTAGAGGACGTTGTCCTCGCCCTTCGCCGCTTCCTGCAACGCCGCAAGCGCCGCGTCGACCGCGGGCTGGTCGCGTTCGGCGCGCAGCTTCGCGAGGCGTTCGGCCTGCTGCTGCTCGATCGCCGGGTCGACGCGGAGCGGCTCGTAGGGCTCCTCCTCGTCGAGCTGGTAGCGGTTGACGCCGACGACGACGCGCTCGCCGCTGTCGGTCTCCTGGGCGATCCGGTAGGCGCTGCGCTCGATCTCGCTCTTCTGGAAGCCGTGCTCGATGGCGTTCACGGCGCCGCCCAAGTCCTCGACCTTGCCCATGAGTTCGAGGGCCGCGGCCTCCACGTCGTCGGTCATCTTCTCGACGACGTACGAGCCCGCGAACGGGTCCACGGTCGCGGTCACGTCCGTCTCGTACGCCAACACCTGCTGCGTACGCAGCGCGAGGCGGGCGGACTTGTCGGTCGGCAGCGCTATGGCCTCGTCGAAGGAGTTCGTGTGCAGCGACTGGGTGCCGCCGAGCACCGCGCCGAGGCCCTGCACGGCCACGCGGACGAGATTCACCTCGGGCTGCTGGGCCGTCAGCTGCACGCCCGCCGTCTGCGTGTGGAAGCGGAGCATCTGCGACTTGGGGTTCTTCGCGCCGAATTCTTCCTTCATCACGCGGGCCCAGATCCGCCGCGCGGCACGGAACTTGGCGACCTCTTCGAGGATCGTCGTACGGGCCACGAAGAAGAAGGAGAGGCGGGGGGCGAAGTCGTCCACGTCCATCCCGGCCGCGACCGCGGTCCGCACGTACTCGATGCCGTCCGCGAGCGTGAACGCGATCTCCTGCGCGGGGGACGCGCCCGCCTCGGCCATGTGGTAGCCGGAGATCGAGATGGTGTTCCACTTCGGGATCTCGGCCCGGCAGTACTTGAAGATGTCCGCGATCAGGCGGAGCGAGGGCTTGGGCGGGAAGATGTACGTGCCACGGGCGATGTACTCCTTGAGCACATCGTTCTGGATGGTCCCCGTCAGCTTCTCCGCCGGAACTCCCTGCTCTTCACCCACCAGTTGGTAGAGGAGCAGCAGCAGCGCGCCCGGCGCGTTGATCGTCATCGACGTCGACACCTTGTCCAGCGGGATGCCGCCGAACAGGATCCGCATGTCCTCGATCGAGTCGATCGCCACGCCGACCTTGCCGACCTCGCCGGACGCGATCGGGGCGTCCGAGTCGTGGCCCATCTGCGTCGGCAGGTCGAAAGCGACGGACAGGCCCATCGTGCCGTTCGCGATCAGCTGCTTGTAGCGGGCATTGGACTCCACGGCCGTGCCGAAGCCGGCGTACTGGCGCATCGTCCACGGCCGCCCGGTGTACATGGACGGGTACACGCCGCGGGTGAAGGGGTACGCCCCGGGCTCACCGAGCTGCTGAGCCGGGTCCCATCCTTCGAGGGTGTCCGGTCCGTACACCGGCTCGATCGGCAGTCCCGACTCGGACTCGCGCGCCATGTGCTGTGCCTCCCGCTAGAGCTACCTGTTGGTAATGCCGACCCTCGCGACGGACTGTAGTGGGCGGCGTGCGCGCCGTGGAGTGCCGCACGCTAGGAGCTTGCTCACAGAATTCCGCCACGGTTGGCAACCATTGTCGCGCGGAAGACATCTCAGAGGTGAAAAGGGGAAAAAGGGAAAAGGGGACCTGGGGGGCGTGGTGGACCGCACATCCGTCATACGTAGATCAGTCGTGTCCGTGGGCGTCGCCGCCGCCATGGCCGTCGCGAGCGCCTGCAATCCGCAGCCGATGGATGGCAAGCCGCTGTCCAAGCCGCCGTCGACCGGATCGCGGCCTCCGGTCAACGCGGCAGAGGCGCAGCAGCCCGCACAGAGCCCGTCCTCGAGGCCCGAGGCGCAGGACGCGCTGCTCGCGCCCGGTGACGAGGGCATGAAGGTGCGCGAACTTCAGGCGCGGCTGCGCGCGCTCGCGTGGTTCTTCGCGTATCCGGACGGGGAGTACGGCGACGCCACGACGAAGGCCGTCAAGGGCTTCCAGGGCAAGCGCGGCCTGCCGCGCACCGGCGAGACCGACCCGGTCACCTGGCAGAAGCTGCTCGACATGACCGGCAAGCCGGGCTACTTCGAGCTGTACGCGGGCGGGGACCAGCCCGCCGCCGCGCCCGACAAGCGGTGCCTGACGGGCCGGGTGCTGTGCATCAGCAAGAAGAGCCGCACCCTGACCTGGATGGTCGACGGCAAGGCGCGCACGACCGTCGACGTGCGCTTCGGCGCGCAGTACACGCCGACCCGCGAGGGCGTCTTCCAGGTGTACTGGAAATCGCGCCACCACGTCTCGACGCTCTACGACACCCCGATGCCGTACGCGATGTTCTTCAGCGGCGGCCAGGCGGTGCACTACTCGTCCGACTTCAAGGCCACGGGGTACGCGGGCGCCTCGCACGGCTGCGTGAACGTACGGGACGAGAAGAAGATCGCGCGGCTGTACGCGCAGGTGAAGAAGGGCGACAAGGTCGTCGTCTACCGGTGAGCCCGTGGGGGGCCGGGGGTGTGCCGCGAGTGCGGAGAGAGTGAGGGCGGGGGTGGGACCGGGGGAACGTGTCCCACCCCCGCCAATGCGCTGAGCCTCGGGTACGGGGGGAACCCCGGCTCGCGCTGAAGCCGATGACCAGTCGGCTCACTTCTAACTGCGCGCCGGGGCCAAAAAGTGTCACACCCGTTGAATCACGGAATGATCACGACTCTTTGCGGGCCGGATCCACGGATCGATCGATGAGGGGAGGGAGGTGGGAGGAGGGGTGCGGAGAAGACGCGAGGGGGACGCGGAGGAGGCGCGGAGGAGGCGCGGAAGGCGAGCAGAGGTACGCGGAGGGAGACGAGCAGAGGTACGCGGAGGAAGGCGAGCAGAGGGCGCCTCTACGAGGCCGAGGAAGTCTGCTCGGGCTCGGGCTCGGTGGTCGTCGGCGTCGACGTAGGAGTTGAGCTGGGGCTCGAGGTGGGCGTCGAGCTGTCGGTGGGCGTGGGCGTAGGGGTCGCGGACGAGGGGGCCGAGGGGGCGGGCGCGCCGACGCGGCCCGACCTGCCTTCGACCTTGTCGCCTCGGTCACCCTTCTCGCCCTCGTCGGCGGAGCCTTCGTCCTTACCGCCGCCGCTACCGCCCTTGCCGCTACCGCCGCCGCTGCCGCCCTTGCCGCTCTCCGAGTCCCGTTCGCCGGAACCGGAGCCGGACCCGGGCCTACTGCCCTGGCGCTCGGCCTCAAGAACCTTGCCGCAGAAGCGGCGGACGTCCTCGGCGCTCTTGGCCGCCCGCTCCAGGCGGCGCTGCGTCGCGGCGTCGAGCGGCCTGCCGCCCTGGTAGTCGCGGCAGGCCTGGACCACCCGGTCGCGCAGGTCGCCCGGGTCCGCGGAGGGGTGCCCCGGCTCCGGCAGCGTCCCGGTGCCGCCGCCCGATCCCGGAGCGGTGTCGCCGTCGCCATGGCTCGGGTGGCCGCCCGGCGATTGCGGGGAGCCGTGCCCGTCCGGCGTCGCGTCGCCCGTACCCGCGATGTCATGCCCCGGCTCGGAGGTCCCGGGCGACGGCGAGAGGAGCGGGTCCGGCGAGGCCGGGTCGGGCGAGACGGAGGAGCTGGGCCCCGGCGACGAGTCGCCGAACGGCAGCGGAATCACACCGGTGCCCGCCGCCACGGCGACCCCGCCGAGCGTGCAGGCCGCGACCACCGCGGCGAGCCCGAACCGTATGGGCCGACCCCAGCGCCCGCGCCCGCCCGAGCGTCCGATACGGACCGCGCCCCGGTCGGTGAGCGCCGAGGCACCAGCGGCCCCGGTAGCCCTCGTCGCGCGTGCGGCACGCGCCGCGCGGAAGGCGGCGAGCGCGGCGTCCTCACCGGGCAGCGCGCCGGGGGCGGCACCGGAGCCGGCGGCACCGGTGGCCGCGGACGTACGCGAAACAGCACCCGCCGAGGACGACGCGGACGACGAAGCCGTACGCGAAGGAGAAGCAGAGGATGCGGAGGATGCGGAGGCAGCAGCGGAAGAAGAAGCAGCGGCAGCCGAAGCCGGGCCTCCGGCAGGCAACCCGTGCACCGCGCGCGCCGCGCCGAGCGCGGCCGAGAGCCGCTCCATCTGCGCCCTGGTGTGATCGTCGGCGGCGGCAACGGCGATGTCATCGACGGGCTCACCGCGCAGCAGGCGCTCCGCGGAATCTCCGTCCAGCCAGTTGTAGTCCTCGTCCGCCATCACATGTCCTTCTGCGTCCGCGCCCGCGATTGCGTCACACCGGCGGGGGCCGCGGGGGCCGTCGCCGCGCGGCGTCGAGGCCGCTGCGGAGGCACCGCGTCCAGGCCCTCGACGGCCTGCTCGCCGAGGAGCTCGGCGAGCCGCTTCAGGCCGCGGTGGGCGGCGGTGCGCACGGCGCCGGGACGCTTGCCGAGGGTCTGGGCCGCACTCTTCGCGTCGAGCCCGACGACGACGCGAAGGACCACGGCCTCGGCCTGGTCCTGCGGGAGCTGGGAGATCAGGGCGAGCGTGTCACCGGTCGCGAGGGACTCCATGGCCTCGCCCGCGGTGTCCGATTCGCCCGGCCTGCCGGTGAGTTCGGTTTCGTCACCGCCGATGGACGGGCGACGCCCGCGCATACGTATGTGATCGAGGGCGCGGTTGCGGGCGATCCGCGCGGCCCAGCCGCGGAACCGGTCCGCGTCTCCCTCGAACCGGTCCAGGTCGCGGGCGATCTGGAGCCACGCCTCGGACGCGACGTCCTCGGCGTCCACCTCGCCCACCAGCGTTCGTATATAGCCGAGTAGCCGTGGATGCACGGCGCGGTACACAGAACGGAACGCGGTCTCGTTCCCGTCCTGTGCCGCGAGCACCGCGGCGGTCAGCTCCGCGTCGTCCCCCAACAACTCCCTCATCCTGCCCGTATCGCAGCCCAGCGCGAACCAGACGCTACGGCGTGAATAGCCCCCACGTCCATGTCTGCACCCCCCGCGACCGAGGTGTGACGCAGAGCGGTGTGACAGAAAACGCAGGCGCGGCGCTGTAGAGAGTACGGGCCCGCGCGGCCCGTGCCGTGCGACGGCCGGGGCCTCTCCTGTGGGGGGTGGCGGCCCCGGCCGATCGCTGCCGAAGCCGCCACGCACTCCGCGGTGACCTGCACAAAGAGGTCAGCTGAGGCCGTGGATCACAGGCCGTGGATCCCGTGGATCACAGGCTGTGGATCAGCCGAGGACCTTCCACACGATCGGGTCGACGTCCTCGCCGGTGCCGCCGACGCCCCAGCGCACGTACAGCTCCTTGGTGTTCTCAGGCACCCCGTACACCTTGCAGATGTTTTCGACGTAGCCCTTCTTGAACTGGCCGGACTTCACGTTCGGGTCGACGACCGGGCACGGCTCGAAGTCGTCCAGCATGGTGATGCGGCCGATCTCCTGGTCCGGGCCGGCGAGCAGGTTCCGCTTGCCGTCCCAGGTGGTGATCCACGGCTCGGCGCCGCCGAGCGAGGTGTAGGAGACGGTGACGTAGTACGGCACCATGCCCTTCTTGTCGTCCGCCTCGAGGTCGAAGCCCTCGAAGTCGGCCCAGTCGCCCTTGACGATCTTCTTGGGCTTGATCTCCAGCTTGGTGGCGCCGTCGTCGTCCTTGTACGTCGCCGTGGCGGCCTCCTCCGCGCCGAGCGCGTCCGCGAAGCCGTCGGAGGCCGGGGCGTCGCCGCCGGCCCCGGCCGAGCCACCGGTGTCTCCCGCACCGCCCGTGCCCTGCTCACCGTCGGTGCCCTTGTCACCAGCGGGCGCGGAGGACTCGGTGGACGGCGCGGCCGCCGGGTCGTCGGTCTCGTTGCAGCCCGTGAGGACGAATGCGAGGACGGCGGCGGTGGCGGCGGCACCGGCGGCCCGGGCGGTAATTGTCGTACGCATACTGCGCGTTCTCCCCCATCATCGAAACGGCCCGCTGCTTCCGCGGGCCGGACGGTGACTATAACCCCCTGCTCAGAGGGGTTTCGGGCGGAGTACGCGAAGGTTCGGCGGAGGACAGGGCGGGTGGGGCGTCACCCTTCGGGCAGGGCTCCACCTGTCCCCACAAGGGACGGTGTGCTCACGGGAGTTGGCGCGCCGCCCTCCGAGGCCTCGCCCGACGTCCCGTCCGACGCCCCGTCCGACCGCGGCTCGGCCCCCGGGGCCCGTACCCGTGCGCAGGTGTCCTCGACGGTTTCGTCACCGCCCGTGCCACCGCCTGTGCCGCCGCCTGGGCCACCGCCCGTGTCGCCCTCGGTGGCCGCGTGCAGCCGCTCGCGGACCAAGTCCTTCTTGGGGCCGTGCAGTTGGTCGTACTCCCGGCAGAGCTCGGCCACATCTGCGGGCACACCGTGTTCCGGGCCACCGCCGTCGCCCTTCCCCTGTTCCCGCGCCCCGTCGGCCGGGTCCGTCCCCGGCGCCGTGGTGTCCGGCCCGGTCGCCGTGGGCAGCGGGCCCGGGTCGTCCCCGGTGGCCGACGGCGCGGGCGGCGCGGAACGGGTGCCCCGTGGGGGACCGACCGTCGACGCGGCCCCGTCGTCGGCGGGCCGGCCCATGACGGCCACCGCGACGCCGCCCGCGGTCACCCCGGCGAGCAGCGCACCGATCAACGCCCGCACGGCGAGCCGACGGCGCCGCGCGGCCCGGGGCCGCCAGTCGTCCCGGCGGCGGGGGCGGGCGGCGTGCGCCCCGGACTCCCGGGCGTCCCGGTAGGCGGCGAGCGCGACCCCGAGCTCGGGGTCACCACCACGGTCCGTCCCGGCACCGGCACAAGCACCGGCACCAGCACCAGCACCAGCACCAGCACCAGCAGCCGCATCGAGCACCGCACGGACCGCAGGTGACCCGACCCCGAGCTCCACCCCGTCATCACAGGAGCCAGAACCTGAACCAGAGCCAGAACCGGAGCCGGAGCCAGAACCGACACCGACACCGACACGAAAACGGGACCGAACGCCACGTACACCGATGGAACGGGCGGCAACACCCGCACCCGCCCCCGTACGGGCACCGCGCGGCGCGCCGCCACCCTTGGCCGTCACGCCGTCTCTGCCTCTCGTACCGTCGTCCGCCGTCATCGTGGTTCTTCCCGTCTGGCCGTCCCGTCGCCCGGCGCCGCGTCCGCCGCAGCGTCCGCCCCTGTGGCCGGCTCCAACTGGCGGGCCAGGCGCTTCAGTCCGCGGTACGCCGCCGTACGCACCGCTCCCGGACGCTTGCCCAGCACCCGGGCCGCCGCGGGGGCGTCCAGGCCGACCACCACGCGGAGCAGCACCGCCTCGGCCTGGTCGCGGGGCAGCCCGCCGATCAGTTCCAGGGCGCGCTCCGTGGAGAGCGACTCGAACGCCTCCGCCGAGGTGTCCCGGCCGTCCGGCAGGTCGAGCAGCTCCTGCTCGGTGCCGGACGCGCGCGGGCGCGACCTGAGGCGGCGCAGGTGGTCGAGGCCGCGGTGCCGGGCGATGGTCGCGGTCCAGCCGCGGAAGCCCGCGCCGTCCCCGCGGAACCTGCCGAGGTCCCGCGCGATCTCCAGCCACGCCTCCGCGGCCACGTCCTCCGCGTCCTCGCCGACGAGCCCGCGCAAGTAGCCGAGGAGCCCCGGCTGGACGAACCGGTACGCGACCGCGAACGCGGCCTCGTCACCCCGCTGCGCCCGGGCGACCGCAGCGCCGAGCTCCTCGTCGTACGCGCGCACGCGACGCGACTCGCCTGCCTGGCCCACACGTTCCTCTTCGACCGGTGCGGCACAGCTCACCGTGCCCGTGCCCCCTCGGGTACTGCGCCCGGACCTCCGGAAACGTCACAGTGCTTGCCGAGCACCTGCCGCCCCGTCGGCTCGGGCGCCCACATCGCCCTGACGGGCTCGTCCTCAATCGCCGGGCGGGCTTGCATGACTCGCCTCAAGACACAACAGACGCAACGATCCGTCCGCCTCGAAGCAGCGCCGCGCCTCGCCGAGCGGGTCCCAGAGACGGCCGTCCGGGGTGCGCACCCGGTAGCCGTCGGGGGTGTCGGTCCAGGCGGCGTCCGTCGTGCGTACCAGGACCTCGCCCGCGTACGCCCCATAGCCGCGCAGCGTCCGGGCCACCGCCTCGTACGGCGGGTGCTCGCGGCGCAGGTCCTCTATGACGCGGTCGAGGCGCCACAGGCTCGGCGCTGAGTAGTCCAGGCGAAGGCGGGCGCCTTCGCGGAGTATCGAGACGGCGTCGGCCGCCCAGCGCGCGGGTTTGGACGGCGCGGTCGTCCCAGTTCCAGTCCCAGTCACAGTCAAAGACACAGTCACCGTCGCAGAGGCAGTCGCAGGGGCAGTCGCTGTCGCGGGGGCAGTCGCAGTCGGAGTCGCAGTCGCGGTCGCAGTCGTCGGAGCGTCGTTGTGGCCGTCAGGCCTGCCGCGCCCGCCGCGACCGTGAGACCGCCGCCCGCAGGATCCGTCTGCCCTCTGTGGAGAGATCAAACGCCTGTCGGAGGCCGCCCGCGCCACCGCCTCCCGAAAGCAGCTCCAAGATCCGTACCTGGCGCCGGAGTTCGCCCGCCACCAGCGGCCCGGCCGGAGCCTCCCGCTCGCCGCCGCGGCGCAACTGCTCCGAGACCGCCGCGGAGTCGGCCGACGCGGCGGACGCCGCTGCCGCCTCAACGAGTCGGTGCACCTGCAACGCCGCGACCGAGCAGGCGTCGGACCACGCGCGCAGGTCCGTCGCGGACCGCTCCACGGGCACGGCGTCGAACATCCGCCGCACGAGCACGGCCTCTTCGCCGGTGTCGCCGCCGGAGTCCTCGGGGAGTTCGGCGCGCGCCTTGTCCAGGCAGCCGTCCCACGCGGCGCCCCGCTCCAGGCTGGTCCACAGCGGCCGGAGCAGCGCGTCGTCGTCCGCGCCGAGCAACGGCAGGCAGCGGTCCAGACAGGCGAGTCCGCTGGCCGCCAGGCCGCGCTCATCGGCCTGTGCGATCAGTTCCACCAGGCTCATGCCGGTTCCACCCGGCTCCTGGACAGAGACGGAACGCCAGGTTTGCCTGGTACGCCAGATCTACGGACCACCGGGCTCATCGAACACGCCTCCCCTTGCGGACGCTGCAACTCCTCTTACTGCGTGCCACCCTCGGGAAACGTCACTCGGTGGCACCCCGAACCCCCATGAAGGCCTCCATGAAGACCTCCATAAAGACCCCCACGAAGCGGAAGAGTCCTTACCCCAGCCGCTTGGCCAGCGCCTCGAACTCCGCCCAACTGGCCGTCGGCTTCCGCTCGTCCCAGACCCGCTGCGCGAGCGCCCGCAGCGGCATCCGTACGCCCGCCGCCACCTGCTCCGTCGTCTGCGACTGCGACAGGTCGGCCCAGACCGCGAAGCGGGCGCCCAGGATCTGGTCGTCGTACGACTTCGGAACCGGGGTCGTGCCGCGCAGCACCAGCGGGTTCCACTCCTCGTAGATGCGCTTCCCCGTGGGGTACGTGAACTCGTTGGGCTCGCCGAGGACGTAGTAGAGGTACTCGTCGTTGAGGTTCACGACCTTGCGCCCGGCCTTCAGATACTCGACCGGCTCGCGCGCCCCGATCTCCTTGCCGGTCCAGTACTCGACCTGGATGTCCTCGGCCGCCTGCACCTCGCCGCCGCGGAAGAACCCGTCGTTCCAGGCCAGGAGCTTCTTGCCGGTGGGGCGCACCACGTCGGCCCGGTCGTTGAGCCAGGCGGTCGCCAGGTCCTGCACCTTGCCCTGCGGCCCGAACCGCTCGCGCGCCGCGGCCGCCAGCTGCGGGTAGGACGCCTCGGGGTTCTGCTCCATCAGGGCCCGGTACTCGTCGGCGCCCAAGTGCCAGTAGCCGCCGGGGAACAGCTCGGTGTACTCACGGAGCAGCTCGTCCACGATCTTGGCGGCCTCCGGGTCCGAGATGTCGACCGCGCCCTGGGCCGGGGCCCCGCCCGCGTCCCGCAGCTGTAGCGACGGGTGGGCCTGGATGACGGCGCCCAGGTGCCCCGGCGAGTCGATCTCCGGGATCACCGTGATGTGCCGCTCGGCCGCCAGCTTGAGGATCCTGCGCACCTCGGCCTTGGTCAGATGCTGCTCGGACACCACCTCGGGGTGCGAGTCCGACTCGATGCGGAACGCCTGGTCGTCGGAGAAGTGCAGGCCGAGCTGGTTGTACTTGAGGTCGCCGAGCTCCCGGATCCGCTCCTCGATCCACTCCGCCGGGAAATGCTTGCGCGCGATGTCGAGCATGAACCCGCGCTGCGGCTTCGCGGGCGCGTCCCGCACCTCGCCCTCGGGCGCGGCGCCGTCCGCGCGGACGATCTGCTTCAGCGTGCGGGTGCCGTAGAAGACCCCGGCCTCGCCGCTCGCGGTGATCCGCACCTGCTGGTCACGGACCGTCATCCGGTACGCCTCGGGGTTCTGCTCACCGGCGGCCTTCGCGTCGTCCGAGCCACTCGTGCCCGAGGTCAGCGCCAGCTC
The DNA here is from genome assembly GCF_053591935.1 of Streptomyces sp. NPDC002851. Lineage (NCBI taxonomy): Bacteria > Bacillati > Actinomycetota > Actinomycetes > Kitasatosporales > Streptomycetaceae > Streptomyces > Streptomyces sp. NPDC002851. Next base: position 221,331 of record NZ_JBSFUT010000001.1, on the reverse strand, counting down.
CACATCGCCGGGACCGGCCTTCTTCGCACCGCCGTACGAGATCTTCAGCTCCCCGGCTATCAACCGTCCCTCGTCGGCCAAATTCTTGTCGCCGATGACGACCTCCGCCGCGCCGTCGGGGCGCCAGCCGGGCCCGCGGGCCGCCTTGTGCTCACGTACGGCAGGGATCGTCTGCGGCGCCTCCGACACCGGATATGTACGGGTCGGCTGGGGCGGCACTGCGGCCGGACTCTTGTCCGTGCCCTCCGGGGGAACCGGCGTGCCGCCCGGGCCGCCGTCCGGCCAGAACGCCACGGTGACCACCGCCGCACCACCGGCGACGAGCCCTGCGGTGACTATCAAGCCGCGGCGTCCGGTCGCCCACCCGGGGAAGTTCCGCCTCACGTGAGTACCTCGTTCCTCGAAACTGCCTCTCAGCAGTGTGTCGCTGAAGCCAGGGCTCCGCATGTGCACGGAACCGTCCACCACACGTTCCGAAACTCTCCCGTCCGAGTGAACGTCAGGTATCGGCCAGCCACCATCTGACGTCGGTCGATACCGTGACGCCACTTCCCGCACACTTCCTGTCGTTCCCCGCCCCAGGTTCTCCCCGAGGAGCACCCGCTGACCGCGTCGACCAGGTCTCTGCCTTCCAGCTCCGCACGGCAGCCCGACCCCGCCTCCATACCGGCGCGGTCCCGCGCGTCCGACGGGCACCCGGGAGTGGACCGCTTCAACCAGCTCCCGGCGTCGCACGCCGAGGCCGCCCTGCTGCGCTGCTGCGCCGGACACGACTGGGCCGGTCGGCTCGCCGCCCACCGCCCGTACCCCGACCTGGACGCCCTGCTCGCCGCGGCCGACGAGGCCAGCTACGACCTGGGGCCCGACGAGCTGACCCAGGCCCTCGCCGCCGAGCGGCCGCACGGCCCCCGCCCGGAGACCACCCCGCCCGCCGCGCTCACCGCGCTGCGCGCCGCCCACTCGGCGTACGAGGCCCGCTTCGGCCATGTCTTCGTCATCGCCCTCGACGGCTACCTGCCCGACGAGCACCTCGACCAGACCCTCGCCGGACTCCGCGCCCGCCTCGGCAACGAGCCCGACGACGAACGCGCTCTCGCCGCCGACGAGCTGCGTCGAATCGCCCGCGCCCGGCTCACCCGATTTATCACTGAACTGGCCGAGGACCCGGCAGCCCCCGCGGAGCCCGCAGAGCCCGCGAACCCCGCACAGCATGCCCGTGACATCCGGGATGTCCCGGATGTTCCGGATCCCAGTCCGGCCGGTAGCCCGTACGTGCCTGTTTGATTGCCTGTTTGATCACACCGGACGACCCCGCGCGGGCATACCGACACCCGGTCGATACGATGACGGACGGCCGGTGGACCGTACCCGGCCGGGCCTGACCGACATCGCTGTATCCAATTTGCTTACGCGTGGCGGCTCGGACCCCAGTCCCCGCTCCCGGAGGGTTCTTCCGTGCCGGCTGGAACGCTGTACCGCGGACGGGAAGGAATGTGGTCGTGGGTGGCTCACCGAGTCACCGGTGTCCTCATCTTCTTCTTCCTGTTCGTGCACGTCCTCGACACCGCTCTCGTCCGCGTCTCGCCCGAGGCGTACGACGACGTCGTGGCGACCTACAAGACTCCGCTCGTCGCACTCCTTGAGTACGGCCTCGTCGCGGCCATCCTCTTCCACGCGCTCAACGGCCTGCGCATCGTCGCCGTCGACTTCTGGCTCAAGGGCGCGCGCTACCAGAAGCAGATGCTCTGGGCCGTGATGGCCATCTGGTTCGTGCTGATGGCGGGTGCCCTCTACCCGGTGCTCGGCCACGCCGTCCGTGAAGTATTCGGGAGCTGAGGCAGATGTCTGCTGACACCACCACCGCGAAGACGGCCGGGAACGTCGAGGACGTCACCCTTTACGACGTGGACAACCCCGCGCCCGTGATCGAGCCGCCGCGCAAGCGCACCAAGAAGACGCCGAAGACGACGCGCACCAACTTCGAGCTGTACGGCTGGCTGTTCATGCGCCTGTCCGGCATCGTGCTCGTCGTCCTGGTCCTGGGCCACCTGCTGATCCAGCTGGTGCTCGACGGCGGCGTCTCCAAGATCGGCTTCGCCTTCGTGGCCGGCCGCTGGGCCTCCCCCTTCTGGCAGGCGTGGGACCTGGTGATGCTCTGGCTGGCGATGCTGCACGGCGCCAACGGCCTGCGCACGATCATCAACGACTACGCCGAGCGGGACAACACCCGCTTCTGGCTCAAGATGCTGCTGTACACCGCGACGGTGTTCACCGTCCTGCTGGGCACGCTGGTGATCTTCACCTTCGACCCGAACATCCGCTAGGCCCGGGGCTGAGGTAACCACTCATGAAGATTCACAAGTACGACACCGTCATCGTCGGCGCCGGCGGCGCCGGCATGCGCGCCGCCATCGAGTCGACGAAGCGCAGCCGCACCGCCGTGCTGACCAAGCTCTACCCGACCCGGTCCCACACGGGCGCCGCGCAGGGCGGCATGGCCGCCGCGCTCGCCAACGTGGAGGAGGACAACTGGGAGTGGCACACCTTCGACACGATCAAGGGCGGTGACTACCTGGTCGACCAGGACGCCGCCGAGATCCTCGCGAAGGAGGCCATCGACGCCGTCCTCGACCTGGAGAAGATGGGTCTGCCGTTCAACCGGACGCCGGACAACACCATCGACCAGCGCCGCTTCGGCGGCCACTCGCGCAACCACGGCGAGGCCCCGGTCCGCCGGGCCTGCTACGCCGCGGACCGCACCGGCCACATGATCCTCCAGACGCTGTACCAGAACTGCGTCAAGGAGGGCGTGGAGTTCTTCAACGAGTTCTACGTCCTCGACCAGCTCCTCGTGGAGGAGGACGGCGTCAAGAAGTCCGCCGGTGTGGTCGCGTTCGAGCTGGCCACCGGCGAGATCCACGTCTTCCAGGCGAAGTCGGTCGTCTACGCGTCCGGCGGCACCGGCAAGTTCTTCAAGGTGACGTCCAACGCGCACACCCTCACCGGTGACGGCCAGGCGGCCTGCTACCGGCGCGGGATCCCGCTGGAGGACATGGAGTTCTTCCAGTTCCACCCGACCGGCATCTGGCGCATGGGCATTCTGCTCACCGAGGGCGCCCGCGGTGAGGGCGGCATCCTGCGCAACAAGGACGGCGAGCGCTTCATGGAGAAGTACGCGCCCGTCATGAAGGACCTGGCGTCGCGTGACGTCGTGTCCCGGTCCATCTACACGGAGATCCGCGAAGGCCGCGGCTGCGGCCCCGAGGGCGACCACGTCTTCCTGGACCTCACGCACCTGCCGCCGGAGCAGCTGGACGCCAAGCTCCCGGACATCACCGAGTTCGCGCGCACGTACCTGGGCATCGAGCCGTACACGGACCCGATCCCGATCCAGCCGACCGCGCACTACGCCATGGGCGGTATCCCGACCAACGTCGAGGGCGAGGTCCTGGCCGACAACACGACGGTCGTGCCCGGCCTGTACGCGGCGGGCGAGGTCGCCTGCGTCTCGGTGCACGGCGCCAACCGTCTGGGCACCAACTCGCTGCTCGACATCAACGTCTTCGGGCGCCGCGCGGGCATCGCCGCCGCCGAGCACGCGGCCAAGACCGACTACGTCGAACTGCCGGAGGACCCGGCCGAGTTCGTGCAGGAGCGGGTCGCGATGCTGCGCGACTCCACCGGCACCGAGCGCGTGGCGGACATCCGCAAGGAGCTCCAGGACACCATGGACAAGAACGTCATGGTGTTCCGTACCGAGCAGACCATCAAGGAAGCCGTCGAGAAGATCGGCGAGCTGCGCGAGCGGTACACGAACATCTCGATCCAGGACAAGGGCAAGCGGTTCAACACCGACCTCCTGGAGGCCATCGAGCTGGGCAACCTGCTCGACCTGGCCGAGGTCATGGCCGTCTCCGCGCTCGCCCGCAAGGAGTCGCGCGGCGGTCACTACCGCGAGGACTACCCGAACCGCGACGACGTCAACTTCATGCGCCACACCATGGCGTACCGCGAGGAGGACTCCACCGGCAAGGAGAGCATCCGCCTCGACTACAAGCCGGTCGTGACGACCCGCTACCAGCCGATGGAGCGTAAGTACTGATGGCTACCCCCGTACTGGACAAGGCCGAGCCCGCCGAGGGCGCCACGGCCGTACAGAACATCACCGTCACCTTCCGGATCCGCCGCTTCAACCCGGAGGTCGCCGAGGACGCGGTCTGGGAGGACTTCCAGATCGACCTTGACCCGAAGGAGCGCGTGCTCGACGGTCTCCACAAGATCAAGTGGGACCTGGACGGCTCGCTCACCTTCCGGCGCTCCTGCGCGCACGGCATCTGCGGCTCCGACGCGATGCGGATCAACGGCAGGAACAGGCTCGCCTGCAAGACGCTGATCAAGGACATCAGCCCGGAGAAGCCCATCACGATCGAGCCCATCAAGGGCATGACGGTCCTCAAGGACCTGGTCGTGGACATGGAGCCGTTCTTCCAGGCGTACCGCGACGTGATGCCGTTCCTCATCACCGAGGGCAACGAGCCGACGCGTGAGCGGCTCCAGACCGCCGAGGACCGCGAGCGCTTCGACGACACGACGAAGTGCATCCTCTGCGCCGCCTGCACGTCCTCCTGCCCGGTCTTCTGGAACGACGGCCAGTACTTCGGCCCGGCCGCCATCGTCAACGCGCACCGCTTCATCTTCGACTCGCGCGACGAGGCCGCCGAGCAGCGCCTGGAGATCCTCAACGACAAGGACGGCGTGTGGCGTTGCCGCACCACGTTCAACTGCACGGACGCCTGCCCGCGCGGTATCGAGGTGACCAAGGCGATCGCCGAGGTGAAGCGCGCGCTGATCACGCGGCGCTTCTGACCGTCCCTACGCCGTAGAAGGCCCCGTCTCCCGCAAGGGAGGCGGGGCCTTCGGCATTCCTCCCCAGCCCCGGCTTGAACGTGTTCAAAAATGGGTCTACAGTCCATGGCAACAGCTTTTGAACACGTTCAAGGAACGGGTTCAAGACCTTCCGAAGGGGTGGACCATGGACCTCACCGTCCTCGCATACGTCGTCTATCTGGCCGTCAGCATCGGCCTGACCGTCTGGGTGGCCCGCACCCTCAGCCGCAACGGGCGGATCTTCCTGGCCGATGTGCTGCGCGGCAACGAGAAGCTCGCGGACGCCGTCAACCACCTGCTCGTCGTCGGCTTCTACCTGGTCAACCTGGGCTTCGTCGCCCTGTATCTGAACGAGGACGGCGCGGTCGCCGACGCCCGCGGGATCTTCGAGGCGCTCTCGGTGAAGCTCGGCGTGGTCCTGCTCGTGCTCGGCGTGATGCACCTCGGCAACGTGTGGGTGCTCAGCCGGATCCGGCGGCGCGGCGCCATGGAGCGCGAGCAGCAGCCGCCCGTGCCGCCGCAGGGGTACGCCGGTGAGCAGGGCCCATGGGCCGCGCCCACCGGGGCCTGACGTGGGCGGCGCCCAGGAGGCCCCGCACCTCACTCCGGTGCGGCGCCTCACCGTCCTGTACGACGCCGACTGCGGGCTCTGCCGACACCTGCGCAACTGGCTCGCCCGACAGCGCCAGTTGGTGCCGCTCGACCTGGTGCCAGCCGGCTCCGCCGAGGCCCTGCGGCGCTTCCCCGGGCTCGACCTCCGGTCGACCTTCGAGGAGATCACCGTCGTCACGGACGGCGGCCAGGTCTACCGAGGGCCCGCCGCCTGGGTCGTCTGTCTCTGGGCGCTCGCCGAACACCGGCCGCTCGCCCACCGCTTCGCCACCCCGGCCGGGGCCCGGCTTGCGCGGGGCGCGGTGCTCGCCGCCGCCAAGTGGCGCGCGGCGCGGCCCTCCGGCCGCCTCCAGCACGTCAACGGCTGGCGCTACGAGCCGCGGTACGGGTGGACGTACCACGGCCCCGACCGGTGCGCGGGCGAGGCGGGCTGCGCGCCGCCCACGCCCGGCACTCGTTAGGCTCTGTCACCGTGTCCGCAGCAAAAGAGACCCCTCCCTCGGCCCCCACCCCGCCCACGACCGCGAAGAGTGAGCAGACCCGTGCTCTGATTCTCGAGACCGCGATGCGGCTGTTTCAGGAGCGTGGGTACGACAAGACCACGATGCGGGGTATCGCCAAGGAAGCCGGGGTCTCCGTCGGGAACGCGTACTACTACTTCAACGGCAAAGAGCACCTCATCCAGGGGTTCTACGACCGGATCGCCGCCGAGCACCAGGCGGCGGTGCGGCCCCTCCTGGAGCGGGAGACCGAGCTCGAGGCGCGGCTCGCCGGGGTGCTGCGGGTGTGGCTGGACATCGCCGCGCCGTACCACGAGTTCGCGGCCCAGTTCTTCAAGAACGCCGCCGACCCGGACAGCCCGCTCAGCCCCTTCTCGGCCGAGTCGGAGCACGCCCGGGAGGCCGCGATCGACGTACACCGCGAGGTGCTGCGCGGCACGAAGACGAAGGTTCCGGCCGAACTGGCCGACGTCCTGCCGGAGTTGATGTGGCTCTCCCAGATGGGCCTGGTCCTGTACTGGGTGTTCGACCGCTCCGAGGGCCGCGAGCGCAGCTACCGTCTTGCCGACAGGGGCGCGCGGCTGACCACGCGGGGCATCGTGCTCGCCCGCTTCCGGGTGCTCCGGCCGCTGGTGCGCGAGGTCCATGAGCTGTTCACGGACTTCCTGCCCGGGATGACCCGGGCCGGGGGTGACAAGGCTTAGGGAGCGTCTACCCCTAGGTCTGCCTTTAGGACTGCCTTGATGCCAGGGTCACCACCGTGATGTCCGACGGCGCGCCCACGCGGACCGGCGGGCCCCAGGCGCCCGCGCCGCGCGTGACGTACAGCTGGGTATCGCCGTAGCGCTCCAGGCCCGCCAGGGTCGGGTTGGCGAGGTCCGCGACGAGGTGCATGGGCCAGAGCTGGCCGCCGTGGGTGTGCCCGGAGAGCTGCAGGTCGACGCCGTACTTGACCGCGTCGTCGATCACCACGGGCTGGTGGGCGAGGAGCACGGAGGCACGGGCGGGGTCGCGGTCGCCGAGGGCCTTGGCGAAGTCGGGGCCGTGGCCCTCGCGTTCACCCGTGACGTCGTTGACGCCCGCGAGGTCGAGGTCGCCGATCTCCACGCGGGCGTTCTCCAGCGGCCGCATGCCCAGCTCCTGTACGTGGTCGAGCCACTGCTCGGCGCCGGAGAAGTACTCGTGATTGCCCGTCACGAAGAAGCTGCCGTGCCGGGACCGGAGGCGGGCCAGCGGTTCGGCGGCCGGGCCGACGTTCTCGACGGTGCCGTCGACCAGGTCGCCGACGACGGCGACGAGGTCGGGCGAGGTGGAGTTGATCGCGGCGACGATGCGTTCGGAGTGGGCGCGGCCGAGTACGGGGCCGAGGTGGATGTCGCTGACCACGGCGATACGGAGGCCATGGGCCCTGCGGGGGAGCTTGGCGAGGGGGACGGTGAGCCGCTTCAGGCGCGGTCCCTTGAGGACGCTGTACGTGCCGTACCCGACCGTGCCCACGGCGGCGGTCGCCGCCGCCCCTCCGACCACCCGGGACACGAACAGCCGTCGGCTCGGCCCGGGCCGGTCCGGACGGCGCTCGGCACCGGGGCCTGTGCCCGCCGGTTCCGCCCCAGCGGAACCACTGCCCACAGCCGCCGCGACAGGGACGGGCTCCTCGGTGGGTTGCGGGGCGGGATCCGCACGGCGGTCGCGCCGCGCCAAGTAGCGGGTCAGGAGCGGGCGTACCGCCTCCCCCACCAGGAGCGCGAGGAGCAGGTACAGGAACAGCGCCAGCCACATGTAGCCCGGCCAAGCCAGGAGTTGCTGGAGCCAGAACGGGGCATCGGCGAGGCCGCTCAGCCGGTTCGCGACCATCAGGACCGGGCCCGTGATGAAGATCACCGTGCTCACTCTGCGGGCCCACCCGCCCCGGGCCATGGTGTCGCGGATCAGGCGGCGCCAGGAGTACGTGAGCAGGGCGATGAGGAGCGTCAGTGCGACGAGGAGGCCGAGAACGATCAGGACAACGGACACCGGCGCCTCCCCTTATGACGTACGGCGCAGTGCGCGCACGCCACGCAACCCGATGATCCCGACGACCGTCCCCAGAACAAAGGACACCACCGCGAGCGCCAGATGCACCCAGAAGTACCCGGTCGGGTCACCCGCGTCGTCGAAGGCGAGGCCGCTGCCGTCCTTCCACAGGTTCTTGACGAAAGTGATCCAGATGACCCAGCTCCACACGCCGAAGGCGAGCAGGAACCAGGAGGCGGATCGACTGAGCTTCATACGCCCAGTATCCCGGCCCTTTCCGACGCGCCACCGTCGGGGTGGTCCGCATGATTGTCGTACGACACAACCGCAGGTGGTATCGGCAGCCCGACGTCGGCGCTGTACGTTCCTGTGCGTGCCTGCCTTGACTGCATCTCTCAAGAAAATGACGGCTGTTGCGGCTGCTTCGATGACTTTTCTGGCCATCGCCGCCACCTCAGCCGCGCCGCCCGCCTTCGCCGACGACAGCAAGCCGAAGCCACCCGCGGCGATGTCCACCGTCGGTGGCGCCCAGTTGGGCAAGGCCGGTACGCAGGTGAATCCGAAGAGCGGCGCCCCGGCGCTGCCGAAGAAGCTGTCCGCGCGGTCGTGGATCGTGTCGGACGCCGAGAGCGGTGAGGTGCTCGCCGCGCACAACGCGCACTGGCGGCTGCCGCCCGCGAGCACCCTGAAGATGCTCTTCGCGGACACGGTCCTGCCGAAGTTCCCCAAGGACAAGCGGCACACGGTCAAGCCCTCCGACCTGGAGGGCATGGGCGAGGGCAGCAGCACGGTCGGAGTGAAGGAGAACCTCGACTACTCGGTGCACGACCTGTGGCTCGGGGTCTTCCTGCGCTCCGGCAACGACGCGGTGCACGTGCTGTGCGCGATGAACGGCGGCAAGCCGAAGACGGTGCGGGAGATGCAGGAGCACGCCGAGGAGCTTCAGGCCCTCGACACCCATGTGGTCAGCCCCGACGGGTACGACGCCAAGGGGCAGGTCTCGTCCGCGTACGACCTCTCGCTGTTCGCCCGCTCCGGGATGCAGAAGAAGGACTTCCGGGAGTACGCGGCGACGGCGACCGCCGAGTTCCCCGGTGAGCGCAAGGGCAAGAAGCGGGATCACTTCCAGATCCAGAGCACCAACCGGCTGCTCACGGGCGCGGACGGGGTGGCGCCGTACGAGGGCATCGCCGGGGTCAAGAACGGGTCCACCACCAACGCCGGTACGACGTTCACGGGCGTCGCCGAGCGGGACGGCCGGGTGCTCCTGGTCACCGTGATGCACCCGGAGTCCGACGAACACATGGCCGTCTACGAGGAGACCGCCCGGCTGCTCGACTGGGGCTTCGCCGCCGACGGCAAGGTGACGCCGGTCGGCACGCTCGTCGGCCCGAAGGGCAGCGGGGACGGCGACGGCGACGCCACCGGGAAGGCCGGGCCCGCGCCGGACAAGAGCGCGGACGGCCAGAAGGCCGAGGGGCGGCTCGCGGCGGAGGACGAGGCCAGTGGCTTCGGCATCGCGCTCGCCATCGCCGGGGGTGCGCTCGCGCTGATCGGTGCCGGGGTGTTCCTGGTCAACCGCCGCTGGCCGCTGCCCGACCTGGTGCGGCGTCTGCCTCGTCGTTGACGTCACCGTCGCCATCGTCGGAGGCGGAGGGTTCGTCGGGGTCGGCGGACTCCTCCGCCGATTCGGACGGTTCGGCCGGGGTCGCCGTCCAGGCCGCGCAGAACAGCAGCAGCTTCGCGGTGAAGTTGATCCAGAGCAGCAGCGCCACCGGCACCCCGAAGGCGCCGTACATCGACTTCGCCGCGACGCCCTTCATATAGCCGCCGAGCGCCACCTTGAGCACCTCGAAGCCGACGGCGCCGATCAGCGCGGCGACAAGCAGACGCCGCCGGGGCGGGTGCACGCCGGGCAGCAGCGTGAGGACGTACAGCAGGATCAGGAAGTCGGCGAGGACCGCGAGCGCGAAGACGGCGACGAACAGGACCCGGCTCACCCAGCCCTGCTCGTCCAGGCCGAGGGCCCGGACGATCTGGACCAGGGCCGTGGTGCCGATCGCCGAGGCGGCGAGCGAGGCGAGCCCGGTGGCGCCGAGGCCGAGCAGCACCCCGGCGTCCTTCGCCTTCCGCAGCACCGGGTTCTCGCCCTCCTCGTCGAGGCCCCAGACGGCGCGCAGGCAGTCCCGGATCGAGCCGACCCAGCTGATGCCGGTGAGCAGGAGCACGGCACCGGCGACCAGGCCGACGGTGCCCGCGTTCTCCACCAGGGCGTTGATGTCGAGCTGCTCGGAGATGCCCGGCACCTGCTCGGTGAGCCGGTCCTGGAGCTCCTGCTGCTGCCGCTCGTCGAGGGTCGCGGCGGCGACGGCGGCGGCGACCGTGAGCAGCGGGAAGAGCGAGACGAAGCTGACAAAGGTCATCGCGGCGGCGAGCCGCGCCCAGTGCGCGCGATCGAGCGTCTCGTACGAGCGCCAGGCGTGCGTCGCCATCAGGCGCCCGACGAGTGGCCCGACAACGGGCAGTTTCTTCAGCCAGTCCATGGTTCCCGCCTTCCCTCCCTACGGAAGGTATCCCCGCATATGGGGAAAACGAGGGAAAACGGTGGGAGGCCCGTCAGGAGAGTGGCAGGGAGGAGCCGCGCGACTCCGGGGACCCGGCCTGCGGCGGGACCTTCGCCGGGCCCGCCGTGCCGAAGGAGAACTCGCGCAGCTTGCGCCAGACGCCGTCGCCCCCCTGCTCGTAGAGCGCGAAGCCGGTGCAGTCCCACGCGGCCGCGTACTCCTTGAGCTCCTCGTACGCCCGGTCCATCGCCTCGTCGGAGATGCCGTGCGCCACCGTGACATGCGGGTGGTACGGGAACTGGAGCTCCCGGGCGACCGGCCCCGAGGCGTCCCTGACCTGCTTCTGCAGCCAGGTGCACGCCTCGGCGCCCTCGGCCACCCGTACGTACACGACCGGCGAGAGCGGCCGGAAGGTGCCGGTGCCCTCGAGCCGCATCGTGAACGGACGTCCCGCGGCCGCCACCTCGGCCAGATGCGCCTCGATCGCGGGCAGCGTGTCGGCCTCGACCTCGGTCGGCGGGAGCAGCGTGACGTGCGTGGGGATGCCGTGGGCCGCGGGGTCACCGAAGCCCGCGCGCCGCTCCTGGAGCAGGCTGCCGTGAGGCTCCGGGACCGCGATCGAAACGCCGAGCGTTACGGTCCCCACGTCGTTCTCCTCCGTCTTCGGGCCGGTCGGGCGGGTGGGCCGGGCTGTCTGTCGGTCGGTGTTGCAGGTGGGTCGTCGGTGTTGCAGGTGGGTCAGTGCTTCGCGGGGACGAAGCCGACCTTGTCGTATGCCGCGGCCAGGGTCTCCGCGGCGACCGCCCGCGCCTTCTCGGCACCCTTGGCGAGGATCGAGTCGAGCGTCTCCGGGTCGTCCAGGTACTCCTGGGTGCGCTCCCGGAACGGCGTCACGAACTCGACCATCACCTCGGCGAGGTCGGTCTTCAGCGCACCGTAGCCCTTGCCGACGTACTTCTGCTCCAGTTCCGGAATTCCCGTTCCGGTCAGGGTGGAGTAGATGCTCAGGAGGTTGCTGATGCCCGGCTTCTCGTCGGCGTCGAAGCGAATCTCGGTGCCCGTGTCGGTGACCGCGCTCTTGACCTTCTTGGCGGTGGCCTTCGGCTCGTCGAGCAGGTTGATCAGGCCCTTGGGCGTGGAGGCCGACTTGCTCATCTTGATCGACGGGTCCTGGAGGTCGTAGATCTTCGCGACCTCCTTGAGGATGTGCGGCTTCGGGACCGTGAAGGTCTGGCCGAACCGGCCGTTGAAACGCTCGGCCAGGTCGCGGGTGAGCTCGACGTGCTGCCGCTGGTCCTCGCCGACCGGGACCTCGTTGGCCTGGTACAGGAGGATGTCGGCGACCTGGAGGATCGGGTACGTGAACAGGCCGACGGAGGCGCGGTCGGCGCCCTGCTTGCTGGACTTGTCCTTGAACTGCGTCATGCGGGACGCCTCGCCGAAGCCGGTGAGGCAGTTCATCAGCCAGGCGAGCTGGGCGTGCTCGGGCACATGGCTCTGCACGAAGAGCGTGCACCGCTCCGGGTCGAGCCCGGCGGCGAGCAGCTGCGCGGCGGCGAGCCGGGTGTTGGCCCGCAGCTCAGCGGGGTCCTGCGGCACGGTGATCGCGTGCAGGTCCACGACCATGTAGAAGGCGTCGTGGGTCTCTTGCAGCGCGACCCATTGGCGAACGGCGCCGAGGTAGTTGCCGAGGTGGAAAGAGCCTGCGGTGGGCTGGATCCCGGAGAGCACACGAGGTCGGTTGGCCATGGGGCCCATTGTCTCAGGTGTCGGGGACAGCTCCGGACGGGCTCAATATTGAGCCCGTCCGGCGATTGAGGAACGGGGGTGCAGGGGGCAGAGCCCCCTGCTTACGGGAAGGGGCGGGGCTGGGGAAGAAAGCCCGCCCCGCCCACCCGCAGGGATCAGCTGAGGTCAGCTGAGGTCAATCCCGGGGTACAGGGGGAACCCCTGCAGCAGGTCGGAGGCCCGGCGGGCGACGTCGTCCGACGTCTTCTCGTCCAGCACGTGCTGGGCCTTGGAGACCGCCCCCTTGCTCGTCGTCCCCTGCTTCGTCGCCGAGAGCACCGTGTCGATCAGCCCCGCGATCTCGTCCATCTCCGCCGTACCGAGCCCCCGAGTCGTCAGCGCGGGCGTACCGATCCGGATACCGGACGTGTACCAGGCACCATTCGGGTCGGCCGGGATCGCGTTCCGGTTCGTGACCACGCCGGAGGCGAGCAGCGCGGCCTCGGCCTGGCGACCCGTGAGGCCGTAGGACGAAGCCACGTCGATCAGGTTCAGGTGGTTGTCGCTGCCGCCGGACACCAGCGTCGCGCCGCGCCGCGTCAGGCCCTCGGCCAGGGCCCGCGAGTTGTCCACGACCCGCTGCGCGTAGTCCCGGAACGCGGGCTGCCGGGCCTCGGCGAGCGCCACCGCCTTCGCGCCCATGACATGGCCGAGCGGCCCGCCGAGCACCATCGGACAGCCGCGGTCGACCTGGTCCTTGAGCGTCTCGTCACACAGCACGAGCCCACCACGCGGGCCGCGCAGCGACTTGTGTGTGGTGGTCGTCACGATCTGCGCGTGCGGCACCGGGTCGAAGTCGCCGGTGAGCACCTTGCCCGCGACGAGGCCCGCGAAGTGCGCCATGTCGACCATCAGGGTCGCGCCCACCTCGTCGGCGATCTCCCGCATGATCCGGAAGTTCACCAGGCGCGGGTACGCCGAGTAGCCCGCCACGATCACCAGCGGCTTGAACTCGCGGGCCTGGACGCGCAGCGCCTCGTAGTCGACGAGCCCGGTGGCCGGGTCGGTGCCGTAGCTGCGCTGGTCGAACATCTTGCCCGAGATGTTCGGCCGGAAGCCGTGCGTGAGGTGACCACCCGCGTCCAGGGACATGCCGAGCATCCGCTGGTTACCGAGGTCGTGGCGGAGCTGCGCCCAGTCGGCCTCGGTCAGGTCGTTGACCTGGCGGGCACCGGCCTTCTCCAGGGCGGGCGCCTCGACCCGCTGGGCGAGTACGGCCCAGAACGCGACCAGGTTGGCGTCGATACCGGAGTGCGGCTGCACATAAGCGTGCCGCGCGCCGAAGAGCTCGCGGGCGTGCTCGGCGGCGACGGACTCGACGGTGTCGATGTTGCGGCAGCCTGCGTAGAAGCGGCGGCCGATGGTGCCCTCGGCGTACTTGTCGCTCATCCAGTTGCCCATGGCGAGCAGCGTGGCCGGGGACGCGTAGTTCTCGGAGGCGATCAGCTTGAGCATCTCGCGCTGGTCCGCGAGCTCCTGGCCGATGGCGTCCGCGACGCGGGGCTCGACGGCGCGGATCACATCGAGGGCGTTACGGAAGGCGGTGTTCGCGGCGGCGGAAGCGGACGTCGGGTTGGCGGGAGTGGGCTCGGACAAGGCAGGGACCTCCGGACGAGTTCGTCATTCTCGGTACGGCCCAGGCGCACGGCACACAGTTCACGGACCGCTCCCCGATGGTTGCCCCCATCTCAGCGCGCCAGTCACGGCCCTGCGGTCACCTTACCCGCGCGCGTCGGGCCGGGTTTCTTCGTCCGGCATACGAGCGACGATAGAAAAGGGCACCACCCAAGCCCCAAGCCGCAGGACGATCGGAGAACCCGTGACTCGTACGGAAAAGACGGAGACGGACAACACGGAGACGGCCCGCGCCATCGCCTCCGCCGAGGCGCACAGCGCGCACAACTACCACCCGCTGCCCGTCGTCGTGGCCACCGCCGAGGGCGCCTGGATGACGGACGTCGAGGGGCGCCGCTACCTCGACATGCTCGCCGGGTACTCGGCGCTCAACTTCGGGCACGGCAACCGCCGTCTCCTCGACGCCGCCCGGGCGCAGCTCGACCGGGTGACGCTGACCTCGCGGGCCTTCCACCACGACCGGTTCGCGGACTTCTGTACGCAGCTCGCCGAGCTGTGCGGCATGGACATGGTCCTGCCGATGAACACCGGCGCGGAGGCCGTGGAGACCGCCGTGAAGACCGCCCGCAAGTGGGGCTACCGGGTCAAGGGCGTGCCCGACGGGCGGGCGAAGATCGTGGTCGCGGAGAACAACTTCCACGGGCGTACGACGACGATCGTCAGCTTCTCCACGGACGAGGAGGCCCGCGCGGACTACGGCCCGTACACGCCGGGCTTCGAGATCGTGCCGTACGGCGACCTGGACGCGATGCGGGCCGCGGTCGACGAGGACACCGTGGCGGTGCTCCTGGAGCCGATCCAGGGCGAGGCCGGGGTGCTCGTGCCGCCGGCCGGGTATCTGTCCGGGGTGCGGGAGCTGACCCGCGAGCGGAACGTGCTGTTCATGGCGGACGAGATCCAGTCCGGGCTCGGCCGTACCGGGAAGACCTTCGCGTGCGAGCACGAGGGCGTCGTCCCGGACGTGTACGTGCTCGGCAAGGCCCTCGGCGGCGGCGTCGTACCGGTCTCGGCCGTGGTGGCGTCGAACGACGTCCTCGGCATCTACCGGCCGGGTGAGCACGGCTCGACGTTCGGCGGCAACCCGCTCGCCTGCGCCGTCGGCCTCGAAGTGATCGCGATGCTGCGGACCGGCGAATTCCAGCAGCGGGCCACGGAGTTGGGCGAGCATCTCCACCGCGAGCTCGGGCTGCTCACCGGCGGTGGCGCGGTCCGTGAGGTGCGCGGCCGCGGCCTGTGGGCGGGCGTCGACATCGACCCGTCGTACGGCACCGGCCGGGAGATCTCCGAGAAGCTGATGGACCGGGGCGTGCTCGTGAAGGACACGCACGGCTCGACGATCCGGATCGCGCCGCCGCTGGTGATCAGCAAGGAGGACCTGGACTGGGGTCTCGATCAGCTGCGCGCCGTACTCAGCTGATCGCCGTACTCAGCTGATCGCGGTTACAGGATCACGTGGGGCAGGAAGCGGGCGTACCCGTCCGTGACCAGGCCCGACGACTCACGGATACCGAGCCCCGCCGCCTCGTCCTCGACGACCCACGCACCGAGCACCACACGGTTGCCGTCGAAGTCGGGCAGCGGGGCCAACTCCTGGTAGCAGCAGGCTTCTTCGGGCACCGCCACCGGGGAGCCCGGCTCGTGCACGGTGACGCCCGCACCCTCGCGGCCGAGCAGCGGCTTGGCGACGTACCCCGTGGTGTGCGCGAGCTCGCGCGGCCCGTCGACGTAGGCGGGCAGCAGGTTCGGGTGGCCCGGGTAGAGATCCCAGAGGATCGCGAGCAGCGCCTTGTTGGAGAGCAGCATCTTCCAGGCGGGCTCGATCCAGAGCGTGGAGCCGGTACCGCCGCCGTTGTCCAGGGTGTCGAGGACGTGCGGCCCGAAGGCATCCGTCGCCAGCCACTCCCACGGATAGAGCTTGAAACAGCTGCGGATGAACCGGAGTTGCTCGTCCACGAAGCGGCCGGTGAGCCGGTCCCAGCCGATGTCCTCGACCGCGATCGCCTCGGTGTCGAGCCCGGCCTGCTCGGCGGTCTCGCGCAGATACGCCACCGTCATCAGGTCCTCGCCGAGCTCGTCGCCCGCCGAGTGCGCGAAGTACAGCGGGGAGCCCGGGGGCAGCAGCGCGGCCTGCTTCTTCCAGGCGTCGATCAGGCGCTCGTGCAGCGAGTTCCACTGGTCGGCGCCGGGGAAGCGCTCCTCCATCCAGAACCACTGGGGTCCGGCGGCCTCGATCAGCGAGGTCGGCGTATCGGCGTTGTACTCCAGGAGCTTGGCCGGTCCGCTCCCGTCGTACCGCAGGTCGAACCGGCCGTAGACGGACGGCAGTTCGGCCCGCCGCCGCCACGACTCGGCGACGAGCGCGGCGAGCCGGGGGTCGGTGATGCCGAGCTCGGCGAAGCGGTCGCGCTCGACGATGTGCGCGGCTGCCGCCAGGCACATGGCGTGCAGCTCCTCGACGACCTCTTCGAGCGCCTCGACCTCGGGCAGCGAGAAGACGTAGTACGCGGACTCGTCCCAGTACGGGCGCAGACTGCCGTCCGGGAAGCGGGTCAGCGGGTAGATGCAGCCCTGCTCCTCGACGGTCTGCTGCCAGCCGGGGCGGGGCTCGATGGTGCGGCGTTCCATGACGAGCCGGTCAGCCTCCGGAGGAGCCGGAGCAGCCGAAACCGCCCCTGCTGACATCCGACTTGTTGAAGCTGCCGCCCTCGACCTTGCCGTTCTTGGAGCTGCCGCCGTAGTAGTACGAGCCGCTGCCACTGCGGCTCTTGCACTCGTACTTGGGCAGCTGCCTCCCGCTGACCGGGTCCGCACAGCGCTTGTCCGGCTCGGAGCCGCAGGCGCTGAGGGCGGCGGCGAGCACGCCCATGCCGCCGAGGATGACGGTGCTGGAGCGGAGCCGCCGGGGCTTCTGCGCGTGTGGCTGGATTTGAGCTTGCTTCTCTGTCATGTGCACTCCCCGTTGATCGGCTGCGGAGAAGGGTACTTTCGCGGTTCGGGGAACTTTCGGAGGGGTCTCGTACGTACGCTAAGTAGTCACGGAACGTGCAAGCAGAGTGACCGGGGGTGGTGGGGCGTGAGCAACGAGATCGACAACGGCCCTGCGGACGAGGCCAGTTGGGATGTCGCGACGGACGACGAGGTCGCGATGGATCTGGCGGAGGCCGTGGGGCGGCAGATCAAGTCGTGGCGCGAGGAACGGCAGCTGCGCATCGCGGACTTCGCGAAGGCGATGGGGTACGGGGAAGACCTCATCCGCAAGGTGGAGCGGGGAGCACGGATTCCGACGCCGGAGTGCCTGGACCTGGCGGACCAAGTGCTGGACGCCCACGGACACATCAAGGCCCTGAAGCCGGACGCCCAGAAGGCCCGGTACCCGAAGAAGGTGCGGGACCTGGCGAAGCTGGAGCGGCGGGCGATCGGGATCGGCTCGTACAACAACTCTGTGATCGACGGGTTGTTGCAGACGCGGGAGTACGCGGAGGCAGTTATCCGCAATCGCCAACCACCCTTCCCCGAGGACGAGATCGAGCGGCGCGTGGCGGGTCGCATGGATCGCCAGGGGATCCTCGACAGTAAGAGGGGGCTGCCGGTTTTCACCTTCGTCCAGTGCGAGTCGACGCTACGACTCACCATCGGGGGCACAATGGTGATGCGTCGGCAGCTCGAACATCTGCTGGAGATGGGGCGGTTGCCGAACGTCTCCATCCAGGTCTTGCCCCTGAACAGCGAGGAGAACGCGAGCCTCGCGGGACCGTACCAGTTGCTCAAGCTCAACGACGGCACCACGGTCGCACACATGGAGGTCCAGCACCTCAGGCGACTGATCAACAATCCGCGGGAACTTCAGATCCTGGAGTACCGCTATGGCATGATCCAGGCACAGGCGCTTGACCCGATGAAATCGCTGGCCTTTATCGAGAAAGTGCGGGGACAGACATGAACCTGGAATGGTTCAAGAGCAGTTACAGCACGGACGAGGGCGCGGCCTGCGTCGAGGTGGCCTGGGCCAAGAGCAGTTACAGCACCGGAGACGGACCGGAGTGCGTTGAGGTAGCCACCACCCCCGACGCCATCCACGTCCGCGACTCCAAGAACCCCGACGGCCCACAGCTCGCCTTCGCGCCCGCCGCCTGGGACGGATTCACGCAGCTAGCCAAGCGCAGCGACTAGCGCCTCAAGCGCCCCAGGCCAAAGATGGGGCGGCGGGGTGCCGTACCCCACCACCAACCCGTCCCGCCGCGGCAACGTGGCCTCCGTATGCCGGAATTGGCCGAGCCCCACCACCGAAAGCCCCTGCCACAACGCCGCCCGGATGGCCGACTGCTCGGTCCCGTCAGGGAGTTCGAGCACCGCGTGCAGTCCGGCCGCGATGCCGGTCACGCGCACCTCCGGCACCCGTTCCGCCAGCGCCGCGACCAGCGCGTCACGCCGCCGCCGGTAGCGCAACCGTGCGGCCCGGACATGACGGTCGTACGCCCCCGAGCTCAGGAACTCCGCGAGGGTCAACTGGTCGAGCACCCCGCACGCCCAGTCCACCGCCCCCTTCGCCTCGGCCACCTCCTCCGCCAGACCGGCGGGGAGCACCAGCCAGCCGAGCCGGAGGCCGGGGGCGAGGGACTTGCTCGCGGTGCCGAGGTAGACGACCCGGTCGGGGTCGAGGCTCTGGAGCGCGCCGACGGCCTGCCGGTCGTAGCGGAACTCGCCGTCGTAGTCGTCCTCCAGGATCAGCCCGCCGGTCGACCGCGCCCACTCCACCGCCTCGGCCCGCCGCTGCGGCGACAGCGGGGTGCCGGTGGGGAACTGGTGGGCGGGCGTGAGCAGCACCGCACCAGGATTCAGGGCACCCAACTCGGCCGTGCGCGTACCGAGTTCGTCGAGGGAGAGCGGCGGGATGCGCAGCCCCGCCTCGGTGAGCCGTTCCCAGTACGGGGCCATGCCGTACGGCTCGACGGCCACGTCCCGGACGCCGCGGCGCCGCAGCACCGTCGCGAGCAGCATCAGGCCGTGCACGAACCCGGAGCAGACCACGATCCGGTCCGGCTCCGCGTACACGCCACGGGAGCGGGCCACGTACCCGGCGAGCGCGGTGCGCAGCTCGATCCGGCCGCGCGGGTCGCCGAAGCCGAACGCGTCGTGCGGCGCGGCGGCGAGGGCACGGCGGGCGGCCTTCAGCCACGCGGTACGGGGGAAGAAGCTGAGGTCGGGGAGGCCGGGCAGCAGGCTGTACGCCGTGGAGCCCTCCGGCCGCGGCGGGCGGGGCGTCCCGGGCCGTGGCACGGTGCGCGCGGCGACGCGGGTGCCGGAGCCCTGCCGGGCGGTGAGCCAGCCCTCGGCGACGAGGTCGGCGTAGGCGTCGGCCACGGTGTTGCGGGCGATGCCCAGGTCGACGGCGAGGGTGCGGGAGGACGGAAGGCGGGTGCCGGGGGCGAGACGGCCGCCACGGACGGCCTCGCGCAGCGCGTCGGTGAGGCGTTTGCGTACGCCCTTGGACGGGCCGTCGAGGTCCAGGTGCAGGTCGACGCCGCCGCCTTCGCCACCCAAAGTGGCCCACGTTTTCGCCATAGAAGTGGACCATACCCCTGGGCGACTTCCGCCCTAGGGTCGTACGCATGACGACAACGATGAATGAAGCACCTGAAACCCCTGAAACGCCCGAAACTCCCGCGAGCGGCCAATATGCCCCCGAAATCCCCCAGCGCCTCGCCTGGGCCAAGCACGCCCCCGAGGTCTACAAGGCCATGATCCAGCTGGAGATCGCCTCCAAGAAGGGCCTCGACCCGACGCTCTTCGAGCTGGTCAAGATCCGCGCCTCGCAGCTCAACCACTGCGCGTTCTGCCTGGACATGCACACCAAGGACGCCCTGGCGGCGGGCGAGTCGGTGGAGCGGATCGTGCAGCTGAGCGCGTGGGAGGAATCGCGGCACTTCTACACGGAGAAGGAACTGGCGGCCATCGAGCTGACGGAGGCGGTCACGGTCCTGACGGACGGCTTCGTACCGGACGAGGTCTACGAGAAAGCGGCCGCGAACTTCACCGAGCCGGAACTGGCCCAACTGATCGCCGCGATCACAACGATCAACGCATGGAACCGGTTCGGCGTGACGTGCCGCCTGACGCCGGGCCACTACAAGCCGGGCCAGTTCAAGACGGCGTAACGGGTGAGCGCTGAGCAAGGAGCAGAAAGAGTGACCACCCGCACCACCACGCTGCCCCCCGAGTTCCGCGACGCGATGCGCGCGCTCAGCGCGGTCGCGAAGCGGGGCCTGGGGGATCCGGCGCTCGCCGAGCTCGTGATGATCCGCGCCTCGCAGATCAACCGTTGCGCGTTCTGCCTCGACATGCACCTCGCGCTCGCCCGCAAGAACGGCGGGCCCGGTATCGAGGGCCGCCTCGACCAGCTCAACTCCTGGGAAGAAACGGACGGTTACTACACGGAACGCGAGCGGGCCGCGCTCGCCCTGACGGAGGCGGTCACGGTCCTGACGGACGGCTTCGTACCGGACGAGGTCTACGAGAAGGCCGCCACGCACTTCACGGAACCGGAACTGGCCCACCTGGTCGCGGTGATCACGACGATCAACGGCTGGAACCGCCTGATGGTCAGCCGCCGCATCAAGCCCGGAGGCCCGGCGTGGTGAACGAAACGCCCGCGGCCGCGGCGGCCGCGGCCTTCCGCGCCCTGCACCACGACCGCACCCCCGGCGACCCGCTGATCCTCCCGGGCCCCTGGGACGCGGCCAGCGCCCGGGAGTTCGCCGAGGCGGGCTTCGAGGCGCTGGCGGTGCCGAGCGCGGGCGTGGCGGCCTCACTCGGGTACGCGGACGGGGCGACCCCGGCGGACGAGATGTTCGCGGCGGTCACCCGGATCGTGCGCGCGGTGGCGGAGTACGGCATCCCGGTCTCGGCGGACCTGGAGGACGGCTACGGCCTCCCGCCGAGGGAACTCGTGGCCCGCACCCTGGAGACGGGCGCGGTCGGCGTGAACCTCGAGGACTCGACGGAGGGAACCCTCAAAGACCCGGATCGGCAAGCCGATTGGCTGGCCGAGGTCCGGGCGGCGGCGGACGGCGCCCTGTTCCTCAACGCCCGCGTGGACACGTACGTACGAGGCATGCGGGACGAGGAAGCCCTGAACGAGACGCTCCACCGAACACGCCTCTACGTGGCGGCGGGCGCCGACGGCATCTACCCCATCCTCGCCCCACCGGACCACCTGCCCACCCTGACCTCCGCAACCCCGGAAACCCCGCTCAACGCCCTCGCCCACCCCCAGGCACCTCCCCCATCCCGCCTGGGCGAACTCGGCGCGTCCCGGGTCACGTTCGGGCCCGGCCTGCAACGGCGCGCGATGGCGGCGGTACGAGAGATGGCGCGGGAGCTGCGCGCGGGGTGAGGGGCGCCGGGGCGGGCGCGGCAACGGGGACCCAACACCCTCTGAATACGCCGGTGCCGGGCCCCCAAGGGGTGCCCGGCACCGGCGTATTCAGGCTGCCGTTACGGCAAGGGCCTTACTTCTTCACTTCTTCGGGATCCAGGCCTTCCAGACGTCCTCGTTGTCCTTGATCCACTTCTTCGCGGCCTGCTCGCCGGACATCTTGTCCTTGGCGATGTACTTCGCGACCTCGTTCTGCTGCTCGGTCGTCCACTTGAAGTTCTTCAGGAACTCGGCCGCCTTGCCGCCGTCCTTGGCGAAGTCGGCGTTGAAGTACTTCTGGAGCGGAGTGTTGGCGTAGCCGCACTCCGTCTTCTCCTTGGGCTCGTTGCAGCCTTCCTTGAACTCGGGGAGCTTGACCTCGACGAGCTCAACGTCGTTGTTCAGCCACTGCGGCTCCCACCAGTAGGTGACGAAGGGCTGCTTGTTCTTGTACTTCTGCTGGATCTCCTTGATCTGAGCGGCCTCGTTGCCGGTCTCCTTGATCTTGAAGTTCAGCTTGTGGTTCTTGATGAGGTACTCGTCGTACGTGGTGTACGACGGGGCCGCACCGAGGAACTCGCCCTTGTCGCCGGACTCCGAGGTCTGGAAGTCCTTGTAGAGCTTGTTCAGGCCCTCGTAGGTCTTCGCCTCGGGGTGCTTGTCGGCGTAGTACTTCGGGATGAACCAGCCGATGTGGCCGGTGACGCCCAGGTCGCCGCCCTTGACGACGCTCTTCTTCTGGTCCAGGTACAGCTTCTGCTTCTCCGGCTGGCCGTCCCAGTCCTCGAGGATCGCGTCGGCCTTGCCGTTGTTCAGGGCGTCCCAGGCGATGGGCTCGTCCATGGTCTTGAGCTCGACCTTCTTGACGCCCACCTCCTCCTCCAGGAGGACCTTGGCGACCTCGGCGTTGGCCTGCGCGCCGACCCAGGACGGGACGGTGATGGTCACCTTGTCGGAGCCGCCCGCGGAGTTGCCGGTGGCGGCGGCGCCGCAGCCGGTGAGGGCCAGGACGCCGAGGGTGCCGGCGGAGGCGGCGACGATGGTGCCTATGCGCTTATTGCTGAACTTGGTGCTGAGTTTGGTGCGCTTCATTGGTTCAAGTCCCTTGCTTGCCAGGTGGGTTGTGCGGGGGTTCCGGGGTGAGGGGTGGGTTCAGACCGTCACAGGCAGCGGTGGCTGCACCGGTCCCTTCTTCTTCAGGGCCGCCTTCGGCTGCGAGATCCGGTCCAACAGCACGCCCAGGCAGACGATCGCGATACCGGCCGTCATACCGAGCGCCAGGTCGCCCTTGGCCAGGCCCTTGACCACGTCGACGCCGAGCGCGCCGCCGCCGATCATGCCCGCGATGACCACCATCGACAGGACCAGGACGACGCCCTGGTTCACCGCGAGGAGCAGCGACGGGCGGGCCAGGGGCAGCTGCACCTGGAGGAGCTGCTGGCTCGTCGAGGCGCCGAGCGAGCGGGATGCCTCCAGGGCCGCCGGGTCGATCCCGCGGACGCCCTGGTTGGTGATCCGGACCACCGCGGGCAGGGCGTAGATCACGGCCGCCGCCACACCCGCCGTACGACCGCCGCTGAACAGCGCGACCATCGGGATCAGGTAGACGAACTGCGGCATGGTCTGCATGGTGTCGAGCACCGGCCGGATGGCCCGCTCGACCCAGTCGACCCGGGCGGCGAGCACGCCGATCGCGAAGCCGAGCACCAGGGTCACGACCAGGGCCGCGATGACCTGCGACAGGGTGTCCATGGAGCGGGTCCACAGGCCCATGCCGCCGATCAGGCCGAGCGCGAGCACCACGGTGACCGCGGCCCGCCAGCGGCCCACCAGGTAGGCGAGCACCCCGGCGACCAGGAGCAGCGCCCACCACGGGGTGGCCTGCAGCGCGTCGCGCAGCGGGTTGATGACGTACTCGGCGAAGCCGGAGGCCCAGGTGAGGGTGCCGCCGATGACCGGGATGCCGGAGCCGAGTTCGGCCTCGATCCAGTCGACCACGGTGTTCACCGGCTCGGCGATGGCGACGATCCAGTTGTCGGGCCACTCCACCATGGCGGTGGCGGCGCCGATCGCGGTGCCGATACCGGTGGCGACCGCGACGCCCGCCCAGGTCAGCCAGGTGCGGGCGCGGCTCGTGACGCCCGCGGCCGGGTCGTCGAGGTGCTCGCCGACCGCCGCGGTGGTGCGGTCGAGCCAGATGGCGATCAGGACGATCGCGATGCCCGCGGCCAGCGCCTGGCCGACGTCCAGGATGGACAGGGAGCGGTAGATCTCCTCGCCGAGGCCGCCCGCGCCGATCATCGAGGCGAGCACGACCATCGACAGGGCCATCATGATCGTCTGGTTGAGGCCGAGCAGCATCTGCTTACGGGCCAGCGGGAGCCGGGCCGTCAGGAGCTGCTGCCGGTACGTGGCACCGAGCGACTGGGAGGCCTCCAGGGCCGCCGCGTCGGCGCCGCGCAGGCCGAGCGAGGTGAGCCGCGCCATCGGCGGGGCCGCGTAGATCACGGTGGTGACGAAGGCGGACGGGGTGCCGACGTCGAAGATCAGCACGAACGGCAGCAGATACGAGAAGGCCGGAAGGACCTGCATCGTGTCGAAGACCGGGCGCAGGATCCGCTCACCGCGGTCGGAGAGCCCGGAGATCATGCCGAGCACCACGCCCACGAGGGCGGCGGCGACGACACACACGATCATGAGACCGAGGGTCTCCATCGCGGGTTCCCACATGCCGAGCAGGCCGATCACCAGGAACGTGGCGAGCGCGGTGCCCGCGGTGCGCAGCGCGCGCCGCCGCAGCCCGGCGCCGCCCGCCGCCCAGGCGACGAGGACGGCGGCGACGGTCACGCCGATGAAGCCGAGGCTCTCCAGGCCGAGGACGACCGAGTCGACCGCGGACTGCGCGGTGTTGCTGATGTGCAGCAGGAAGTAGAGGAACAGCGGGTGCGTGTCCCGGTTGTCGACCAGCCACTGGTTGAGGTCGCCCAGCGGGGAGCGCAGGTCGAAGGTGAGACCGGCGGGCCAGACGCCGCTGCCGCTGGTGACCGCGCCGATGGCAGCGACGAGCAGGGCGGCGGCCAGGACCATGGCCCTGGGGTTGCCGAGCAGGCGGGCCCAGAAGCCCGGGGCCTGCGGCACCTCCGCGGGCTCGGTCTTCGTCACGCGGTCCCGCTTGTCGAGTACGGGGGTCTGCGTCGGGGCGGCACTCATATGGTGGCCGCCTTCTTCTCGACGGCATCGGCCTTGTCGGCGGCACCGGCCTTCGCGGCGGCGCCGGCGGCGTCCTCGTCGATTCCGGCCACCACGGAGAGCAGCTGGGCGTGGTCGACGATGCCGAGGGTGCGGCCGTCGTCGACGACCCGGCAGTGCTCGCCGCTGCGCGCGACGGCCTCGATGGCGTCGACGACGCGGGTGTCCGGGGCGAGCGCGGCGCCGGACTCGGCCTCCCCGGCGTTGGCGGCCGGGCGCATCGCGCGGCGTACCGAGATGACCTGCTCCCGCGGGACGTCCCGGACGAAGTCGCGGACGTAGTCGTCGGCCGGGTTGGCGACGATCTCCTCGGGGGTGCCGAGCTGCACGATCTCGCCGCCGCGCATCAGCATGATGCGGTCGCCGAGGCGCAGCGCCTCGGAGAGGTCGTGGGTGATGAAGACCATGGTGCGGCCCTCTTCGCGGTGCAGGCGGATGACCTCCTCCTGCATGTCCCGGCGGATCAGCGGGTCGAGGGCGCTGAACGGCTCGTCGAAGAGCAGCACCTCGGGGTCGACGGCGAGCGCGCGGGCCAGGCCGACGCGCTGCTGCTGACCACCGGAGAGCTGGGTGGGGCGGCGGTGCTCCATGCCGACGAGGCCGACCTTCTCGACGATCTCCTGGGCCTTGGCGCGGCGCTCGGCCTTGCCGACGCCCTGGATCTCCAGGCCGTACGCGACGTTGTCGAGCACCGAGCGGTGCGGCAGGAGGCCGAAGTTCTGGAAGACCATCGCGGCGCGGTGCCTGCGGAGCTCGCGCAGCTTGTCCTTGTCGAGGGCGCGGACGTCCTCACCGTCGAAGAACAGGGAGCCGCCGGTCGGCTCGATGAGCCGGGTGAGGGTCCGCACGAGCGTGGACTTGCCGGAGCCGGACAGGCCCATGACGACGAAGACCTCGCCGCGCTTGACGTCGAAGGAGACGTCGCGGACGGCCGCGGTGCAGCCGGTGCGCGCGGTCAGCTCGGCCGCGGACAGTCCGGCGAGCTCCTTGTCGTCGGCGACGCGTTCGGCCTTGGGGCCGAAGACCTTCCACAGGTTGCGGACCGAGAAGACCGGGGTCCCGGCGGCGTCAGCGGCCTGGTCGGCCGTGGCGTCGACGGTGGCCACGGCGGCGTCCGTATGGTCGGGGTTCTCAGGGCTCTTCGTGGTGGCGGTCATCGGACATCACTCCCGGTGCTCAGCAGTTCCGCGCACTTCTCCCCCACCATCAGCACCCCGATCATCGGGTTCACGGCGGGCATCGTCGGGAAGACGGACGCATCGGCGATACGGATGCCGTCCAGGCCCCGGATCCTCAGCTCCGGGTCCACGACGGCCAGTTCATCTGTGGTGGCCCCCATGCGGCAGGTGCCCGCCGGGTGGTACACGGTGTGCGCCACCTTGCGCGCGTACTCGCTGATCTCCTCGTCGGAGGTGACCTCCGGGCCGGGGCAGACCTCGCGCCCCAGCCAGTGGGCGAGCGGCTCGGTCTTGGCGACCTCACGGGCGATCTTGATGCCGTCGACGAGCGTCTTGCCGTCGTAGTCGTCCTCGTCCGTGAAGTACCGGAAGTCGAGGGCGGGCTTGACCTCCGGGTCCGCGCTGGTGAGGTAGATCCGGCCGCGGCTCTTCGGCTTGGGGATGTTGGGCGTCATCGACACACCGTGCTCGGGGCGCTCGTAGCCGAGCCGCTCCGGGTTGTCGGTGAACGGGATTTGGTAGAAGTGGAACATCAGGTCGGGGCCCTCGACGTCGGGGTCCCGCTGCACGAACAGACCGGCGTCGCTGTCCATCGCGGAGTTGTCCGGGATCGGCCCGTTGGTCTCCCAGACGATGACGGACTCCGGGTGGTCGAGCAGGTTCTCGCCGACGCCCGGCAGGTCGTGCCACGCGTCGATGCCGAGGGCCTCGAGGTCCTCCTTGCGCCCGATGCCGGAGTGCATGAGCAGCCGCGGGGTGTCCACGGCACCGGCGCAGACGAGCACTTCCTGGCCCGCCTCGACGAGGATCTCCGCGCCGTCCTTGGTGCGCACGTGTACGCCCTTGGCCCGGGTGCCGTCGAACTCCAGCTGGTACGCCCAGGTCTCGAGCATCAGCGTGAGGTTCGGGCGGTCGCCCGCCTCGATGTGCGGGTGCAGGTAGGCGACGGAGGCCGAGGACCGCTTGTTGGTCTCGGGGTGGTAGGCGAGGTCGAAGAAGCCGACGCCGTCCTTGAAGGGCTTCTTGTTGAAGCCCTCGACGCGCGGCACGCCGAGCGCGCTCTGCGCGGCGTCGACGAAGTCGCGGGCGATGGCGTTCCGGTCCTTCTCGTCCACGGCCACGATGTTGTTGCGCAGCTTGCCGAAGTACGGCTCCATGGACGCGGCGTCCCAGCCCTCGGCGCCGTTCGCGGCCCATTCGTCCCAGTCGGACGGCAGCGGCTTGAACGAGATGAGGGTGTTGTGGGAGGAGCAGCCGCCGAGGACCTTGGCGCGGCTGTGCCGGATGTGCGAGTTGCCGCGGGGCTGCTCGACCGTCGGGTAGTCGTAGTCGAGGTCACCGCCGAGCAGGCCGAGCCAGCGGCGCAGGGTGAGGACGTCGTCGCGGTCGATGTCGGTCGGGCCGCCCTCGATCACCGCGACGGTGACGTCGGGGTTCTCGGTGAGACGGGAGGCGATCACCGAACCTGCGGTGCCGCCGCCGATCACGACGTAGTCGTACTGAGGCATCTGTCTTCTTGCTCCACTTCTTGCAAAGTGCTGCGCTTTTGGGGTTGTACGGGTGCTGTCCGGCCCGCCCAGCGTGACCGGGCGAGCACGTTCAGCGTGTTGGACCGGGAGTCTGGGGTCCCACCCCCGGTCGCGGGAAGGGGCCGGACCATAGAAAAAATCAGCCGCCGAACCAGCGCACCGGCTCTGGCGCCAGGTTCTGGTAGATGTGCTTGCTCTCCCGGTATTCGGCGAGACCGGCCGGTCCGAGCTCACGTCCGACGCCCGACTTGCCGAAGCCGCCCCACTCCGCCTGCGGCAGGTAGGGGTGGAAGTCGTTGATCCAGACGGTGCCGTGCCGCAGCCGGGCCGCGACGCGGCGGGCACGGCCCGCGTCCTGCGTCCAGACGGCGCCCGCGAGCCCGTACTCGGTGTCGTTGGCGAGCGCCACGGCCTCGTCCTCGGTCGTGAAGGTCTCCACGGAGAGCACCGGGCCGAAGACCTCTTCGCGGACGACGCGCATCTCGCGGTGGCACTGGTCGAGCACGGTCGGCTCGAAGAAGTAGCCCTCGGCGGGCCGCACGTCGCTGGGCTCGGGGCGCTTGCCGCCGGTCACCAGCTTCGCGCCCTCTTCCAGGGCGGAGGCGACGTACATCTCGGTCTTGTCGAGCTGCTGCTGGGAGACGAGCGGGCCGCACTCGACGCCGTCCTCGGTGCCGCGGCCGAGCTTGATCTTGCTTGCGCGGCGGGCGAGTTCGGCCACGAAGCGGTCGCGCACCGACTCCTCGATGATGAGCCGGCCACCGGCCGAGCAGACCTGACCGCTGTGGATGAAGGCGGCGTTGAGCGCCTGGTCCACGGCGGTGTCGAAGCCCTCGTCCGTGGCGCAGGCGTCCGCGAAGACCACGTTCGGGTTCTTGCCGCCGAGTTCGAGGGCGACCTTCTTGACGCCGACGGCCGCGGCCTGCGCCACCTTGGTGCCGCTGACCAGGCCACCCGTGAAGGAGATCAGGTCGACGTCGGGGTGCTCGCCGAAGCGGGCGCCGACGGTGTGGCCCGGGCCGGTCACGATGTTCGCGACACCCTCCGGAAGCCCTGCCTCCGCGAGGAGTTCGACGAGCTTCACGGTGGTCAGCGGGGTGACCTCGCTGGGCTTGATGACGAAGGTGTTGCCCGCGGCGAGCGCCGGGGCGATCTTCCAACTGGCCTGGAGCAGCGGGTAGTTCCAGGGCGTGATCATCGCGCAGACGCCCACGGGCTCGTGCACGACGACGCTGTGGATGGTGTCGGAACCCGCGTCGACGACGCGCCCGGCGCCCTCGCCGATGACGAGGTCCGCGAAGTAGCGGAAGGCGTCGGCGACACAGTCGACGTCGATCCGCCCCTCTTCCACGGTCTTTCCGGCGTCGCGGCTCTCCAGGAGGCCGATCTCCTCGCGGTCCCGTACGAGCAGGTCCGCTACCTTGCGCAGCAGCGCGGCACGCTCGGCGACCGAGGTCTTCGGCCAGGGGCCGTCCTCGAACGCCCGCTTGGCGGCGGCGATAGCGGCGTCCGCGTCCTCGACGCCGCCCTCGGCCACGACGGCGAACGGCTTGGCATCCGCGGGGTCGAGGATCTCGCGGATGGCGCCGGAAGCGGCTTTGCGCCACTCCCCGCCCACATAGATGGTCTGTTCAGCCGACACGTCGCGTTTTGCCTTCCATTCCCGT
The DNA here is from genome assembly GCF_053591935.1 of Streptomyces sp. NPDC002851. Taxonomy (NCBI): domain Bacteria; kingdom Bacillati; phylum Actinomycetota; class Actinomycetes; order Kitasatosporales; family Streptomycetaceae; genus Streptomyces; species Streptomyces sp. NPDC002851. The sequence continues at coordinate 192,295 of NZ_JBSFUT010000001.1, read as the reverse complement.
CTTGTTCACTGCCGGTATCCGGCAGCCCGGGGCTGCTGCCCTCCAATGAGGAAAGCATGCATAACGGCTGGATAAAGTGGGTCGGGTCACTCCGTTTGATAGCCGCAGTTAGCACGCTCGACCGGAAAAGGGCAGTTTGCCCTAGTCAGCCCTGGCCGAACACGCTAAGGCCGTATCGGCTCGCGGGATCCCGAATTCCCCGGTGACATAGGTCACATATCAACGTTCCGTGAAATTCCGGCCGCGATGAGTGAGGCTTTCGGGTCGCTCTTTGTGCATTCCGTTTTTACGGTACGTAGCCATGGGCGCGAGAAATACACAGCGTCACACCACGGCGCCCCTCGTGACGACGGGGCTCAATTCACGACGTCGGGGCTCAGTTCACGCCACGCAAGGAGTGCGCGGCCGTCTCCTGTACCTCCCGCTGCTCCGGCCACTCCTCGGCGGGACCGCTGGTCAGGACCGCATAGAGCGCGTCGGGCGCCTCCGCACGCAGCGGCAGGACGCGGTCGAGCACCCGTACCTCGCCGCCCCACTCGCCACTGAGATACGAGTAGTCCAGCTCGTACGCCGTACGAGGATCCTCGGGGGTCTCGGGGACCTCGCCCAGGCTGTTGCGGCGGTAGTCGTCGAGCCGCTTCTTCAGGTCCTTCTCGGCGAGGACGAGGGTGGACCGGGGGTCCGCGTCCTCCTCGGTGACGCGGAAGACCTGCACCTTGCGGGGGCCGCCGTCGGGCTCCTCGTAGAAGTAGACGGTCACGCCCTTGAGGCCGGGCTTGGTGCGGCGCTCCCAGTCCTCCGGCACGGCGATCTCGAACTCCGGCTCGTGGACGGTCCGGTAGCCGGGCGGGGCCGGGGACGGTGTCGGCGATGCGGTTCCGGTGGGAGCCGTGGGCTCGGTGGTGGGTCCGGTGCCGGTGGGCTCCGCCGTCGGGTCGCCCGGGGACTCGGACACCACGGTGGGCCCCGGCTTCGGGTCCGGCGGGCCGCCGTCGCCCCGCCCCCACAACAGATAGCCGCCGACCCCGGCCCCGAGTACGGCGGCCGCGGCCACGACGACCACGGCGTTTCGGCGCACCCCGGCCCGGGAGTCGGGGCCGGGCCCTTGGCCGTCAGGGCCCGGCCCAGGGCCGTCGGAAGGCGGCACCACCTCGGGCGGCAGCGGCGGCCCGGGCGGCACCCCCGGCGGCGGGGGCGAGGCCGGAGGCGGGGACGAAGCCGGAGCCGGGGGCGAGGCCGGGGGCGGGGGCGGGGGCGGCGCCGCGTACCGGCGCGTGGCGGACGGCTCCCCGCTCTCCTCCCAGCTCTGCGTCTCCGCGTTCCAGTGCACGCCGTCCCCGCCCCCGGCCCCTCTTCCGTCACCGGCCACGCTCAGGCCCCCGTCGTCAGCGCCGCCACCGCCTGCGCCACCGTGCCCGCCGAGGCGAACAGCGCGGCCACCCCGCCCGCGTCCGCGAGCGCCTGCCGGAGCCGGACGAGCCGCCCTTGCCCCGCGCGCCCGTCCCGCTCGATCTCGCCCTCGGCGTCCGCGAGTTCCGCGTCCAACGCCGTGACCTGAGGGTTCTCCACCATCCGGGCCAGGTCGGTACGGAGCTCGCGCACCGCGCGCAGCAGCTCCTCGTGCGCCGGGTCGCGTGGGGCGCCGCCCGACCGGTTCACCACCACGTTGTTGTTCCCCACGGTCACGGCCGAGCCCTGCACATCCCCGATCCGGACACTCCGCGCCGCACCCGCCGAGCCGTCCGCCGCGTCACCCGTTGCCATCCGTGCCTCCCTGCGCCTTGGTGAAGGGGTCCGGGGCCGCCTGAGCCCCGGACGTGTTGCTGACGACGTTGTGATCCCCGATCGTCACGGCCGAGCCCTCGGCCCGCTCGATGAAGACGCCGCCGCCGCTGACGTTGACGACCTTCTGCGCGAACTCGTCGGTGCGGTACCCGCATTCGGTGAGCGCCTGCCGCACCCCGTGCGCCACCCGGTCCTGCACGGACTTCAAGTAACGGCGTACGTCCATGTCCTGGAACAGCGACGCGTCGTCGCCCTGCCCCAGCTCCCGCACCGACACCGCGGGCCCGTCGGCGAGCGCCGCACCGTACCCGCCGTTGAGGACGCGCCAGGTCAGGGCGGCGCCGCGGAAGAGCGTGACCGCCGCGAACCCGATCGACCGCGGCGTCCTGGCGAGCGCCCAGATCGCCTTGCCGAAGGCGCTGTTGTGCCGGTACTGGTGCGCCAGCCGGTCCGCGTCCTCGAACTCCTCACGCACCGGAAGCAGCACATGCGGGGCGATCTCCAGCATCAGCATGCCGCCCTGCGTGTGCACCCGGACGAACACCGTCGTGACGATGTTCTCCTCCCAGCCGCCGACGCGGATGCGCAGAAAGTGCCGCCGCGCCTCGCCGCCCTCTTCGACGCTGTCCGCCTGGTGCGCCGCGAATTGCCCGTACGGGGCGAGATCACGCCGCGGCAGCCCGGCCACCGGCAGGAACACGCACTCGTCGATCTCCAGCTGCCGCAGCCGGTCCCGCACCCGGCCCACGGCGTGCGAGGCGGGCACCCGCAACTGGGCGAGGAGCGGGCGGATCTTCTCCAGGATCAGCCGGTTGCTGACCGGCTTCTGCGTCTCGGCCGCGTCGTCCGGGCGCAGCTCCACGGCGAGCGTCCAGGCGTCGTACGCGTGGCCGGCGCCGCAGAACGGGCGTCCGGCGTGGTACAGCACGAGCGGGGCGTGCTGTTCGTCCCGGATGCGCTGCCGGAGCCGCTGGAACCGGGCGCTGTCGTACCGCTCGGCCGGGTCGGCATCGAGGTCGGGGAAGTGCTGGGGGTGCAGTTCGCCCGTGAGCGCCCGCGCGAACTGCCCGCGCTGCCCGGTCAGACAGGCGGCGATCAGGATCGTGATGACGAGACAGACCCAGGCGTGGAACGGCTGCGCCCCGGCGCTCGCCCCGGCGGCGAGCAGCTCGGTGATGGCGTCGGGCGCGAGGTCCTGGGCCAGCGCGCCCGGGTCCGTGCCCAGGGCCGGTCCGGAGCCGAAGGCGATCCCCACGACGTCGATCAGCATCAGGGCCAGCCAGATCCGGGCCCACCAGCGCAGCACCAGCGCCGGAAAGGTGCGGTACACGGGCGGCCGCGCGGCCTCGCCCCGCAGCCGGGCGGCACCGGCGAGGATGACGCCGGGCAGCAGAACGAGCAGCAGCAGCCCCTCGCTGAGGATCAGGCCGACCAGCCAGAGGCCCAGGATCAGCGCGGACCAGCCGAGTTCGGCGCGCCGCGCGCGCAGGGCGTGGGCGAGGACGCGGGCCGCGTCGAAGCCGAGCGCCGGGGCGGCGAACCGCTCCTCGTGGACGTACAACTCCTCGATGACCCGGTTCCGGAAGGGCTCGTCGAGGTAGCTGCCCGCGCAGAGCAGCCGCGTGGCCTCGCTGGCCGAGGGCGGCACCGGTGGGACGGCGGACGGTAACCCGTCGGCGCCAGTCCCGGGCTCCTGCTCCGGAACATGGATCTGCTGAGTCACCGCTGCTCCCCCTACAGGCTGTGTGCGCAGGGTCACAGCATAGGGGAGCGCTCAGCACTTCGCCCCGGCGTCCGCGTCAACGGCCGCCGGGGCGAGGGGAGTTACGCCTGAGTGACTCAGGCTCAGAATCAGACTCAGAGCAGGCCGAGACCGCGCACCGCGTCGCGCTCCTCGCCGAGCTCCTGGACGGAGGCGTCGATGCGCGCCCGCGAGAACTCGTTGATCTCCAGGCCCTGGACGATCTCGTACTTGCCGTCCTTGCAGGTGACCGGGAAGGAGGAGATGAGCCCCTCCGGCACGTCGTACGAACCGTCCGACGGGATACCCATGGAGGTCCAGTCGCCCTCGGCGGTGCCGTTGACCCAGGTGTGGACGTGGTCGATGGCGGCGTTGGCGGCGGAGGCGGCCGAGGAGGCGCCCCGGGCCTCGATGATCGCGGCACCGCGCTTGGCGACGGTCGGAATGAACTCGTCGGCCAGCCACTTCTCGTCGTTCACGACCTCGGCGGCGTTCTTGCCGCCGACCGTGGCGTGGAAGATGTCCGGGTACTGGGTGGCCGAGTGGTTGCCCCAGATGGTCAGGCGCTTGATGTCGTTGACCGTGGAGCCGGTCTTCTTCGCGAGCTGGGTGAGCGCGCGGTTGTGGTCGAGGCGGGTCATCGCGGTGAACCGCTCGGCCGGTACGTCCGGCGCGGCGGCCTGCGCGATGAGCGCGTTGGTGTTGGCCGGGTTGCCGACGACCAGGACCTTGATGTCGTCCGCGGCGTGGTCGTTGATGGCCTTGCCCTGCGGCTTGAAGATGCCGCCGTTGGCCTCCAGGAGGTCACCGCGCTCCATGCCCTTGGTGCGCGGGCGGGCGCCGACGAGCAGACCGACGTTGGCGCCGTCGAAGGCGACGTTCGGGTCGTCGGTGATGTCGATGCCCTGGAGCAGCGGGAAGGCGCAGTCGTCGAGCTCCATCGCGGTGCCCTCGGCCGCGCCGAGCGCCGGGGTGATCTCAAGGAGCCGCAGCTTGACCGGCACATCCGGGCCGAGCAGGTGGCCGGAGGCGATACGGAAGAGGAGCGCGTAGCCGATCTGGCCGGCGGCGCCGGTGACGGTGACGTTCACGGGAGTGCGGGTCATGGCGATCTCCGTAGACAGCTGGTGCTGGCAGTAGCAGGGGGGATCGAAGCCTCGACGTCGGGATGATCGATCCCTTGACGTCAAGAGAGATCCACCGGTCAGGCTATACCTCGTCCGCCCGTGCACCTACGTCCGGCCCTCGGCGGCGGCCGCCCGCCCGGGAGAGGTACGCGGGCGACCGCCCGCCGGGGTGTTGCTCCCGTGGGGGTTGTACTGCGCCTGCCCCGGTGCGCCCGTCTCATTCCCCTGCCCCAATAATCAGCCCCTCCGGCGCTTGAGGAGCGGGGGTCCGGGGGCGGAGCCCCCGATGCGGCTGCGAGCTTTCGGGAAGGGGCGGGGTGGGGAACCTACTTCGTGCAGCCGCGCAGACCCGACTTGAGGGTGGCGCAAGCCTTCGCGTCGGTCACGCTCCCGGCGGCCACCATCGGGGTGTACGCGTCGTTGTCGGTGTCGACCTCGGCGCGCTGCTTGGACCCGCCGCCGACCCCGGTGACCTGCACCGTGTCCCCCGGCGTCGCCAGCGTGATGCGGGCCCAGGCGGCGCCGCAGGTCTTGCTGTAGCGGAGCTCGACGAGGGCGCTGCCGAGCGTGACGCTGGTGCTCGTCTTCGCGAACTCGCCGCCGCAGCCCATGTCTTCCGGATCCTGGCCGGCGCAGTCCGCGCCGCTGCACTTCACGCCCGCGGGCAGCTTCGGTTGCTCGGTACTCGGCTCGGCCGACGGCTTGGCGTTCGGCTCGCCGTCCCCCTTGAGCAGTCCGGGTACGAAGAACGCGGCGGCGATCACGGCCAGGACCCCGACGACCCCGACGAGGATCCACGCCACGGTCCGTCCCCGCCCCCGCCGTTCGGCCGGTGCCGCCCCCGCGGGTACGGCGTCGGCCACCGGGACCGGCCCCCGCGGCGGTACGGGCGGCGTGGCGACGGCCCCCCGACCGGCACCGGCACCGACACCTCCGCCCTGTGCGCGTCCGTACGCCGCCCCGGGACCCGCGGCGCCGTAAGGCACGCCGGGCTGCGCGGGCGCCGAGGGCCTCTTGGCGGACCTGCCCGCCTTGGAGCTCGCGTTGGATCCCGGCTTGGATCCCGGCTTGGAGCCCGCCTGATCGCCCCTCTTGGCACCCGAAGCGCCCCCCTTGGCGCCCGATTTGGTGGTATCGAGCCCCCCGAGTGCGGCGCGCGCCTGGGAGATCCGGATGGCCTCCATCGTCATGTCGTGGCGCATTTCGGAGCGGCTCCAGGCGCGCTCCGCCAGCTCCCACATGGTGGTGAGGTGGAGCGGATTGGTGCGTGTGACCTCGGCAAGCGCCACGACCGCGCCCTTGGGCGCGAGCAGCCGCCCGTTCAGATAGCGCTCCCACGACGTCTTGCTGTAGCCGGTGCGGTCCGCGAGCGCCGCGATGCTGAGTCCGCTCCGGTCGACGAGACGGCGCAGCTGGCCCGCGAACTCGCGCACCTGTGGGTCGAGCTCCTCCGGCAGCGCCTTCCAACGAGCCATGGTGTTACCCCCCTTGTTGCCCTTGCCCCCCGTCATACGTGCCCGACGGTCCCCCCGTGCACGGGGACAGTGTCCCACCGCCCGCGCGTTCCGGGACACGGCACCTTGTTCCCGCCCGTACGAGATCGTTGCAGGCGGCGCACAGAGTGCCGAAACGGTCACCTCCGCGTCACAGGGAACAGCCGAGACTTGATCCGAAGTTGTCACGTCCATGACTCTGTAACCACAGCGGCGCCCGTCCTCCCACGGGGGAGAGGACGGGCGCCGTTCTTGTGTAGTCGCCGCCGAGGCTGCGTCAGTCCGGGTCCCAGCCCGAGAAGCAGGACCGTTCCCCGTCCCGCACCACGCAGACCTCGACCTCCGCAAGCGCGGGCCGCTCCGCCGCCGTCATCGGCGTGGACAGGGACGCCTCCGCGTCCCAGCGGTCCCGAACCTCCGTATGCTGCGCGGCGATTCCGGGCGCCGTGACCGAGACGCGGTCGCCCACCTGCCCCCGGTCGATCCGCGCCCACACCGTCCCGCACGCCGCCGAGTGGCGCACCTTGACCACGGTGTCGCCCCCGAAGCGTCGCTCGGCCACGGTGCTCGGCTGGTTCGCCGCGGTCGAACAGCGCGTCTGCTCCGGGCTCTTGCCCGTGCACGCGTCCCCTTGGCAGCTCGGCCCCGGCTCCCCCGTACGGCCGCGCGCCCCCGTATCGCCTTCTACGCTCTGCCCGCTGCCGTCGAAGCCCCAGACGGCGAGCAGCACCGCGGCGGCCACGGCCGCGAGCCCGCCGAGCACCCCGACCGCGAACCCCCCGGAGCGCAGCCGCCGACGCCGCCGCGCGGCCCCGGCCACCGCGACGGCCGCCTCCGGTGCCCGCTCGGGCCGCGGCTCCGGGTCCCCAGCAGAGGCCGGGGCCACAGCAGCGGCCGGAGCCACCGCAGAGGCCGGAGCCACCGCGGGACCACGCCCCGCCCCCGCACCGGCCCGCCCGCTCCACGCCGCCTCCGCCAACTCCCAGAGCGCGAGCGGCCGGTCGGCCCGCTCCCCCGCCAGCGTGCACAACTCCTCCACGGCCTGCCGCGGCGGCAGCGCCTTGCCGTTGAGGTACCGCTCCCAAGAGGACTTGCTGTACGGCGTCTTGGCCGCGAGCGCGGCCAGGCTCAGGCCCGTGCCCGAGCGCAGCTCCCGCAACGTACCGGCGAGCCGCTCGCACTCGGTCCTTCGCTCGGCCCTCTCCTGCTGCTTGTTCACTTCCTCAGCACCCCCCACGTATCGGGGCCGACCTTCCCGTCGACCGCGATTCCCCCTTCGCTCTGGAGCCGCTTGACCGCGCGCTCGGTGGCGTTGCCGAACGCGCCGTCCGCCACGCCCGGCGACTCCCCGTGGTGCTTGAGCAGGCACTGCGCCTCCACCACGGACCAGCGCGTGGCCGACTGCACGATCAACTCTGACTGCGTACGGCTGTAGCCCGCGTAAAGCCTGCCGTCCTTCTCGCGCTTCACCTCGCACGGGAAGTTCTTGCCGGGCTCGTAGACGAACTCCCCGAATTCCGGGTGCGGCTCGCCGGTGTACGGCTTGTCGCCGCCCCCGCCGCCCGCGTCGGCCGTGTCCTCCCACGGCGCGACCAGGGCGAGTACGGCGAGCATCACCAGGGCGGTGGTCACGCTGGAGAGCACTATGGCCAGCCAGGGCACCCGCCGTCCCGCCGAACCCGTCTCCGGGCCCGTCTCCCGTACGCCCTCCGGAACTTCGGGCGGCGGTACGGACGGCGACTCGGCCCCCCACGCCTCCGCGGCCACCTCGCGCTGCGCGAGCGGCCGGGCCGGGTCGACCCCGCAGACCCGGGCGAGCGCCTCGACCGCCTCTACGGGCGGCAGCGCCTTACCGTTGAGATACCGGTCCCAGGACGAACGGCTGTATTCCGTCCGTTGGGCCAGCGCCGCAAGTCCCAGACCGCTGTGGTCCTTGAGTCTTCGCAGCTGTACGACGAACTGCCGGACTCGCGGGTCGAGCGAATCGGGCAGCGTTTTCCACCGAGACATGTTCCACCCCACGTCTTGGAATCCGTAAGAGCGAAGATGCCCAACTTCGGTGCCCCAGTTCCCGTTTCTGGTGGGGACCGGACGTAAGACCGAACCGTTCCGGCCGTCCCAGCGTCCCGCCGAAGTCTCCACGCGCCCGGCGTCCCCGCAGGTCAGAGGGCGGGACGTCCCACATCTGCCGCACTCTTCCGCGGCCCCTGGCGACCCGGGCCGCTCCTGCCGCAATGTGGATCCCGCACAACAGGGGGCGGCGCGGTCCACCCCGCGCCGCCCCTCTTGAGATGAAGCGGCGGCCCGTGCTCCTCGGGGGAGAGCACGGGCCGCCACCGTCATATGCGCACAGTCTGTCCGGAAACGCCCCTCAACTGCTGATCGTGAAGTGCAACGTCTCGTCCAGGAACGGGATTTCGATCCACGGATTCGGCTGCGCCATCATCGCCAGCAGCGCGATCACGGTGCCGAGTACGCCGTACGTCACCATGTCCGTGAACCGCGAACGCACCGCCAGCATCCCCACCGACGGCAGCGCCCAGCGCAGCACCGCCCCGCCGATGAGCGCGAGCCCCACCAGGAGCGTGCCGACCCGGAACAGGTCGAGCGCGGTGAGCAGCAGCCCGAGCCCGGTGGCGCCGAGCACGGTCAGCATCGGCCACTGCCGGGCCGGTGCGGGCGCGTCCCCGGCGGCGGCGCGGCCACCGCCCTCGGGCCGCGCGGTGTCCTTGGTCCAGGCGGGGAACCGCCGCGACTTCCGCTGCGGAGCCGCTGGCTCCGCCGCGTCGTCACGCTCCGTCGAACTCACCGCGCTCACTCCCATCGCCCCCATCGGCCCCATCGGCTCAGCTCGCCGCGGCGGCGGCCGCCCGCTCCGCCGCCTCGACCACGTTCACGAGGAGCAGCGCCCGCGTCATCGGCCCGACACCGCCCGGGTTCGGCGACAGCCAGCCCGCGACCTCGGCCACTCCGGGGTGCACATCGCCGACGATCTTGCCGTGCTCGTCGCGGCTGACGCCGACGTCGAGAACGGCCGCGCCGGGGCGTACGTCCTCCGGCTTGATCAGGTGCGGGGCGCCCGCCGCGGCCACGATGACATCGGCCCGGCGCAGCTCCGCGGAGAGATCGCGGGTACCGGTGTGGCACTGCGTCACGGTCGCGTTCTCCGACTTGCGGGTCAGCATCAGCGGCAGCGACCGCCCGATGGTGACGCCCCGGCCGACGACCACCACATGCGCGCCGTTCAGTTCGACGCCGTACTGGCGAAGGAGCCGGATCACGCCGTTGGGCGTGCACGGCAGCGGCGCGGGCTCGTTCAGGACGAGGCGGCCGAGGTTCATCGGGTGCAGACCGTCGGCGTCCTTGGCCGGGTCGATCAGCTCCAGGATGCGGTTCTCGTCGATGCCCTTGGGCAGCGGCAGCTGCACGATGTACCCGGTGCAGTCCGGGTCCTCGTTCAGCTCGCGCACCACGGCCTCGATCTCCTCCTGCGTGGCGGAGGCGGGCAGTTCGCGCTGGATGGAGGCGATGCCGACCTGGGCGCAGTCGCGGTGCTTGCCCGCGACGTACTTCTGACTTCCGGGGTCCTCGCCGACCAGGATGGTGCCGAGCCCGGGGGCCCTGCCCTGCTCCTTGAGCGCGGTCACGCGCTGTACGAGATCGGCCTTGATCGCGGCTGCGGTGGCCTTGCCATCGAGAATCTGGGCGCTCATGCCCCCCATACTCCCGGATGACGGGGTCCGGTCTCCAATCGGCAACATCATCAAGATCAAAAGGATCGACCTGTGTTGCACTTACGCAACTGATGTCGACCCCGACTGGACAAACGCGTGAGGTATTTAGAACGATGAACGACGCAGTGCCGCGGGCAGTGCCGGGGGGATAACCAAAGCAGACCGCTCATGAAGCTCCTCCGTACAGCCGCGTGTCCCCGCACTCTCAAACGGAGGAAAGAAGACAGCCATGAGCTTCGGCGACCCGAACAACCCCTACGGCCAGCAGCCGCAGCAGCCCCAGGGCCAGCCCGGATACGGCTACCCGCAGCAGGCCCCCCAGCAGCAGGGCTACGGCTACCCGCAGCAGCAGGCGCAGCCGGGCTACCCGGCCTACCCGGGTGGCAACGCGGTCCCGATGACGATGCCCGGCCTGATCACGACCGCGCGCGTGCTGCTTTTCATCGTGGCCGGTCTCCAGATCCTGATCGGCATCATCGCGGCCATCGGCATCGCCGCCGCGCAGGACGTCTCCAACGAGCTGGGCTCCGGTTCGCAGACCTCCGGTCTGGCCGGTCTCGGCTTCGCCATCGTGTTCATCCTGCTCGGCTTCGCCGCCTGCGCCATCGTCCTCGGCGTGAAGTTCGGCAAGGGCGGCAACGCCACCCGGATCTGCGCGATCGTTTACTCCGCGCTGTTCATCCTGGGCAGCCTGTCCAACTTCGCGAACGGCACCGGCTCGGCCGCGGTCGGCGCGATCGTCGGTCTCGCGATCGGCGGCATCATCCTGGCCTCCATGGTCAACTCGCAGGCCACCGCCTGGTTCAACCGCCCGCGCTACTGAGCCTCACCGCTCAGGCAGTACGACAGAGGCCGGCCACCCGTTCCCCGGGTGGCCGGCCTCTGTCGAGCGTTCCACCCCCGCCCCCGTACGTCACAGAAGGAACCGCCATGAGCTTCGGCGCCCCCAACAACCCCTACGGCCAACCGAATCCACAGCATCAGCAGCCCGGCTACGGCTACCCCCAGCAGGGCTACGGCTACCAGCAGCCCCCGGGCCAGCCCGGATACGGCTACCCGCAGCAGCAGCCGGGCTACGCGGGCTACCCGGGCGGCCCCGGCGGCCCCGGCCAGGGCTTCGTGACGCTGCCCGCACTCGGCACCGTGCAGCTCGCGAGCATGGGCATACGGTTCGCCGCCCGCCTGATCGACGGTGTCATCATCGGCGTGATCTACGGGATCCTGATGTTCGCCGGAGTCCTCAGCGCCATCGGCGTGATGGAGGACGTGAACGACTGCGGCGCGTACGGCAGCCCCGGCTACGACTCGTGCGTCAGCGACGCCACGACGAGCGCCATCGTGGTGGCCCTCGGCGTCTTCGCCGTCTTCTTCGTGATCACCCTGCTCTACGAGTGGCTGATGATCTCCTTCGCGGGCGCGACCTTCGGCAAGATGGCCGTCGGCATCAAGGTCGTCAAGGAGGACAGCGGCCTGGCCCCCGGCGCGGGCGGCGGCTTCGTGCGCTGGATCATCCCGCAGCTCGGCAACGTCCTCTGCGGCATCGGCTCGCTGCTCGTCTACCTGTCTCCGTTCTGGGACAACCAGAACCGTTTCCAGGGCTGGCACGACAAGCTCGCGCACACGCTGGTCATCAAGAAGCCCTGACAGGCAGGGACAGAAGGTCAGATATAGCCTGAAATCAGGCTGTCAATTACCACTCATCGCTCACATGGGAGTGAGTCATGACCTTCGTCCAACTCATTGACTGTAAAACGAAAAATCTCGACCAGCTCAACCGGCTGATGGACGACTGGGTCGAAGCGACCCAGGGCAAGCGGACCGCCACCCACTCGATGGTCGGGCGCGACCGCTCGGACTCCACGCACGTCGTCGAGATCGTGGAGTTCCCGTCCTACGAGGAGGCGATGAAGAACTCCAACCTCCCCGAAACCAACCGCATCTTCGAGGAAATGGTCGCCGCCTGCGACGAGACGCCCACGTTCACGGATCTCGACGTCGTACGCGACGAGCAGCTCAACGCGGCCGCGTGCCGCCGCTTCTTCGACGAGGTCATCAACAACAAGAACCTCGACCTCGCCGACGTGCTGTGCTCCGCCGACTACCGTGAGCACGACCCGTCCCTCTCGTCCTACGACGTGGACCTCGCCCAGGCGAAGCGGGAGAACGGCGAGATCTTTGACGCCTTCAGCCCGCGGTGCACGGTGGAGAGCATGGTCGCCGAAGGCGACCAGGTGTGCTGCCGGTTCACCTACGAGGGCCGGCACACCGGCGCGTACAAGGGAATCGAGGCCACGAACCGGGACATCGCCGGAACCGGGCACGTCACGTTCCGCTGCAAGGACGGCAAGATCGCCGAGAGCTGGTGGAACGTGGACGACCTCGGTCTGATGACGCAGATCGGCGCCGTGGAAGCCTGACCCCCACAGGGGTCCCCACCTGACCCCCACAGGGGGTCCGACACTGACCCCCACGGGGGGTCCCACACTGACCCCCACGGGGGTGTTCCGCTCATGACTACCGGCATCACCATCAGTGAATCCGGCCTGGACACGCTGCGCGAGGCCCTGCGCGGCCAGGTCATCGCTCCCCAGGATCCGGGCTACGACGAGGCCCGCAGCATCTACAACGCCATGATCGACCGGCATCCCGCCGCCATCGCGCAGTGCGCCGACGCCGGGGACGTGAAGGCCACGATCGCCTTCGCCCAGGACACCGGCCTTGAACTCGCGGTACGCGGCGGCGGCCACAGCGGCCCCGGCCTGTGCGTCCTTGACGACTCCCTCGTACTCGACCTGTCGCCCCAACGCTGGGTCCGCGTCGACCCGGCGGCACGCATCGCACAGGTCGGCGGCGGCAGCCAGCTGGGCGACCTGGACCACGCGGCCCACGCCTTCGGCCTGGCCGTACCGGCCGGGATCATGTCGACCACGGGCGTGAGCGGCCTGACCCTGGGCGGCGGGCACGGCCACCTGACCCGCAAGTACGGGCTCACCATCGACAGTCTCCTTGCCGCCGATGTCGTCCTCGCCGACGGGAAGTTCGTCACCGCGTCGGCGAAGGAGTACCCGGACCTGTTCTGGGCGCTGCGGGGCGGCGGCGGGAACTTCGGGGTCGTCACGTCGTTCACGTTCCAGCTCCACCCCGTGGGCACGGTCGGGGTCGCCCTGACGGTGTGGCCCATCGACCGGACCCGCGAGGTGATGCAGTGGTACCGGGAGTTCCTGCCCGCCGCGCAGGACGACCTCAACGGCTTCTTCGCCGTGATGGTCGTGCCGCCCGGGCCGCCGTTCCCGGAACCCATCCACGGGCAGAAGATGTGCGCCGTGGTGTGGTGCTACACGGGCGACCTGGAGGCGAACCGCCTCGAAGACGTGCTGAGCGCGGTATCCGAACCGGCCCCGCCCGCCTTCCACTTCGCCACACCCATGCCCTACCCCGGCCTGCAGACCCTGTTCGACGACCTGATTCCCAAGGGACTCCAGTGGTACTGGCGCGGGGACTTCTTCGACAGCCTCTCGGACGAGGCGATCGAGGTGCACCAGCGGTACGGGGAGGCCATCCCCACCGACCTGTCGACGGCGCACCTGTACCCCGTGGACGCGGCGGCCCACCAGGCGGGCTCCGAGGAAACGGCCTGGGCCTACCGCGACGCCGTTTGGTCCACCATTATCGCCGGGGTCGACCCCGACCCCGCCAACGCCGAGCTGATCCGCCGGTGGTGCGTCGACTACTGGACCGACCTCCACCCGACGTCCATGGGCGGGGGCTACATCAACTTCCTGGGCGAGCAGGAGGGCCCGGAGCGCGTCCGCACGACGTACCGCGGCAACTACGACCGACTGGCCACGGTCAAGCACACGTACGACCCCGACAACTTCTTCCGCGCCAACCAGAACATCCCGCCTGCGGCAGCGTAGACGGGCCCGCTCAGCCCCGGACTTCGGCAGGTGGACGGGAGTGACTAGCCATGACCTTCGTGCAGCTCGTTGACTACAAAACCAGCAATCTCGATCAACTCAACCGCTTGATGGACGACTGGGTCGAAGCGACCCAGGGCAAGCGGACCGCCACCCACTCGATCGTCGGCCGGGACCGCTCGGACTCGGCCCATGTCGTCGAGATCGTGGAGTTCCCGTCCTACGAGGAGGCGATGAAGAACTCCAACCTCCCCGAAACCAACCGCATCTTCGAGGAAATGGTCGCCGCCTGCGACGAGACGCCCACGTTCACGGATCTCGACGTCGTACGGGACGAACAGCTCAACAAGATCGTCGTCCGCCGGTTCTACGAGGAGGTCATCAACAGCGGCAACCTCGACTTCGCCGACGAGCTGTGCACCGCCGACTACCGGGAGCACGACCCCGGCCTCTCCTCCTACGACCTGGGCCTCGACCAGGTCAAGCGGGAGCGCAGCGAGCACATAAGTGCCTTCAACCCCCGGTTCACGGTGGAGAGCATCGTCGCCGAGGGCGACATGGTGTGCTGCCGAGTCTCGGTCCAGGGCCGCCACACGGCCGCCTTCCGGGGGATCGAGGCCACGAACAAGGATGTCGCCGGACACGGGCACGCCACGTTCCGCTGCCGGGACGGCAAGATCGCCGAGAGCTGGTGGAACATGGACACCCTCGGTCTGCTGCGGCAACTCGGGGTCGTGGAGGTCTGACCCGGCTCGCTTCAGCCGACGGAGCCCCGGAGCTCGTGCACGAAGGCCGCCCAGGCGGCGGCGGGGAACACGAGCACGGGGCCTTCCGTGTTCTTGGAGTCGCGGACGGGGATGAGGCCGGGGAGGTCGTCGCGGACTTCGAGGCAGTCGGCGCCATCACCGTTGCTGTAGCTGCTCTTGCGCCAGAGGTCGGGGAGGTCGGCGACCTCGACGCAGTCGGCGCCTTGGCCGTTGCTGTAGCTGCTCTTGCGCCAAGCGACGGTGCTCAGGTCAATCCCCTTGCTGGGCTTCATTTCTGTAGGTCCTCGCTGCTTCTTCGATCAAGGCCAGGGACGCATCGGGTGGGAGCGCGATGGCCCTCAGCAGATCGTACGACCTGCGGTACTCCTTCACGAGAGCTGGATAGTCCACCATCTGCCCGTCGTAGTTGCCTTCTGTCCACACCAGCGGTGGAGCGTCGACGAACGTCATGACTTTCGCCATGCCGTGCATGAGCGGATAGGCGACCGTCGTTTTGGGGACGATCTGCAAAACGCTCTCTGTGGACCGGATCACGCCGACGATGTGCTCCAACTGCTCGGCCATATCCGCTGGTCGAAGCAGCGACTTACGGATGAGCGCCTCCCGGAGGATCACCCAGTAGAAGGGCCGGTCCTCCCGGCTCCACAGCTCCGCTCGCTTAAGTCGGCCACGGACACGCTTCTCGACCGTCTCCTGCGGCGCCGTCAGTTTGCCGTACCGCATGAGGACCCTCATGTACGGCTCGGTCTGCAGCAATCCGGGGAGAACGTTCGGCGCCCACTCCTCAAGGGTCTCCGCCTGCTTCTCCAGGTCCGGTACGTCCGCGTAGTACAGCGGATGCCCAACCCGCCGCGCCTTGGCCGCGTCTTCACACCGCCGCTCGAAAAACCCGTTCGTTCCAAGGACCTTGTCCACGTGCCGCGCCAGGTCCTCCGGCATCCGCCGTTCCCCGCGCTCGATCTGGCTCAAGAACGAGATCCCCCGGAAGCTTCCTTCCGCCAACTGCTCCAGCGTCATCCCCGCTGCCTCACGGAGATACCGCAACTCGGCGCCGTAGAAGCACGGCACGCTCACCGACGCGTCGGTGTCCTTGCGAGGAGGCACAACTACCCACCGCCCTTTACCAGTTGCCCTGCGCAACTCGAAACCCTTTTACGGTACGCCGCACAGCGCCACGCTGTAAGCGTTTCATCACACCCCGTACACGGAAAGGCGTACGCCATGGAACCCCTGGAGATTCAAGAACCCCTCGACATCGACGACTGCGTGGAGCAGCTCCGTGCCGCCCTCGCCGCCCACGGCATCACCCTGCCGTCACTCGGCGTGGACACACCCTCCTTCGCCGCCCGGCTCCCACTCCGTCCCCTCGTCGCGCTCGGGAACTGCAACAAGGCCACCGCCCGGGCGCTCACCGAGGTTCTGAACAAGGCGGCGTGCGTCGATTAACCCCCGGAGGGTCGTCGCGCCGGGTCGGTGTTCACGCCAAATCCCCTTACTCTGCTGCCGGTTGAGACCATGCGACATCTGGCCAACAGGGGGATATATCCATGTACAGCGTGATCGTTGTGCCACCAGGACGGACCACGGGGCAGATCCGGCTCGCGTCGGACGAGAAGCTCGGGTTCGGCCGCAGTCCGGAAGGCAATCGGCTGGTCATCGGCCATGAGGGCGTACCCCGGGACGCCGGGCGGATCACCGCGCACCGCGCCTTCTGGATCCTCAGCAACCACAGCCGGACGCAGACGTACGTCGTCGAGAACCCGGAAGGCGCGGGGGAACACATCAAGGTGGCGCCGGGGCGGGTGGACGCGCCGATCCCGTTCGAGTTCTCCCGGGTCGTCCTGCCCGCCTGCGGCGAGCTGCTCGCGTTCGACGTGTGGGCGCCCCGGCACACCTTCCGCGACCACGCCGCCGCGGGGGGCCTGACCGGGGCGACCACCGCCCCGGGCTTCGCGCTCGACCGTACGAAACGGTACTTCGCGGTGCTCACCGCGCTGTGCGAGCCGCGGCTCCGCGGGGTTCCGCACGCGCCGCTGCCCACGCTCGACGAGCTGGTGACGCGGTTGTCCGCCGTCTGGCCCGGCGCGAAGCGCTCCGCGGTGTACTGGAACATCGACTATCTGGCCGTGAAGCTCCGCCTCAAGCCGCCCACGGACGCGGTGCCGGAGGGGCCGACGGCGCGGATCAACGGCAAGAAGGAGTCCCTGGTCTCGCTCGCTCTCCGCTTCGACCTCGTACGCGAGGAGGACCTGGACCTGCTCGCCAAGCCGGGTGACGGAGCGGCCGGAGTGGCCGCCGGAGTGGCGGGAGTGGTCCGTTGAGCGGAGCCTGGCCCGTTCCCGTGCCCCGGGGTTTCCGGGTCGGCCGCTGGGAGGTGCGGGAATGCCTGGGGTCCGGCGCGTTCGCGGCCGTCTACGCGGGCAAGCTCGTGGAGCCGGGCCCGGACGGCGAAGGTGACGGCTACGACGGCGGCGGCTCCCTGCCGAGCCGCGCCGCCCTGAAGTTCCTGCCGACCGGCACGCGCACCCCACGCCAACTGGCCCACCTGCGCGAACTGGCCGACCGTGAGCTGGAGTTGCTGACCACACTCCGCTCGCCCCGCCTCATCCGGATGTACGAGACGCTGACGGTGGACGCCCCGGACCAGCCGGACATCGACGGCGCCACCGTGCTCGTACTGGAAGCGGCCACCGAATCCCTCGACGCGCTCCTTGACCGCACGCCGCACCCTCCCGTTCAGGGCCCGGCGCTGCTGTCCCAGGTGTGCGCGGGCCTGTATCAGCTGCACGCGGCGGGCTGGGTGCACGGCGACCTCAAGCCCGCCAACGTCCTGCTGATGAAGGACGGTTCGGCCCGGCTCGGCGACTTCAGCCTGGCGGCCGAGCTGGAGGGCACGCACGCGTACGCTCCCGGGTTCACGACCCCGGACTACACCGCGCCCGAGCTGCTCTGGGCCGACCTGTCGGAACGCGGCCAGCAGGTGCGGCCCACGGCGGACGTGTGGGCCTTCGGGGTGCTCGCGCATGTGGTGCTCACCGGCTCGTACCCGCTGCCGGGCGGCTCGGCGGAGGCCCGCAGGGACGCGGTGGTGCGCTATGCGCGGGGCACGGAGGAGCTGCGTCTGTCGCCTCAACTGCCCGCCGCCTGGCGGGAGATCGTGGCGGACTGTCTGTCGCGTACGCACGAGGAGCGGGCCGCGCACGACACGGCGTCGCTCCTGCGCCGCACGGAGGCGGCGGCGGGGACGGCGGTCACGCGGCCGCTGCTGCCGCTGCTTCGCCGTACTCGGTCCGGCGATGGGCGGGGACGAGGACGGGGGCGGGGGCGGCGGGGTGCTCGGCGGCTGGTCATGGGGGGTGGGCTCGCGGCGCTGGGTGTGCTTGGGGCCGGGGCCGCGCTGACGTACACGCTCGTGAGCGAACGGGACTCGGGGCCGGAATACGGCTACCACCGCTGCCCGGACGACTCGGTCTGCTTCTTCAGCGAGCCCAACGGGACGGGCGAGATGTGTGCCTGGCGGGACAACGACACGGACTGGCTCACGGGCCGGGACCGCTGCCCGTGGACCCGCGACCATCCGGTGCGGTCCATCTTCAACAACGGCGACGAGACGACGGGCCCGGCCTCGGTCGAGTACTTCCGCGGCCGCGACTTCACACCCGTGGGCGAGGACGTGCACCGCCCCAACTCCCGTAACCGCACGGGCTGCACGGCCCAGCGCAACCAGGGCAACCTGGCGGGGACGTACGCCCCGCTGTCCCACCGGTGGATCGACCACTGCGGTAGCCCTTCCCCTTCTCCTTCCCCCTCCCCCTGAAAAGTTTCAGGTACCGCCGAGCACGCCCGCACGCCAGAGTCATGCCTGTGCCGCCACGGGGGACGGCACAGGCACCGCCAGGGGAGCGTGCACCACCATGAAGCGAGCCTTCGCCACGGCAAGTTGCGCGATCACGCTGATCGCCACCGCCGCCGTCACCGGCTGCACGGACGCCGCCACGGCAACGGAACAGGGTCAGGGGAAGAAGCAGAGCCGGAGCGGGCAGGAGCAGCGGCTTCGGGACCTCACGGACGCCGAGGAGCTCGTCCTGGAGCGGGCCGAGGCCCACCTGGTCCGGTCGTGCATGAAGGCACGGGGCTTCACGTACTGGCCGGGCCCGTTCGCCACGGTCGACGAGCGCCGCTCGTACGCGTACGTCCTCGACGACACCGCCTGGACGAAGAAGCACGGCTACGGCGGCCGCCTCGCCAAGGCCGCCGAGAGGGCCCGCGCCGAGGACCCCAACACCGCGTACTTCAACGACCTCCCGCACCGCGACCGCCTCCGCTACACCGACGCCCTGGAGGGCGAGCCCGACGCGGCCACGCTCACGGCCGAACTGCCCGGGGGCGGCGGCACGGTCGAGACCCCGGCGACGGGCTGCCAGGCCGAGGCCCGCGACCGGCTCTACGGCGGCTACGAGCGCTGGTTCCGCGCCGCGAAGACCGCCGAGAACCTCACCCCGCTCTACCTCGACTCCCTGACCTCCGACCGCCGCTTCCGCCGCGCCCTCACCTCCTGGTCGACCTGCATGCGCAAGGCGGGCCACGCCTACGCGTCACCGGAGCAGCTGCGCGAGCAACTGCCCTCACTTACGGAGGACTTGAGCGAGGCAGCGGCCCACGCCACGGAGGTCGAACTGGCCACGACGGAGGCCACCTGCGCGGGCCCCGGCCGCTCCGGCCTGGCCGACACGGCCCGCTCCCTGGAACGCGAGTACCGCACCAAGCAATTGAAGCGGTACGCCGCACCCGTAGCCACCCACCAGCGGCTCCAACTGGCCGCCCTGGCCCGCGCGAAGAACATCACCGACGCGAAGGCCTGAAGCACGGAGAACAACCGTTCTCCAACACCACCCCCATCACCACCATCACCACCATCACCACCACACCCACTCAAGGGAGAGATCCGTCATGCGACGCAAACTGACCGCCACCCTGACCACGCTCGGCATCGCCGCCCTCGGCGCCGTCGTCCCGGCCACCACCGCCACCGCCTCCACCGCCGCCAACACGGGAGCGCAGGCCGCCGCTTCCTGCGCGGACAACTGGCGCGGGGCGACGAAGGGCTACATGTACGCGTACAACGGCACCTACTGCACCGGCTACCTGGGCAAGGACAAGAACAACGACGGGAACTGGGGCGACCGCTACGGCTCGTTCAGGTTCGGCGACAACAACCGCGCCTCCTCGCTCCTGCACCGTGGCACGTCCGGCTACGCCGTCAAGTTCTACAACGGGTTCCGCTACAAGGGCGGCCACATCTGCCTGACCAAGGGCGAGAAGTACGCCTCGGCGCTCCGCTCGGACGACAAGTTCACCGGCGGCCTCACGGCCAACAACCGCATCAGCTCCCACAAGTGGGTCCCGCAGGGCCAGTGCGCCCGCTTCATGGACTGACGCCTGGCTGCTGATTGGCTGCCGACTGGCTGCCAACTGCCTGACGCAAGAGCGGCGGCCCGCCGGTGCACCTGGCACCGACGGGCCGCCGCCCGTTTCGCTGTCGCGTCAGTGGAACTCAGTGGAAGTCGGTGGAAGTCGGTGGAACTCAGTGGAAGAAGTGCCGCGTACCCGTGAAGTACATCGTCACGCCCGCCTTCTGCGCGGCCTCGACCACCTGCTCGTCCCGGACCGAACCGCCCGGCTGCACCACGGCCTTGACCCCGGCCGCGGTCAGCACCTCGAGCCCGTCGGGGAACGGGAAGAACGCGTCGGAGGCGGCGTAGGACCCGGCCGCGCGCTCGGCCCCGGCCCGCTCGACCGCGAGCTTGGCGGAGTCGACCCGATTGACCTGCCCCATACCGACACCCACGGAGGCGCCGTCCTTGGCGAGCAGGATGGCGTTGGACTTCACGGCCCGGCAGGCCCGCCAGGCGAAGGCGAGCCCGGCGAGCTCGTCGCCGGAGAGGGCCTCACCGGCGGCGAGGGTCCAGTTGGCCGGGTCGTCGCCCTCGGCCTGGAGCACGTCCGTGATCTGCGCGAGCCCGCCACCGTCGATCGGCTTGAACTCGGCCGGGGCCGTGGGGGCTTCCGGGCAGCGCAGGATGCGGATGTTCTTCTTCTTGGAGAGGATCTCGACCGCGCCGTCCTCGTAGTCGGGCGCGACGATGACCTCGGTGAAGATCTCCGCGACCTGCTCGGCCATCGCTACGGAGACGGGCCGGTTCACGGCGATCACGCCGCCGAACGCGGACAGCGGGTCACAGGCGTGCGCCTTGCGGTGCGCCTCGGCGACATCCGAACCGACCGCGATACCGCAGGGGTTGGCGTGCTTGATGATCGCGACGCAGGGCTCGTCGTGGTCGTACGCGGCCCGGCGTGCGGCGTCGGTGTCCGTGTAGTTGTTGTACGACATCTCCTTGCCGTGCAGCTGCTCGGCCTCGGCCAGACCACCGCAGCCACCGGTGTAGAGGGCGGCGGGCTGGTGCGGGTTCTCGCCGTAGCGGAGCACGTTCTTGCGCTCGTACGTGACGCCGATGAAGGACGGGAACTCCTCGCCCTCACCCGCGCCCGCGTAGTCGGCGGCGAACCAGGAGGCCACGGCGACGTCGTACTCGGCGGTGTGCCGGAACGCCTCGGCCGCGAGGCGCTTGCGGGTGGCCAGGTCGAACCCGCCCTCCTCGGCGGCGGCGAGCACGTCCGCGTACCGCTCGGGGCTGGTCACGACAGCCACGGAGGGGTGATTCTTGGCGGCGGCGCGCACCATGGACGGCCCGCCGATGTCGATCTGCTCCACACACTCGTCCGGGGAGGCCCCGGAGGCCACGGTCCGAGTGAAGGGGTAGAGGTTGACGACCACGAGGTCGAACGGCTCGACACCAAGCTCGGCAAGCTGCCGCTGGTGATCTTCGAGCCGCAGGTCGGCAAGGATCCCGGCGTGCACGCGCGGGTGCAGCGTCTTGACCCGGCCGTCCAGGCACTCGGGGAACCCGGTGAGCTCCTCGACCTTGGTGACCGGCACCCCGGCGGCGGCGATCTTCGCGGCGGTCGAGCCGGTGGAGACGAGCTGAACGCCCGCCTCGTGCAGGCCACGGGCGAGCTCTTCGAGCCCGGTCTTGTCGTAGACGCTGATCAGGGCCCTGCGGATGGGGCGGGTACCTTCTGCGGTCGAACCCTGTGCGGTCGTACCTTCGGCGGTCACGGGATGGAAACCTTTCGTCCCTCAATGCGGTAGCCGTGCCGGGCCAGACGCCCCACGACCTCGACGAGCAGCCTGCGCTCGACTTCCTTGATGCGCTCGTGCAGAGCAGCGCCACCGTCCTCATGGTCCTCGTCCCGGACCTCCACCACGCTCTGCGCGATGATCGGCCCGGTGTCGACGCCGTCGTCGACGAAGTGGACGGTGCACCCGGTGACCTTCGCGCCGTACGCGAGCGCGTCACGCACGCCGTGGGCACCGGGAAAACTGGGCAGCAGGGCGGGATGCGTATTGACGACGCACCCACCGAACCGGGCGAGGAATTCCTTCCCCACGATCTTCATGAACCCCGCGGAGACGATGAGATCGGGCGCGTGGGCGGCAGTGGCCTCGGTCAACGCCCGATCCCACTCTTCCCGGGAGTCGAAGTCCTTGACCCGGCACACGAAGGTCGGAATCCCGACCCGCTCGGCCCGCTCCAGACCTTCGATCTTGGTCCGATCGGCCCCGACGGCCACGACCTCGGCGCCGTAGCGCTCCGCGCCCTGCTCGGCAACGGCGTCGAGCAGCGCCTGGAGGTTGGTGCCCGAGCCGGACACGAGCACGACGATCCGCTTGGGGGCACCGGCGGCCGGTGCGGTGGTTGCGGCAGGCGAGGGGGCGGGAGAAGAGGCAGGAGAGGGGGAGGCCACGGGCGGGCAGCCCTTTCATGAGATTCATGAGATTCATGAGAACTGTTTTGTGCGGTCGTACGAATGCATCTCAGTCCCCGATACGGGGAACTCTACGAAGCGGCCGACCGTCAGCAACGATACCGGCACACCACGCTGCCCCCACGGGACGGGGGCAGGGCCGGAAGGTAGCGTCTGGGAAGCAAGCACCACGTATGCCCTGCAGGGGCCTCAACTAGGGGAAGACACACACCTGATGCCGGACCGACTGCCCTCCGCCTCGTCCTCACCCCAGCAGGACGCGTCCCCTTCGGACAGCGCCCCGCACCGGGACGCCCTGCGGCGGGACCCGTCTGAGGCGGACCCGGATACGGGGGTGGCGCGGGGGGATGCGCCGCAGGTGGGCATGGATGGCGCGGGTGGCGCGAGCGGCGCGGCTGACGCGGGCGTTACGGGAGGTACGGGAGGTAGGGACGGCGCAGGCGTTACGGGAGGTACGGACGGCGCGGGTGGTACCGGCGGGGCAGGCGTTACGGACGACAATCCGTTCGCGCCACCGCCCGAGGGCAGCCCCGACCGCCCCTGGCAGCCCCGTCGACCGGAGAACGGCGCGGGCGGCGGCAGCCGCTGGAGCCCCCGCCAGCCGGGCCGCTCCTCGGGCCCCTTCGGACAGCGCCCCGGCGGCTCGGACGGCCAGGGTGGCCCGGGCGGACCGGGCGGTTCCGGTCCCGGCGGCCCCGGCGGCGGCCCGGGCGGCCTGCGCTGGGACCCGACGGACCCGGTCCAGCGCCGCGCCCGGTACGCCCTGCTCGCAGGCATGTGGGGCTTCTTCTTCGCCCTCTTCAACTGGCCGTACGTGGCCCTGCTCCTCGGCGCACTG
Source organism: Streptomyces sp. NPDC002851 (assembly GCF_053591935.1). Classification (NCBI taxonomy): domain Bacteria; kingdom Bacillati; phylum Actinomycetota; class Actinomycetes; order Kitasatosporales; family Streptomycetaceae; genus Streptomyces; species Streptomyces sp. NPDC002851. The sequence goes on along the minus strand of NZ_JBSFUT010000001.1, from coordinate 169,006 downwards.
GCGCTGTACTGGTCGATCAGCTCACTGAGGGCTCGCAACGGAAAGGGCGCGGGAGCTGTCGCGGGCGCGGCCACCGAAACCAAGAGGGAAGAGCCCTTCGGCCAGCCCAGGGAACCGGCAACCCGACCGCAGACAACGGCCGCGGTCAGCGGCCTGGTGACGGGCATCCTGGCCCTGGCCATCGTGGCGGCGACCTTCACAGCGCAGCTCGTGTACCGCGACTACTACACCTGCGTCAACGACGCCCTGACCCAAACCTCCAAGGAACGCTGCGAAGACCTCCTCCCGGAGAAACTCCGCCCCTTCCTGGGCACGACGGAGGAAGATTGAAGGCTCCCCCGCCTGAAGGCGGGGGGATTCCCGCCCGGCCTTGCGGCCGTGCGCCCCTGACGGGGCGTTCTTCTGGCGTGTGTGGGGATTCCAAGCTCAGGCCGCCACCTGAGGCGGCGCCCCAGGTGGTCTTAAACCCTCAGCACCTGCCGGATTCCAACCTGCCCGGACAAGCATCACGCGGGCGCTGTTCTTGTCCCTGGGGGACACGGCGCCACACGCGCTGCAGGTGTAGGTGCGCTCACCCAGCGGCATGCGGTGCTTGGCTCTCGCCCCGCAGTGCGCGCAGTCCATCGTGGTGTGCGCGGGATGTACCAGGCGCACATCGCGCCCGTGTTTGCGGCCCATCTCGATCAGAGCGGCCTTGGTGGCGCCGATGGCGGCGTCCGCGGCCTTGCGCGCCATGCTGGTCTTCGCGAGGAACTTCGGCCGGAAGTCCTCCACCGCGATCCGGCCGTGGTCACGGACCACGGTCTTGGCCCACTTGCGGCCGGTGTCCTGACGTTGCCGGGCCACCTTCTTGTGCAGCTTCGCGGCCTGCCGCTGGGCCTTGCGGTAGCCGCGAGTCTGCGGCTTGCTCTTCGGGCGTTCCCGCCGGGCCATCTGCCGCTGGTAGTGCGCGAGCCGCTGGGCTGCTTTCTCGCCGTGCTCGGCATGCGGAAGGTCGTGGTCGTCGCTGGTGGTGGTCGCGGTCTCCTTGACGCCCCAGTCGATGCCGATGGCCCGGCTGGTGGCGGGTAACTCCCAGGTCACCGAGGGGACCACGAAGCTGACGTACCAGTGCCCGAGGCTGTCTCGATAGATCCGCGCCGAGGAAGGGCCCTTCGGCAGCTCACGCGACCACACCACCGTCAGCACGATCCCGCCAGCAAGGTGGAGACGCCCGTCCTTGAGGCGGAAGCCGGTCTTGACGTAGTTCAGCGTCGGTCGGGCCTTGTCCTTCTTCTTGAAGCGGGGCATCCCGGCCCGGCGCCGCATCGAAAGCCGGTCCTTGATGTCCTTGAGTGCCTTGGCGCGGGACTTGCCGAAGTCCCGGATGATCTGCTGCTGCGGGACAGCAGCACCCTCCGCGAGCCACGGTGCGATCCGCCTAGCCTCGGTGTGCATCTTGGAGAGCTGGGCCGGACCACAGGTCAGCTTCTCGCCGGTCGATTTGGCCTGCTGGTGTACCTGCTTGCACTTAGCGACGCACTCATTCCAGATCCAGCGGCAGCGGTCCCACTCAGCGGCAAGAGCCCGCTCAGCAGAAAGGGAGAGACGAAGACGGTAGGTGTACCGGGCATGCCCGGCCTCCTCCGTCTTCGCTCCCGTCGTCATACACATCAACCTACCTGGGAGGTACGACAGTTGAGCCCTATTGCTCTTTGTGGCACCCCTCGCCAACACGGCTCCCCGCGTACGGACAGCTCGTCCGGCAACCCACGAGCTTCCGCCGCCGGACGAGCGCGTTCAGCGCGATGAAGGCGAGGGTCCGGGGGCCGCAGGCCCGATGCTGCTGCAACCACGCGGCGATAGCCGCATATCGGCACAGCCGGGAAGGGGCGGGGCTGGGGAAGCAAACACCCCCTATGAACCCGCACCCAAGTCCGAGTCCGAGCCCGAGCCCGAGCCCGATTCCCCAGCCACAACGCCCGAAGAATCGGCAGAGCCCGAGGAGCCAAGCTCCTCGGAGGGGTCCGAGCGAGGCGCAGCCTCCACGGAAGAGGCCGAGCGAGGCGCAGCCTCCTCGGAAGAGGTCGAGCGAGACGCGGCCTCCTCGGAGAGCGCCTTGAGCTCGGCCCACCGTTCCTCCCGGGGCCGCCGTTCCTCCCGAGACCTCCGCGCCTCCGCGTCCGCCTCCGGGCCCGCCTCCGCGTCCGCCTCCGGGCCCGCCTCCGCGTCGGCCTCCGCGCCCGCCTCCATCACCTCGCCGAAGTCGTACAGCACGTCCTGCCCGACACCCGAACCCGTACCGAGCCCAACCTCACCCCCACGCTTCCGCCCCCACCACCCACGAACTCGGGCCACCACCCCACCCGAGCCCCGCCACTCCACATCCGGCACCGCAACAACCTCCGGACCGGCCGCCGGAACCTCCCGCCCCCGAAGCCACCACGCCCGAAGCCCCACCGCCCCCGGCACCCCCACAACCCCCGCCCACACGGCCGCCGCAGTCCCGCACTGCCACCAAACCGGCCCGAACTCGGCGAGCCCCCGCACCCCCAGCGGCCCACCGGAAAACGCCGCGAGCAGCGCGAACGCCACCCCGCACAACACCGCCGCAAGCCCGGCAGCCCACGCCGTCTCCCCCCAAGCCCAGGGCCCAACCTCCCGCTCCCGGGAACCCGTGGCGGGGGCCGGGACCGGGGCCGAGCCCCGGCCCCGGTCCGAACCCGCCACCGCCGCCCGAGCCACAAACCGCGCCACCGTCACCCCGGCAGCCAGCCCCACCGCCACCACCGCCCAGACCAGCGGCGACGCGCCCACCCCGTCCCGCGGCACCGCCGCAAGGAGCGGAAACGGCGGGAGCGCCAACTGTTCCGGCGGCGCCTCCAGCGGCCCAACCACCCGCCCCGCCCCCAGCACGAACCCCGGCCCGAGCGCGTACGCCGCTCCCCACACCGCCGCGTTCGGCACCAGCAGCACCGCAAGCAACAGCACCGCGAACAGCCCCGACCCCACATCCGTCAGCCGCAGAAAAGACTCCCGCGCCGCCGCCATGTGCCACGCCAACGAGACCCCGACGAGCAGCCCGCCCCCGCCGAGCAGCACGAGGACCCCGGCCCCGGCCGCCCGTACCGCCGCATCGACCCGGCGACGTACACACATCTGACGCACCACAGGAAGCCGAGCCACCCACCGCACCACCGCGGTCCCACCGACGCTCCGGAGCGATGACGGCAGCGGCCCGCGCGGCCGCCCGTACGCCGTCCACACCCCGGCCGCCGCCGCAAGCACCGCCACGACCGGCAGCTGCACCACCGCGCTCAGCGGCTCGGCCCGGAGCGCACCTCCCCCCGCGTACAGCAGAATCACCCCGCCGACCGCGAGATACCCCCCGACCACCCCCCACAGCGCGGTCCGCCCCGCCCGCGCCATCTCCGTCACCGTCTCCGCCGCGGCATCCACCGCATCCCGCGCCGCCCGGTGCACCAACGCAACCGGCAACGCGACCAGAAGCAGCGGCGTCACGCCCATCGGCGCGGGCACCCCGGACAGCGTGCCGGTCCGGACGAGTTCGGTCCCGTGGGCCAGAAGCCAGAGCGCGGCGGCGACGTTCAGCGCATCGCTCGGCCCGCTGTCCGGATACGGCGAACTCATCCACGCCGCCATCACAAGCACGGTGAGCGCCCCGACCCCGAGCCCCGCGGCGAGCGCCCCGCCGACGAAGCAGGCCCCCACCGCGGACGACGTACGACCGCTGCGCGCGAGCCTGACGAACAGCGAGGACATCACCGACGACACCGCCGACACCGTCGACGCATTGGCGCCGGACGTGGCGGGCTTGGGCTTGGGCTTGGGCTTGGACGCGGTGAGCTGCGAGGAGCTGCGGGCGGAGCTGCGTTCGGTCTTGTGCGGCACGCCGCCATGCTCCCAACGACACGCGCTTTCCCCTCGTAACAGGAGAATGCCGGAAGTGTCGCTCAATATACGTTTATGTACTTTTTCGTGCGGTGCGGTGTGGAGTACTCGAGATGACCCAGAGCCCCACCACTCCGCTGCCGTCCGTGAAAGAGCGTCGCGCACTACGGGAGGCGAAGGACCTGACCCAGGATCAGGTCGCCGCGAAGGTGGGCGTCAGCCGCGCGACGGTGCGCCGCTGGGAAACCGGCCGCAGCAACCCCCGCGGCCACCACCGCGTGGAGTACGCACGGCTGCTCATGGACACCGGGCACACCGGGCACACCAGGGGCACCAGCGAGACCAGGGGCACCCGGGAGACCAGGGAGACTAGGGAGACCCAGGAGACCAGGGACATCGAGAAGCGCGGTCCCGGCCATCCGCCCACGGAACACTCCCGGCAGCCGAAGCCCCGCACACGCAGGACCAAGGCGGCCACGACCACGGCCCATCCCGCCGAGGCCGCAGCCGCCACCACCGCCTCCCCCACAACCACAACCACAACCACAGCTATGGCCACGGCCACAGCCACCGTCTCCGCCGTCGCCACCGCCGACGACGACGCGGCGCACCGCCTGACCCCCGATCAGGCCTTCGACGCCCTCTACGCGTTCACCGCCCCCGCGCTCGTCCGGCAGACCTACCTGCTCACCGGGCGGCGCGCCCTCGCAAGGGAGGCCGTGGAGCGGGCGTTCTACCGGGCGTGGGAACACTGGCCCGAAGTGGCCGTCGACCCGGACCCGGTGGGCTGGGTGCGGGCCTCGGCGTACGAGTACGCGCTCTCCCCCTGGCACCGGCTGCGCCGCGGTCACCGCGTTCCGGAGGCACCGCCCGCCGAACCGGAGGACCGCCAGCTCCTCGACGTACTGCTGAGCCTTCCGCCCTCGTACCGCCGCACCCTGGTGCTCTACGACGGCGTCGGGCTCGATCTGCCCGAGACCGCGGCCGAGACGGAGGCCTCCACTCCGGCCGCCGCGAACCGTCTCCTTCACGCCCGCGAGGCCGTGGCCGAGCAGCTGCCCGAGCTCGCCGATCCCGACGTACTGCATGCCAGGCTGGCCGAGTTGGCGGCGGCGGAGAAGCTGGAGGCGCCGAAGGCGGTGATGGTGCGGCAGGGCAGCGAGCACCGGGCGCAGTTCTGGATGCGGGCGGCGATCGCCTTCACGGTGCTGATCATCGGCGCCTCGATGCTCGCGCTCGCGACCTCACCGACCGGCTACGAGCCGGAACGCGCGCCGGGCGAGGCGGTCAGCGGGGTGCCGCCGCGGATGGGCCCGGGCAAGCTCAGCGAGGCGGAGCAGGACCTGCGCAAGAAGCTCAGGTCGGAGCCCGCGAACGGCCCGGAGCGGATCCATCCGTTCGTCGAGTAGCCCCCTCGTAGCCCCCCCTCATAGCGCCCTCTCGTACCCCCTCTCATAGCCCCCTCAAACCCACGCCCCCTCAATCCCACGGAAACGTACGCGGGCCCGCACCCCCGGCAGGAAGGGTGCGGGCCCGCGTACGTAACAGGCAAACAGATCCGGCGACGGATCCTCAGGTGTTTCAGGTGTTTCAGGCGTTCAGCCGTTGAGGATGGCGCGCGCCAGCTTGGCCGTCTCGGTCGGGGTCTTGCCGACCTTGACGCCCGCGGCCTCGAGGGCCTCCTTCTTGGCCTGCGCGGTGCCGGAGGAGCCGGAGACGATGGCGCCGGCGTGGCCCATGGTCTTGCCCTCGGGCGCCGTGAAGCCCGCGACGTAGCCGACGACCGGCTTCGTGACGTTGGCCTTGATGAAGTCGGCCGCGCGCTCCTCGGCGTCGCCGCCGATCTCACCGATCATCACGATCAGGTCGGTGTCGGGGTCGGCCTCGAACGCCTCGAGGGCGTCGATGTGGGTGGTGCCGATGACCGGGTCACCGCCGATGCCGACCGCGGACGAGAAGCCGATGTCGCGCAGCTCGTACATCATCTGGTACGTCAGCGTGCCGGACTTCGAGACCAGGCCGATGCGGCCCGGCTTGGTGATGTCGCCCGGGATGATGCCGGCGTTCGACTGGCCCGGGGTGATCAGACCGGGGCAGTTCGGGCCGATGATGCGGGTCTTGTTGCCCTTCTCCACCGCGTACGCGTAGAACGCGGCGGAGTCGTGCACGGCGATGCCCTCGGTGATGACGACCGCGAGCGGGATCTCGGCGTCGATGGCCTCGACGACGGCGGCCTTGGAGAAGGCCGGGGGCACGAAGAGGACGGAGACGTTGGCGCCCGTCTTCTCCATGGCCTCCTTGACCGTGCCGAAGACCGGGACGGACGTGCCGTCGATGTCGACCTCGGTGCCCGCCTTACGGGGGTTCACGCCGCCGACGATGTTGGTGCCGTCACCGAGCATCAGCTTGGTGTGCTTCATGCCCGTGGCGCCGGTCATGCCCTGGACGATGACCTTGCTGTCCTTGTTGAGGAAGATAGCCATGGTGGTGTCTGACCTCGGTCCCTTTACTTCGCAGCCGCGAGCTCGGCGGCCTTGTCGGCCGCGCCGTCCATGGTGTCCACGCGCTGCACGAGCGGGTGGTTGGCGTCGCTCAGGATCTTGCGACCCAGCTCCGCGTTGTTGCCGTCGAGGCGCACGACCAGCGGCTTGGTGACCTCTTCGCCCTTGGCCTTGAGGAGCTCGAGGGCCTGCACGATGCCCTTGGCCACCTCGTCGCAGGCGGTGATGCCGCCGAAGACGTTGACGAAGACGGACTTGACGTCCGGGTCGCCCAGGATGATCTCGAGGCCGTTCGCCATCACCTCGGCGGAAGCGCCGCCACCGATGTCGAGGAAGTTGGCGGGCTTGACGTTGTTGTGCGCCTCACCGGCGTACGCGACCACGTCCAGGGTCGACATGACCAGACCGGCACCGTTACCGATGATGCCGACCTCGCCGTCGAGCTTGACGTAGTTGAGGTTCTTCTCCTTGGCCGCAGCCTCGAGCGGGTTGGCTGCCGCCTTGTCCTCAAGCGCCTCGTGCTCGGGCTGACGGAAGTCGGCGTTGGCGTCCAGGGACACCTTGCCGTCGAGCGCGAGGACCCGGCCGTCTTCGGTCTTGGCGAGCGGGTTGACCTCGACGAGGAGCGCGTCCTCGTTGATGAAGGTCTTCCACAGGGTCTGCAGGATCTCGGTGACCTGGTCGGCCACGTCGGCCGGGAACTTCGCGGCCTCGACGATCTCGCGGGCCTTCTCGGGGGTCACACCCTCGTTGGCGTCGATCGGGGTCTTGGCGACGGCCTCGGGGCGGCTGGCCGCCACCTCCTCGATCTCCACGCCGCCCTCGACGGAGGCGATGGAGAGGAAGGTGCGGTTGGTGCGGTCGAGGAGGAAGGAGACGTAGTACTCCTCGGCGATCCCCGGCGCCATCTCGGCCAGCATGACCTTGTGGACCGTGTGGCCCTTGATGTCCATGCCCAGAATCTGACCGGCCTTCTCCACCGCGTCATCCGGGTTGTCGGCCAGCTTGACGCCGCCGGCCTTGCCACGGCCACCGGTCTTGACCTGGGCCTTCACAACCGACTTGCCGCCGAGACGCTCGGTCACCGCGCGCGCCGCCTCAGGCGTATCGATGACTTCACCGGCCAGCACCGGTACACCGTGCTTGGCGAAGAGGTCCCTCGCCTGGTACTCGAACAGGTCCACGCGCGTCCATCCCTTTTCAGTGGTATCGCATGACGCAACCGCGTCCGTTGCTGTCGCGTCCGTTGTCTGCGTGGGCGTGCCGCGAAGGGCAACGTGACAGCGCTGTCACTGAGGGAGGCGTCGTGCACGGTGTCCGTGGACGCGGCATGTCCGTCTCGCAGGTTATCGCCGCGGGACCTAGGTCCCTAAATCGCAGATCACACTGCGGCGGTGATTACAGTCACAGATCGGGGGTGGTGGGGGCTGGTCGAGCGGTGTAAAGGGGGCCTGGTCGGGCCGTGTAGGGGGGTGGTCGGGCTGGCCGGTGGGGGTGGGGTCGGGGGCGTACGGCGGGCGAGGTCGGGCTGTCCGGTGCGGGTGCGGTCGGAGCGTACGGCGTCGGGCGTTCGGAGTGCGGCGTACGGCGTCGGGGCGTTCGGAGTGCGGCGTGCGGGGTCGGGCCGCTCGGCGGGGGGGCGAGTGCGCCCGGTTCGGTCCGCCCACCCGCTGGCACCGGCACCGGCACCGGCACCGGCACCGGCCAGCTTGTCCGGCGTTCACAGTCCGCCCGTCCGCTCTGTGCGGACGAGCCCGTCCGCTTCGCTGCTCCCACCCCTGTCCCCCTCCCCCTGTCCCCCTCCCCCTGCCCCCCTGCCCCCCTGCCCTGCCCCTCCCCTGGGCCCCCGGCCCAGCCCGTCCGGCATCAATTCAGCCCGTCCGGCGTTTGAGGACGAGCGCGTTCAGCGCGATACGGGGGTCTGGGGGGCGGAGCCCCCAGTTACGGGAAGGGGCGGGGCTGGGGAAGAAAACCCCAGCCCCGCCCCTAAGACCCCGGGGTAGCTCGGGTCAAGGATCAGTCCCCGGGGAGCGCTGCGTACGGCCCAGCCGAGGGCGGGCTACCGCACGAAGGGCCGAGGGCTACCGCACGAAGGACTGCGTGTCGGCAGTCAGGTTCCCGGCAAGACCGGTCGTGCTCGAGCCGACGCCACCCGCCAGCGTCTGCACCTCACCGGCGATGTTCTGCCCGGCCGTCTGCCCGTCGTGGGCCACCGCACCGGCGTACGCACCCACGTGCCCGGCCACCTGACCGGCGAAGGGCTGCGCATCCGCAAGGAGCTGCTCACCGTGGGCACGGGCGTCCGCGGCCGCCTGCTCAACGCCGGGACGCGCCGACTCGACAGTGGACGCGGCGCCCTGCGCCTGAACCGTGGCGTCCTGGACGACCCCGCGCGCGTGCCCGTTGACCTGCGTGGCCGCGTCCTGCGCGTGGCCCGTGGCCTGCTCCGTGACCGAGGTCCGCGCCTCGGCAACCCGCTCCGGCGCCTGCTCGGCAAGCTGCGGCGCGAACGCGGCGAGCGGCCCGAAGAGGTAGTCGACCTGCTCCTGCGCACCGGCGACCCGGTGCTGCACACCCGCAACCCGGTCGGAGACCTGGTGCTGCACACCCGCAACCCCATCGGCGACCCGGTGCTGCACACCCGCGGCCCCGGCCTCGGCCTGACCCTGAACACCCGCGACCGCGTCCGCGGCCTGCCCCCGCACACCCGCAACCTGGTCGGCGACCCGGTCCTGGATGCCCGCGACCTGGTCGGCGCCAACCTGGGGGCCGGAGACGCTGACGGAGACACCACCCGCAACATCCACGGCAACATCCACGGCAACGGAGCCCCCACCCGGAGCATCCGGCAGCCCCGAGCCATCGGGCAGGTCCGGAGTGCCCGGCAGGTCCGGAGTGCCCGGCAGGTCCGCCGGAACCTTGCCCTGCGCGGTCTCGTACGCACCGTCCACGGTCGCCCGAACGTCATCCGCGTCCAGACCCTGAAGCTCCGCGAGCACACCCTTGGCCTGACCGGCGACGCTGTCGGCAGCGCCCTGCGCCTGCCCGGCGGCGGTCTCGGCGTGGCCGTTGACCTGAGCCACGGCACCGTTGGCCGCGCCCTGCGCCTGCGCGGCGGTGGCCTGGACGGTGCCCTGGGCCTGCGCGACGGCGCCGTGAGCCGTGTCCTGCGCCTGCCCGGCCGTGCTCTGAGCCGTGTCCCGCGCCTGCGCGCCGGCGGCCTCGGCGGTGCCCTGGGCCTGCGCAGCGGTGGCGTGAACGGTGCCCTGGGCCTGCGCGGCCGTGCCGTGGGCCGTGTCCTGGGCCTGCGCGGCGGTGGCCTCGGCGGTGCCCCGCGCCTGCGCGGCGGCGCCGTGGGCCGTGTCCTGCGCGGCATCGGCGACCCCGGCCACCTGGCCCCGGGCGTCGGCCACTCGCTCCTGCGCGTCGGCCACGCCGCCCCGCACCTCCGCGACCACGCCGTCGACACCCTCGACGCCGCCGCCCTCGGGCAGGTCGACGTCGGGGGTGGTCAGCGTCACGGAAGCGTCCGCGTGCACCTCGGCGGCATTCGCGGACGCGGCGCCGAACGCGATCATGCCGGTGGCACCGGCGGCTATGACTGCGGAACGGCGCAGGTTCGCGCTCGTCCGGCTGATCTGACTGGGCTTGCTGTGCTTACTGTGCTTGCTCATGCTTGCGTCGGTTCCTTCGAATTCGAGGGTGCGCGGCGCGTCCGTAGGAGAGAGGCATCGACACCGGTTGTCGATACGGCGCACCGCACAGGTGGGCAGACCTGTCCCGCCCCCGCGCGGCAGGTCTCAGGCGGGGAGAACGGCCTGCCCTAGCCGGGGAATTCGAGGATGTCGCGGTGCCGGTCGCGAACCGGCCCATAGCCCGCGGAAGCACCTTCTCCGGGCAACAGCCGGAAGGAAGGGGCACCGGAGAACGTCACGGCATGCGCGTCGCCATGCCGCTGCGAGCCGCCGTCACCGGCCGACTGGCAAGTGACGCCGAACGGTTGCTGCGGCACGGGCGGAGCCGGGTGCGGCAGCGCCCCGGAGTGCCACGCCGAACGCTCGCCACCCGCACTGCCGTGTTCTGCGGCCACCGAGCCGGGAAGCCAAGCGCCCAAGCCGTACGCGGAGTCGGGCCGCGGCCCGCCACGCTCGGCGCCGCGCCGCCCGCCGTCCCGACCGCCCTGGCCGTCGAGAGCGTCGGGACCGCCGGGACCGCCGTGACCGTCGGCGCCGTTCTCGACCGGCAGGTGGTCCACCGGCACGGGAGTCGGGGGTACGGTTCCGGGCTCCGGAGCCGGGGGCAGCTGCCCCGGGAACGACGCCCGCGGCAGCCGGGGTTCGCCCATCCCGGGCGCCTCGGGCCTCTGGGGAACCTTGGGCGCCTCGGGCATCGCAGGCGTCTGGGGCATCACCTCGGCGGCCTGGGCCGCGTCTTCGGCACCCGGCTCGAGCAGCCGGACGATGTCACGAGCGACGTGGCCGGAACTCTTCGGGGCGGCAGGGGCTTCGGGCTCCGCCGCGGCTTCCCGACTTTCGGGCTCCGCCGCGGCTACCCAGCTCCCGGCCACCGCCGGGGAACCCAAGTCCTCAGAGCCAGCCGGGACTTCCGGGGCTTCCGGTGTTTCCGGAGCCTTCGACGTGAAGGGGCGTGCGATACCCCGCAGTTCGCCCGACTTGTCCGGACCAGCCTCAACAATCCCGGCAGCCCCGTCCACCGACCCGTCGGCCGCATGCGCCTGCCCTCCGAAGAAGAGGCCAAGTGCGAGCAGTCCGCCGAGGAACAGCGTCACGTGCAGCGCGCGCCGCCCGGCCGCCGAGCGCACAAGGCGCCGGGCGGCAACGGGGAACGTGACTGCGACAGACACGGTCTTGGGGTCCTCCGGCGAGGCGGCTTGGCACGGGGCGCCGGGCTGAAGCGGCGGGCCGGTGCGAGGTCGGCGTTCGCCGATCCTTGCACGTGACGCCTGGCGTCGCGCAAGTCCTCCGGGACTCATGGGACAGCTTGTCCGGAATGACCCCAACCGGTTCCGTCGGATCCTTCGATCCCATCGAATCCGCCGAGTCCGCCGAGTCCATCGATCCCATCGATCCCATCGAGTCCGTCCAGTCCGCCGACCCCATCGATCCCGTCGATCCGTCGAGTTCGCCCCTCAGCCCGCGTCCGGTATCGGCAACGGCCGCTTCTCGATGGCCGCCGCCATGATCTCCGGGAACAGGTCTGGGGTGCAGGCGAACGCCGGTGCCCCCAGCTCGCCGAGCGCCGCCGCGTGCTCACGGTCGTACGCGGGCGCACCCTCGTCCGACAGCGCGAGCAGTGTCACGAACTGCACCCCGGACGCCTTCATCGCCGCGACCCGCTTCAGCATCTCGTTCCGTATCCCGCCCTCGTACAGGTCGGAGATGAGCACGACCACGGTGTCCGCGGGGCGGCTGATGCGCGACTGGCAGTACGCCAGCGCCCTGTTGATGTCCGTACCGCCGCCGAGCTGGGTGCCGAAGAGCACGTCCACGGGGTCGTCGAGCTGGTCGGTGAGGTCGACGACGTTCGTGTCGAAGACGACGAGTCGGGTGTTCAGGGAACGCATGGACCCGAGCACGGCCCCGAACACCGAGGCATAGACGACGGACGCCGCCATCGAGCCCGACTGGTCGATACAGAGGATCACCTCCTTCTTGACGGCCTGCGAGGCGCGGCCGTACCCGATCAGCCGCTCCGGGACGACCGTTCCGTACTCGGGCAGATAGTTCTTGAGGTTGGCCGCGATGGTCCGGTTCCAGTCGATGTCCCGATGGCGCGGACGGTTGATCCGGGCGCTGCGGTCGAGGGCCCCGGTGAGCGTGGCGCGGGTACGGGTGGCCAGCCGTTTCTCCAGGTCCTCGACGACCTTGCGGACGACCGCACGCGCGGTCTCCTTGGTGGTCTCCGGCATCGCCTTGTTGAGCGAGAGCAGGGTGCCGACGAGGTGTACGTCCGCCTCGACGGCCTCCAGCATCTCCGGCTCCAGGAGCAGCGCGGACAGGCCGAGCCGGTCGATGGCATCGCGCTGCATCACCTGCACCACGGACGACGGGAAGTACGTCCTGATGTCGCCGAGCCAGCGCGCGACCGACGGCGCGGACGCCCCGAGCCCCGCCGAACGGTCCCGTCCGCCGCTGGGCCTGTCCCCCTTTCCGTAGAGCGAGGTGAGCGCCTTGTCCATCGCGGCGTCCCGACCGCCGAGCGCACAGCCGGTGCCGTCGGCGGAGTCCCCACCGAGGACGAGCCGCCACCGCCGCAGCCGCTCGTCGGCATCCGGCTTCAACGAAGTGGTGCCCGCGACGCGTGTAGCCATCGATGAAGTGGTGTCCATAGCCATCGATTCGGTGTCCGTCGTCATCTCCCCACCCCCACAGGGTCATTCGCGATATGGCTGTCGTGGCTGGCGGAGTCGGCACCCTCGTCGCCGTCGAGACCGAGAAGCAGCCGCACTACCGGCAGTACGGCGTCGGCCCGCTCCTGGTCCAGGTCCTGAGCGGCTCCGGGTCCGAAGCCCGTTCCGTAAGAACCGGTACGGGCGTGCGCGGGGCCGCGTCGGACCAGTTCGCCGAGGGTCCGGCGCACTCCCGGTTCGTAGGCCGAGAAGGTGCGGCGCAGCAGTGGCAGTACGTCCGTGAAGGCGTCGGCCGGGACTCCGGTCAGCCACGCGTCCACCAGGCCGAGCAACCGCTCGTCGTGCACCAGGAGCATCCCGCCACCGGAGCCGCCGGCGGCGCCGCCGATGAACCCCTCGACCCACGCCGCCGCGTCGGCCGGTGGCGTACCCGGTGAGAGCGCGAGCCCCATGAGCCGCGCCGTCTCGTCCTCGGCGAGCTCCCCGTCGTCGAGCAGCAGCCGGACCGCGCGGCCCCGCACGACCCCGGGCACGGTGTCCCGCCCGGACAGCACCCGCAACACGGCATGCCAGCGCTTCCGTATCCCGCCCCCGTCCACACCGCCGGTCTCTGCGGAGTCAGGCGCACCGGAGCCAGGCGCACCGGAGTCAGGGGCACCGGACTCGCCGAGCAGTATCACCGCCGAGTGCACCGCATCCACATGCGTACGCATCTGCTCCGCGGCCTCCGCGTCGAGCGCCGCACACGCGGGCGGCAGGCCGACGAAGATCCGCTCGGCGAGGCCCGCGGCGACCTCGGCGAGCGCCCCCGTGTCGGTGGCGCGCACGTCGCCGTAGCGCAGGGAGCGGACCAGGGCGGGCAGGGCCTGGGCGAGGTGGCCCACGTCCGCGTCGAGCGCGGCCCGGTCGGCGAGCACCTTCATCACCACCGGGAGCGCGTCCGGCAGTTCGGCCAGGAGGCACTGCTCGGCGAGCGCGGTCACGTCCGCGAGGGCCGGGGCGCCGAGCGCGTCCGCCTCGGCCTTCCCCGTGGCCGCCGCGAGCACCGTGGTGCCCCAGACGCCCGCCTCGGCGACCCGCACCGCGAGCTCGGGCTCCCAGCGCAGCCGCCAGGTCTCCCGGAACGTGCCGGTACTGCCCCGGGACGTACGGGAGGGCTCGCCCCAGCCGATGCCGAGCAGCCGGAGCCGGTGCAGGAGACGGCTGCGCGCGGCGTCGTTCTCCTTGCGCAGGTCGAGCTCCAACTCCCGCTCCGTGCCCTCCGGTTTCAGCCGCAGGGAGCGTTGCAGCCGGGCCAGGTCGCGCTGCAGCGGCACCGCGGGGGCGCCCGCGGGCACCTCGCCGAGCACCTCGCCCACGACGAGCCGGTCGTACACGAGGGCCAGCGGCACGTCCGAGCCCTCGCACATCACGGCGCGGACCGCGTCCGTCGTCTCGGTGAGGCCGGGCAGCGGGCGGCCGCGCATCGCCGCGAGCGTCTCGGCGAGCCGGACGGCCTCGATGACATGCGCCGTCGACACCGCGCGGTCCTCGTCCCTGAACAGCCCGGCGACCTTGGTCAGCCACCGCTCCACCGGCCGGTCGGGCACACGGAACAGGTGGGCGTACCAGCCGGGCGACTCGATCCCGGCGCCGTAGCCACTCTCCCGGGCCAGCCTGCGGTGGGTCCAGGGCACCCAGGTCATGTCCACCTTGGCCTTGGGCAGCCCCTTGAGCAGCGCCCGGTCGGCCGCGAGCGTGGCCCGGGTACGCAGCGCGGGCACGTGCCAGGCCCCACAGACCACGGCGACCGCGTCCCCGAACTCCTTTTGGGCGCCACGGAGTTGGAGCCTCATATGAGCCTCACGCACCGCGTCGCGCGCGTGACCAGCGTCCCCGTACGGCTCACGCAGCGCCCCCATGGCCTCGGCGAGCGCGACGAACGGCGCGAGGGCGTCGACCGTACCGCCCCGATGCTCGACGACGTCCTCCCACCACCGCTCGGGATCGTCGTACCCGGCAACCTCGGCGAGGACGGCAATGGGGTCTCCCCTGCTCGAACGGAGTTGAGAGCTTGGGGAAGGGTCGAGCCCCAGCCCCTCTTCCCGTACGGCATCGACTCCGGCTTCCGGACCGCCGGACTCCGGTGCGTCCTGCGGACCCCCGGGTCCCTGCGCATGGCCTGGAGGGGTACGACCGGGCCGCGGCTCCGCCAGCGAGTGGGCCGCGGGGAGGTCGATGAAGCGGACCGGTACGTCATGGGCGAGGGCCCAGCGGATCGCCACCCACTCCGGCGAGAACTCGGCCAACGGCCAGAACGCCGAGCGCCCCGGATCGTCCGGCACGTGGGCGAGCAGCGCGACGGGTGGGCGCATCTCCGCGTCGGCCGCGAGCGACACCAGCCCGTCGGCCTCCGGCGGTCCCTCGATCAGCACCACCTCCGGACGACAGGCGTCAAGGGCCGCCCGCACCGCACGCGCGGACCCGGGCCCGTGATGCCGCACCCCGAGCAGCCAGGGCCCGTCCATGGAAACCCTCGCAGCCCCCGCAGCCCCCGGAGCCCTCGCAGCCCCCGGAGCCCTCGCAGCCGCCACCGTCTCCCCCGTATTCGTATCCGTATCCGCATCCGTAAGGCTCACGCGCTCACCTCCCGGCAAGCGCGGTAGAAGTCCTTCCAGCCGTCGCGCTCGCGGACGACCGCCTCCAAGTACTCCTGCCAGACCACCCGGTCGGCGGCCGGATCGCGGACGACCGCGCCCACGATGCCCGCGGCCACGTCGCCGGGGCGCAGCACGCCGTCCCCGAAGTGCGTGGCCAGCGCGAGGCCGTTGGTGACGACCGAGATCGCCTCCGCCGTGGAGAGCGTGCCGCTGGGCGACTTGACCTTCGTACGACCGTCGGCCGTGACGCCGTCGCGCAGCTCGCGGAAGACGGTGACGACGCGGCGGATCTCGTCGATCCCGTCCGGCCCGGGCGGCAGGTCGAGCGAGCGGCCCACCTGGTCCACCCGGCGCGAGACGATCCCGACCTCCGCCTCGACGCTCTCCGGCAGCGGCAGCACGACCGTGTTGAAGCGGCGGCGCAGCGCGCTGGAGAGGTCGTTGACGCCGCGGTCCCGGTCGTTGGCCGTGGCGATGAGGTTGAAGCCGCGGACCGCCTGCACCTCCTGGCCCAACTCCGGTATGGGCAGGGTCTTTTCGGACAGGATCGTGATCAGGGTGTCCTGCACGTCGGCGGGGATACGGGTCAGCTCCTCCACCCGCGCGGTCATGCCCTCGGCCATCGCCCGCATCACCGGGCTCGGCACGAGCGCGTCCCGGCTCGGGCCGTGCGCGAGCAGCTGCGCGTAGTTCCAGCCGTACCGGATCGCTTCCTCCGGCGTACCGGCCGTGCCCTGCACAAGCAGTGTGGAGTCGCCGCTGATCGCGGCGGCGAGGTGCTCGGACACCCAGGTCTTGGCGGTGCCCGGGACACCGAGCAGGAGCAGGGCGCGGTCGGTGGCGAGCGTGGTGACGGCGACCTCGACGAGGCGGCGCGGCCCCACGTACTTCGGGGTGATCACCGTGCCGTCGGGCAGCGTGCCGCCGAGCAGGTACGTGGCGACGGCCCACGGCGAGAGCCGCCAGCGGGCGGGCCGTGGCCGGTCGTCGGCGGCGGCGAGCGCCGCGAGTTCGGCCGCGAACGCGTCCTCCGCGTGCGGCCGCAGCGCTTCGACGGTTTCAGTCTCCGCGGCAGCGGCGGCATCGGCGGATGTGGCGGATGTGGCGGATGTGGCGACGGAAACAGGCATGGATCGATCCCCCTCCAGACGTCCGAGGCACATCGCCCCGGCTGATCTCCGGCTGTGCGATCCACCGTGCACCACACCACTGACAATCGTCCCTGACCTGCGCAAACGTCCGGCGCAGGGGCGATTGTCAGTGGCGGGGCCTACCGTCGCAGACATGACTCAGCAGGGGGTGCGCTGGACGGCGGACCAGGTGCTAGCACTGGCTCCTGACGCCGCGTCACGCAAAGCGGGAAGCAAGCTCGGAGCGGCGGGTCCGTGGTCCGGGACGGGGTGTTCCGCGGAAGGGGGAACGGCGGGGGCGATATGGGGACTGTGCAAGGGCAGCGGCAGCAAGCCGTACCAGACGGTGGTGGACCTCGCGGGCAGCACGGGCCCGGCGTACAAGTGCAGTTGCCCGAGCCGGAAGTTCCCGTGCAAGCACGCCCTCGGCCTGCTGCTGCTCTGGGCAGGCGCCGACGGCACAGACGGCTCGGCGGGCTTGGTGCCGGACGGCGCGACGGCCCCGGAGTGGGCGGAGCCGTGGCTGGCGGGGCGCCGCGAGCGTGCGGCCGAGAAAGCGAGCTCAAGTCCGGGCGGCGACAAGCCGGTTGACGCCGAGGCGGCGCGGCGCCGGGCGGAGCGGCGCGCTGAGCGGGTCACCGCGGGCGCCACGGAGCTGGAGCAGCGCCTCGCGGACCTGCTCCGCGGCGGACTGGCCACGGCCGAGCAGGCGGGGTACGCGTTCTGGGAGGAGACGGCCCGGCGAATGGTGGACGCGCAGGCGCCCGGACTCGCCGCCCGCGTCCAGGAGTTGGGTGCGATACCCGCCTCCGGACCCGGCTGGCCCGCCCGGCTGCTCGAGGAATGCGCGCTGCTCCACCTCCTCGACCGCGCGTGGCTGGGCCGCGAGCGCCTGCCCGAGCCACTGGCCGCCACGGTGCGCTCGCGCATCGGCCTGCCCGCCGCCGCGGACGGTCCGCCGATACGTGACACCTGGCTGGTCCTCGCGCAGTACGACACGGCGGACGCCAAGCTCACGACGCGGCGGATCTGGTTGTACGGCGCCGAGTCGGGCCGTGCCGCACTGCTGCTCTCCTTCGGGGCGGCCGGCCGCGCACCCGAACTCGCGCTGCCGGTCGGGCTCGCCGTCGACGCCGAGCTCTCCGCGTACCCGGGCGGCGGACAGCTGCGGGCCGCACTCGGCGAGCGCCACGCCGCCCCGGCACCGACCTCACTGCGCCCGCCCGGCCTCCGTACCGACGAGGCCACGGCGGCGTACGGAGCGGCGCTGCGGGACGACCCCTGGCTCGACGCCTGCCCGGTCACGCTGCACCGCGTGATACCGACACCCGTCACGGACGCGCCGAACGCGGCGGGGCCCCAGCCCACCACCGGCGGGCGGGCGGCCTGGCAACTGGCGGACGAGGACGGCAAGTCGGCCCTCCCGGTCGCCCCCGCGGCGGCGTCCCGGCTCGGCTTCTGGAAGCTGGCGGCCCTCTCCGCCGGGGCCCCGTTGACGGTCTTCGGCGAGTACGGGCACGCGGGCTTCACCCCGCTCACGGCCTGGCCGTCCACGACGGAACCCGCCGTTCCGCTGGCGTGAGCCCGAGCCGAGCCCGAGCCCGAGCCCGCGGCTCCGCGAGCAGCCTCGCTGCTCTCCGCCACCCACACCGCACACCACAGCCCCGCCACCTGGAGGACCGAATGACCGCCATCGCCGACTGGGAGGAGCTCGTCGCCTCCGCACTGCTCGGCACCGAACGGCGCAGGCCGCCCGTCGCCACCGCCGGGAAGGACGCGCCGGGCGCGCTGCTGGACGCCGCGGCCCTGGCCACGGTGCGGCGCCGCGCCGGGGCCCGGCCCACCGCCGCCGCGCCGCCGCCCGACCCGGCCACGCCCGACCCGCGGCCCGCGCTCCCCGCGGCGGCGCGGCGACGGCTCGCCACCCTGCTCACCGACCGGCCCGGCGCGGGCAGCGGCAGCCGCCGCGGCACGGCGCCCGACCTCACCGAGTTGCTTCCGCAGTGGCTCGCGGCCGCCAATGAGTACGGCTACGCGGCGCCGCCCGAGCTGCTGCCCGCGCTCCTCGACGCGGCGCGGGCCCGTACCGACCTGCGCCCGGGGGCGCTCGCCTTCGCGGGGCCGCGCGCCCTGTGGCTGGCGCGCCTGAACCCGGACTGGAAGTTCGCCCTGCGCTCCGCACCGGGCGGCCCGGCCGCGCTGCCCGCGCCCGAGGACACCGCGGCGGTCCAACACCTATGGGACGAGGGCCTGTTCGCGGAGCGCGTCGCGCTGCTCACGGCGGTACGGGCGCACGCCCCCGAGGACGCGCGCGCACTCCTCGCCGGTACGTGGTCCAAGGAGCGGGCCGAGGACCGGCTGATGTTCCTCGACTCCCTGCGCACCGGGCTCTCGGCGGCCGACGAACCCTTCCTGGAGCAGGCCCTGGCCGACCGGAGTCGCAACGTCCGGTCCACCGCGGCCGAGCTGCTCTCCGCACTGCCGGGTTCCGCCCTGGCGGCCCGGATGGCGGACCGGGCCACCTCCTGCGTCGCCCTGGAAACCGTCGGCCTCACGGAGTCCGGTGGTCCCGGCATCACCGTGGAGGCGCCGCACGAGTGCGACGCCGCCATGGAACGGGACGGCGTCGCGCCGAAACCCCCGCACGGCCGGGGTGAACGCTCCTGGTGGCTGGGCCAGTTGGTGGAGTGCGCCCCGCTCTCCTGCTGGCCCGCGCGGCTCGGCGGCCGTACACCCGAGGAGATCGTCGCGCTGCCCGTCGCCGACGACTGGGCGGCCGAGCTGCACGCCGCGTGGGGCCGGGCCGCGGTCCGGCAGCGGGACGCCGCGTGGGCCCGCGCCCTGCTCGGCGCGCCCGCCGCCCCCGAGGCCGCGGGCCCCGGCTCGGTCTCGCTCGCCGAGCGGGCCAAGCTCCTCGGCACGCTGACCGCCGCCGAGCGGGCCGACTGGGTCGCCGGTTTCATCGACGCGCACGGTCTGTCCGAGGCGTTCCAGCTGCTCGGCGTCTGCGCCGTGCCCTGGTCCCGGCCGCTGGGCCGCGCCGTCGTGGACGCCCTCAACATCGCCCGGGACGCGGGCAGTTACCCATGGAGCTTCAGCGGCGTGATGGGCCTGGCAGAACGCTGCCTGGACCCGGCCGAGTCAAGCCGCCTCGACTCCCTCACCACGCTCCCGGACGAACCGGAGGACGGCGCCCCCGGCGCGGTCGGCTACTGGTCGGAGGCGTTCCAACGCCTCCTGAGCACGCTGCGGCTGCGCGCGGCGATGCTGGCGGAACTGGCAGAGCGGCCCGGACCAGGGAGTGTCTCCCCGATCTTTGTGGATCCAGGCCGCGCGCACACGCACGCCGACGCCATACGACCGCCGACGTAAGAACGCTTACGCCCCGGCCGGCTGCCGTACGTTCGCCCGCACCCAGTCCACGATGGACGCCGTCGTCGCCCCGGGCGTGAAGATCTCCGCGACCCCCAGCTCCTTGAGCGGCGGAATGTCGCCCTCCGGGATGATGCCGCCGCCGAAGACCTTGATGTCCGCCGCATCGCGCTCCTTGAGCAGCTCGATGACCTTGGCGAACAACGTGTTGTGCGCACCCGAGAGGATCGACAGACCGATCGCGTCGGCGTCCTCCTGGATGGCGGTGTCCACGATCTGCTCGGGCGTCTGGTGCAGGCCGGTGTAAATGACCTCCATACCGGCGTCGCGCAGCGCCCGCGCGATCACCTTGGCCCCGCGGTCGTGCCCGTCGAGACCCGGCTTGGCGACCACCACGCGGATCGGACCGGCTGCCACACCCATCACTGCCTCCATGTACCGAGTTTCCCTCTCCGGGCTACCCCACGGGTTCCACGAGACGCCCCGCAGGAGGTGAACGAACGTTATCTCCAGCATCGCGTACCCGGCAGTTTCACGGTGCAGAGGGAGGGGGAAATCACACGGTGGGACACGTTCGCACCGCACAGCACCCGCCCGGGGCCCTCTTCGGGACCTTGACGGGGGTTGCGCACAGGGGAGCCGCACGAGATCGCCGCACCCCCATGCCGTCAGCCGCACGGCGTGGTGGTGCGGTGCATCGGCACCGGTGTCGCCGACGGCTCGCCCGAAGAGCGCGTCACCGGCATCCGCCGTTGCACCGCCGACCTTCACCGGCGCCCCGTGAGGACAGACGGGGGACAGAGCCGCCCTTCGGCTGTCGCTGGGAGGTCGGCCATGAAACTCCTGCCCCTGACGCTGTCTGCGCTGGCTGTGCTTCCCGAAGTGCCGCGCCTCGCACCTCCCGCAAGACCGGCACCGCACCTCGGGCTCTCCGTGGCTCTCCTGAAGGCCACCGCTCTCGAACTCGTCGTCCTGGCCGGGCATCTGCTCCTCTACCCCTCGGGCATCACCGACGAGCGCCACCCGGCACCGCCCGCCGTACCGGCCAAGGGCGACCCGGAACCTGGCACTCCACCACGCCCCGAGACCACCGCGGACGGCACCACGGAGCCCGCCACGGAGTCCGCCACGGAGACTGCCGAGAACGACCGCCGCCCGACCCGGCTCCCGCGCACTCCGGCGCAACAGCGGCCCGTCGTCCTGCTGCACGGTTTCGTCGACAACCGCTCCGTCTTCGTACTGCTGCGCCGCGCCCTGGCCAAGGACGGCGGGCGGCACGTGGAGGCCCTCAACTACTCGCCGTTCGCCGGGGACATCCGCGCCACGGCCGCGGACCTCGGCCGCCGTATAGCGGAGATCTGCGCCCGCACCGGGCACGACGAGGTGGATCTCGTCGGGCACAGCCTCGGCGGTCTGATCGCCCGCTACTACGCGCAGCGCCTCGGCGGCGACCGGCGCATCCGCACTCTGGTCACGCTCGGCACACCGCACGGCGGCACGCCCGTCGCACCGCTGATGGACGCGCACCCGGTGGTCCGCCAGATGCGGCCGGAGTCCGACCTGATCGCCGAGCTGAAGGAGCCCGCGCCCGGCTGCCGCACCCGGTTCGTGAGCTTCTGGAGCGAGCTCGACCCGCTGATGAACCCCCTCGAGACGGCCCGCGTCGACCACCCCGACCTGCGCGCCCACGACATCCGCGTAACCGGCATCGGCCACCTCGCGCTGCCCGTGCACCCGGCGGTGGCAACGGCCGTCCGTGAGGCGATCGATGCCGACGGGCCGATGACCGCCGCGACCACCGACCAGGAGGCCGCCTCCGTGGCCTGACGAGAACCAACCCTGGTCGAACAACTGCCGAACGAAGGGCCAAGGCTCTGCCTGCTGTCCGCCGAAAGACAGCCGAATGCCCGTTTCCTGCAGCGGGGAAACCTCCGGAAGATTGTCGGCGTCGCGTACCGCCGGGTACAGTCACCGCACTGCTCCGCCCCCTCCCCCCGCTGTCGAGGCGAAAGAGAAGTTGGTGAACGACCAGCACGGCTATGCCGCCGGTTACGACGGCTACTCAACCGGCGCCTGCGACACCACTTCTTTCGACGCCGACCCGCTGTTCGGCGCCCTTCCCGGAACCACGGACGCGTACCCCGCGGGGCAGACCGACCAGTGGCAGAGCGGCACCTGGGGCAACAGCCAGTGGGCAAACGGAACCCAGGACGCGTACGCGAGCTACGACCCGTACGCCGCACAGGGCCACACCGGCTACGACGCCGGATACGCGACGGGCAGCTACGACACCTCCGCCGCCTGGGAGAACACCGGCCACCAGCCGCTCGCGGACATCCCGGCCCAGCCCGGCCCGCACCCCGCCGAACAATGGGACGCCACCGGCCAGTGGCAGACCCACGGCTTCGAGCAGACCGGAACCTACGAACAGACCGGGACGTTCCAGCAGACCGGGATGTACGAGCAGACGGGGTCCTACGACCAGCTCGGCGGCTTCGAGCAGACCGGCGCGTACGACCAGACCGGCGCGTATGACCAGACCGGTGCCTACGAGCAGACCGGAACGTTCGAGCAGCCGCAGGGACTTGAACACGGCCTCGCCGTCGACAGCGGCGTCTACGACGCCACGGCCTGGAACTCCGGCGCCGACGTCACGGGCCTCCACGAGACGCCAAGCCCCGCCGACACCGGCGACTACCAGGCGTACGCGGCGCCCTCCACGGCATCGGCCTTCGAGCCCGAGGCCGCCTACGCCGACCCGGCGGCCCAACAGGACGGCGCCGAGGCAGAGTTCAGCCCGGCCGAGTTCGCCACGGACACCCACCCCGGCGACGGCAGCACCGAGGACCACCACGCCGGCCACCCCGACGACGCCCCCGACCCCGACGCCGCGGCGTACGCCGGACCGCACGGACCCGGCGGCGGGCGCGGCCGCAGCCGTCGGCGCGCCCCCGCGAAGCGCTCCGCGCTGCTGACCGTCGCCGTGCCCTCGGTCTGTGCACTCGGCGTCGCGGGTATCGCGGCCGCCTCCGTGGTCAGTGGCATGGGCGACGAAAAGGACAAGGCCAAGCCGCAGGCAGCGGCCCCCGACCCGAGCTCCGTGAAGCCGTCCGCCGCCAACAACAAGCTGGACACCCAGCTCGCCAACCTCTCCGCGGACGCCGACGACTTCGCCGACCGGGCGAGCCGCACCCAGGAACGTATCGACCTCAAGGAACGCCAGGAGGCCGAGCGGAAGCGTAAGGCGGCCGAGGCGGCGCGCAAGGAAGCAATGCGCCCCAAGTTCGCGCTGCCGGTCGCGCAGCACGGACTCAGCGCCCTCTACGGTCAGGCGGGCATCAACTGGATGTCCGTGCACTCCGGCATCGACTTCCCCATCTCGTACGGCACGCCGGTGATGGCGGCGACGGACGGCACCGTGCGCACCCAGTGGAACAGCGCGTACGGGAACATGGCCATCGTGACCGCTCCGGACGGCACGGAGACGTGGTACTGCCACCTCTCCAGCACCAAGATCCGCAGCGGTTCGGTGCAGGCCGGGGACACGATCGCGTACTCCGGGAACTCCGGGAACTCGACCGGCCCGCACCTGCACTTCGAGGTGCGCCCCGGCGGCGGCTCGGCCGTGGACCCCCTGCCCTGGCTCCGCAGCCACGGCCTGGACCCGCAGTAGCCGAACGAGGGCCCGCCGTCCGGAATCAAGCCGTCCGGCGCCCCCCCCCGAGAGCTCCCCGGCCTACAACTTCTCCACCGGCGCGTACCGCAGCAGCAGCACCTTCGGCTTCGGCTCACCGAAGTCGATCGTCGCCCGCGCCTTCTCCCCGGCGCCTTCCACCGCCACTACGGTGCCCAGGCCGAACTGGTCGTGCGTGACCCGGTCCCCGACCGCAAGTGAGATCACCGGCTTGTCGCCCGAGCGCTGGGTGGCGAAGCCGGACGGGCCGCGGCGCGCACGCGAGGACGACAGCGCGGAGGCCACGCTTCCGGCCGGTCCCGAGGCCGCCGAGGACGCCGGGGGCGCCGCCGAGCCCGTGCGCTTCCACTGCAGGTCCTTGTCCGGGATCTCCTCCAGGAAGCGGGACGGCGGGTTGTACGACGGCTGACCCCAGGCCGAGCGCATCGTGGCGCGGGTCAGATAGAGCCGCTCCTGCGCGCGCGTGATGCCGACGTACGCGAGGCGGCGCTCCTCCTCCAGCTCCTTGGTCTGGCCGAGGGAGCGCATGTGCGGGAATACGCCGTCCTCCATGCCGGTCAGGAAGACGACCGGGAACTCAAGGCCCTTGGCGGTGTGCAGGGTCATCAGGGTGATGACGCCCGAGCCGTCCTCGTCCTCGTCGGGGATCTGGTCGGAGTCGGCGACGAGGGCGACCTTCTCCAGAAACTCGGCGAGCGTGGTCTCCTCGCCCTCACCGCGCTCCTGCTCGAACTCCAGGGCCACGGCTGCGAGTTCCTGAAGGTTCTCGATCCGGGTCTCGTCCTGCGGGTCCGTGGAGTTCTGCAACTCCGCGAGGTACCCGGTACGTTCGAGCACCGCCTCCAGGACCGTAGCCGGTCCCGCGCCGGACTCGACGATGGTGCGGAGCTCTTCCATCAGGGTGTTGAACCGCCGCACGGCGTTGGCGGAGCGGGCCGCCATGCCGTACGCCTCGTCCACACGGCGCAGCGCCTGCGGGAAGCTGATCTTCTCGCGCAGCGACAGGGCGTCGATCATCGCCTCCGCGCGGTCACCGATGCCGCGCTTCGGGACGTTCAGGATGCGGCGCAGCGGTACCGAGTCCTCGGGGTTGGCCAGGACGCGCAGATACGCGAGGACGTCCCGGACCTCTTTCCGCTCGTAGAAGCGGACGCCGCCGACGACCTTGTAGGGCAGGCCGACGCGGATGAAGACCTCTTCGAAGACACGGGATTGAGCGTTCGTACGGTAGAAGACCGCGACGTCGCCCGCCTTGGCGTCGCCCGCGTCGGTGAGCCGGTCGATCTCGTCGGCGACGAACTGCGCCTCGTCGTGCTCGGTGTCGGCGACATAGCCGGTGATGGTCGAGCCGTCCCCGGCGTTGGTCCAGAGGTTCTTGGGGCGGCGGCTCTCGTTCCGCTCGATGACCGCGTTGGCGGCGCTCAGGATGGTCTGTGTGGAGCGGTAGTTCTGCTCCAGGAGGATCGTGGTGGCGTCCGGGTAGTCCTCCTCGAACTGGAGGATGTTCCGAATGGTGGCGCCGCGGAACGCGTAGATGGACTGGTCGGCGTCGCCCACGACGCACAGCTCGGCGGGCTCGATGGCCGGGCCGCCGTCGGCCGGGGGCTCGCCGGTGCCGACGAGCTCGCGCACCAGGGCGTACTGGGCGTGGTTGGTGTCCTGGTACTCGTCCACCATCACGTGCCGGAAGCGGCGCCGGTAGTGCTCGGCGACGTCCGGGAACGCCTGGAGGAGGTGGACCGTCGTCATGATCAGGTCGTCGAAGTCGAGGGCGTTGGCCTCGCGCAGGCGCTGCTGGTACATCGCGTACGCCTGGGCGAGGGTCTTCTCAAAGCCGTCGGCGGCCTGGTCGGCGAAGGTCTCCTCGTCGATCAGCTCGTTCTTGAGGTTCGAGACCTTGGCACTGAAGGACTTGGGCGGGAAGCGCTTGGGGTCCAGATCGAGGTCACGGCAGACCAGGGCCATCAGGCGCTTGGAGTCGGCGGCGTCGTAGATCGAGAACGATGAGGTGAAGCCGAGCTTCTTGGACTCGCGGCGCAGGATGCGCACGCACGCGCTGTGGAAGGTCATCACCCACATCGCGTTCGCCCGCGGCCCGACCAGGTCCGCGACGCGCTCCTTCATCTCGCCCGCGGCCTTGTTGGTGAAGGTGATCGCGAGGATTTGCCCGGGATGCACCTTGCGCTCCGCGAGGAGGTGCGCGATGCGGTGGGTGAGCACCCGGGTCTTGCCGGAACCGGCACCGGCCACGATGAGCAGCGGGGAGCCGGAGTGCACGACGGCGGCGCGCTGGTTGTCGTTCAGGCCGTCGAGCAGGGCAGCCGGGTCCACCGCGGGGCGGGCGGCGCCGTCGCGGTAGTAGGCGTCCCGGGCCGCACCGGCCGCGGGCCCGTCGAACCGGCCCTCGAAGAGGTCGTCCGGAATCTCCTCCGGAGCGTGCTCCTCGGGGGGCGGCGGGGGCCCGTCGTCCGAGGGCTTGAGGTCCGCCAGGAAGCTGTCGTCAAAGAGGCTGCTCATCGCCTACCGAGTCTAGGCGGCCCCACTGACAGCCGACCCCGGGTTCGCGAAGAGCGGCTCGGTCACCGGACCTGCGCGCCGTGTTCGGGCAGGCACACAGGGCCACTGTCCGGCCGTCGTTCGGCCACCGCTCCGCCAAGGTCACGCCAAAGTCACGGAAATGTATCGGGCATATCGAACACCAACCTTCACAGCAACCACACGAGTTGCTTATCGTGCTCCACGGGCTGCCCGTCCCCACCTCCGGCGAACCACGCCGGTCCGGGTGGCCTCCGCCGAGTCCGGGGCGTGACAGACAAACCGGAGCCGGGGACCCACTTCCACACCGGGGTGAATCGGTCCCGTACCCAACTACGTAAGTAGTTGGTAACTGCGCAGCAGTTGGTACGGAACCGTAGGGCAGCCTTCCGAACCACCCGCCCGAACCCGACAGCTAACCCGGTAGGCGGTCTACGGAAGGAGCGCCTCCCTTGGCGTCGCACCGCAAGCCGCGCAGCAGGTCCGGTCTCATACGAACGTCGCAGGCCGTCGGCATGACCACGGCCGCCCTGACCTCCGTGGCCCTCCTGTCGCAGAGCGCAAACGCCGCCCCCAAGGCTCCCGGAAAGCCGAAGCCGTCCCTCGAAGAGGTCCAGAAGAAGGTCGACGACCTCTACCGCCAGGCCGGCGTCGCCACCCAGAAGTACAACGCGGCCAAGGAACGTACGGAGAAGCAGCGCGGCCGCGTCGACAAGCTGCTCGACGAGGTGGCCGAGCGCACCGAGAAGCTCAACGAGGCGCGGCGCGCGCTCGGTTCGATCGCCGCCGCCCAGTACCGCAACGGCAGCACGTCGGAGACCGCCAACCTGCTGCTCGCGGACGACCCGCAGGAACTCTTCGACCAGCGCCAGCTGATGAGCCGGCTCGGCAGCCAGCAGAAGAGGGCCGTCGACGACTTCAGGGCCCAGCAGGCCAAGGCCACCGAAAAGCGCGGCGAGGCGAGCAAGAGCCTGGAGTCGCTCACCGAGTCACAATCGTCGCTGCGCCGGACCAAACGGGACGTACAGGCCAAACTCACCGAGGCGCGCGAGCTGCTCTCGAAGCTGACCGCCGAGGAGAAGGCGCGGCTCGCGGCGATCGAGCGCAAGAAGAAGGCGGAGGCCAAGCGGAAGGCCGAGGAGCTGGCCCGCAAGCAGGCCGCCGAGGAGGAGCGCCGACGCGAGGCCGAGGAGAAGGCGCGGCAGGAGCAGGAGGACCAGAACTCCGGGTCCGACGGCTCGACCGGCGGCACGTCCTCGTACGCCGCCATGGCCAACAAGGTGATCAACTTCGCGGAGGGCCAGATCGGCAAGCCGTACGTCTGGGGCGCCACCGGCCCCGACTCGTACGACTGCTCCGGCCTGACCCAGGACGCCTGGGCGTCCGCCGGGATCTCGCTGCCGCGCACCACCTGGGACCAGGTCGAGGTGGGCACCAAGGTGAAGACCGCCGACGCCAAGCCGGGTGACCTGGTCTTCTTCTACGACGACATCAGCCACGTCGGCATCTACATCGGCGGCGGCAAGATGATCCACGCCCCGAAGCCCGGGACGAACGTGCGGACCGAGTCCATCTACTACATGCCGATCCACAGCGTGGTACGCCCGGCGTAGCCCGCGGTCGCGCACATGACTGAGGCCCCGGCCGTGATCGGCTGGGGCCTTTTGTCGTGATCGGCTGGGGCCTCTGTCATACGCCCGGCCGACCCTCAGGTCAGCCAGAGGGTCGGGCCCTCAGGTCCAGAGCGTCGCGATGAAGATGTTCGCGGTGGTCAGCGCACCCACGGCGGCGAACACGCCCTTGTCCACCCGCTCTTCGTCCCGCTTCACATAGACGAGGGCGAGGATCACGATCAACACGGCGAGCTTGACGCCGATCTTGATGTTGTTGACGGACTCCCCGTCCGCCTGGTTCAGGCCGACCAGAGCCACGCCGGTGACCAGCATCGTCAGCGCGCCGTGCAGCATCGCCGGATTGAACCGCGCGGCCCCCTCGCCCATGGCCTTCATCTGGGTGAGAAAGCCGCCCAGAAGCGAGGCGATGCCGATGATGTGCAGCGCGACGAACACGTTGATGAGTACGTCCATGAGCCCGGAGCCTAGCCGGGTCGGCCGTACCACCGCTCCGTAACCAGGTAGGCCACAACCGCCACATCGGTCACAGGCGTACGTATCTACGGCGCCACTGCCCCTCCATTCGGTCACATGCGGTCACCGTCCAAACCCCTCCCGCCAGTTGCGCACATTCCGTCACCGGACCGTGACACAGAGGTTTAGCGTCCCTCACCAGGTGACCGGCGCCCCACCACCGCCCCGGCAACGGGACGGCAGTCGGCCACCTCCGCCGAGAAGAGATCCGGCGGCGGCCCACTCCCCCTGTGGTCCGCCGCCGGATCCGTGAGGAAGTGGTTGTTCCGTGGCCGCCCACCGCAAGCCCAAGCAACGCCCGCTCTCCGGTCCGACGGCCCGGACCGCCGCCACGCTGGCCCTGGCCGGAGCGGCGAGCGCCACCGCCTTCGACGGCACCGGGGCCGCGGAGCCGCCCCTCACTCCGGCCCAGGTCAAGGCCAAGGTCGACAAGCTCTACCACGAGGCGGAGATCGCCACCGAGAAGTACAACGGCGCGAAGGAGCGGGCGGACAAGGCTCAGGACCGGGTGAACGACCTCCAGGACGAGGCCGCGCGCCGGGCCGAGGACCTCAACTCGGCGCGCACCGCACTGGGTTCCGCGGCCGCCGCCCAGTACCGCTCGGGCGGGATCGATCCCGGCGTCCAGCTCGCCCTCTCCTCCCACCCGGACGCATACCTGGAACGGGTCACCCTCGCCGACCGGGCCGGACGACGGCAGGCCGCCGTCATCGACCGGGTGCGGCACCAGCTGCGCGAGCTCGACCGGCTCCGGGGGGCGGCCCGCGCCGAGGGCGACGACCTCCGCACGCACCAGGCCGACTTGCGGGCCCACAAGAAGGTCGTGACCCAACGTCTCGACTCCGCCAAACGCCTCCTCGACCGCCTCACCGCCGCACAGCGGGAGGACATCACCCTGGGCCTGCACGGCGGCGACGCCGACGCGACCCGGGCCGACCGCTCCGCACCCCGCGGCCCGGTCACCGCCCCCAACGCCCGTGCCGAACAGGCCATTTCCTTCGCGTACGAAGCTCTCGGCAGCCCCTACGTCTGGGGCGCGACCGGCCCGGACGCCTACGACTGCTCGGGCCTCACCCAGGCCGCCTACCGCTCCGCGGGGGTCTCACTGCCGCGGACGACCTACACCCAGATCAACGCCGGACGCCCCGTCTCGCGCTCCGAACTGGCCCCCGGCGACCTGGTGTTCTTCTACTCCAGCATCAGCCACGTCGGCCTCTACGTGGGCAACGGCCAGATGATCCACGCCCCCAACCCCGGCGCCCCGGTCCGGCTGGCCCCGGTGGACTCGATGCCGTGGGCGGGGGCCACACGGGTGGCCTGAGAACCATGGAGGCCGAGGGAAGCCCGGCCCGGCCGTCGCCCCCTACACCAGGCGGCGCGCCGTCGCCCAGCGCGTCAGCTCATGCCGATTGGACAGCTGCAACTTCCGCAGCACCGCGGAGACATGGGACTCCACCGTCTTCACCGAGATGAAGAGCTGCTTCGCGATCTCCTTGTACGCATACCCACGCGCGATCAGCCGCAGCACCTCGCGCTCCCGCTGAGTGAGGCGGTCCAGGTCCTCGTCGACCGGCGGCGAATCCGTCGACGCGAAGGCATCCAGAACGAACCCGGCGAGCCTCGGCGAGAACACCGCGTCGCCCTCCTGCACCCGGAAGATCGAGTCGACCAGATCCGTCCCCGTGATCGTCTTGGTCACGTATCCACGCGCGCCCCCGCGGATCACCCCGATCACATCCTCAGCGGCATCGGAAACCGACAGGGCCAGGAACCGGACCGGATTCTCGACGTCCGCCATCAACGGAGCGGAACGGCGCAGGACTTCGACCCCGCCGCCCCCGGGCAGATGGACGTCAAGCAGGACAACCTCCGGCCGAGTCGCCGCGATCACCGAGACCGCCTGATCGACATCGGCCGCCTCCCCCACCACCTCGACACCGGTGACCTCCGTCCGGCCGATCTCCGCCTGCACACCGGTACGGAACATCCGGTGGTCGTCGACCAGAACTACACGGACGCGACGCTCACCGCGGACGGCATCACCGGATACCCCGACATCTTTGGCGTCGGGCTCGGCCGCGGCCTCGGCTTCGGCTTCGGCTGGGGACTCGGTGGGGTCGGAGCCTTCGGGAAACCCGGAGCCGAGGCCGTCGCCCGTCGCAGGCTCCGTCGGCTCCACGGCCCCGGTCCCCTGGGTCTCGTCGCTCATGACGTCCTCTCCGCCCTCTCCATCTCCAGTTCGACCTCGGTGCCGCCGTCGGGCACCGCGCGCAGCCGCGCCCGACCGCCGTTCCGCTGCATCCGGCCGATGATCGACTCCCGTACGCCCATCCGGTCCGCGGGAACGGCATCCAGGTCGAACCCCGGCCCCCGATCCCGCACCGACACGAAGACCGTCTCCCCCTCGACCTCCGCGAAGACCTGGACGGCACCGCCCCCGCCACCGTACTTCGCCGCGTTGACCATCGCTTCCCGCGCAGCCTGCATCTGTGCGGTCAACTTCTCGTCGAGCGGGCAGTCGCCCACGACGACCACTTCCAGGGGGACGCCGTGCTTGTCCTCGACCTCGGCCGCGGTCGTGCGCACCGCGTCCGCCAGGGTCTCGGGCTCCTCCGCCTCGTCCTTGCCGGTGCCCGCGGGCCGGTACAGCCAGGTGCGCAGGTCACGCTCCTGGGCACGGGCGAGCCGACGGACCTCGTTGGCGCTCTCCGCGTTGCGCTGGATCAGGGTCAAGGTGTGCAGCACCGAGTCGTGCACATGCGCGGCGACCTCGGCCCGCTCCTGGGCACGGATCCGCATGAGCCGCTCCTCGGAGAGGTCCTGCGTCATACGGACCAGATACGGGCCCGCCAGGAGCGCGATGCCGACCAACACGGCGAGCGCGGCCTGCAAAACGGCGCCGAGGTCTCGTACCGAGCCCTGGAGCACGAATATTCCGGTCACACCCGTGCCGACCAGGGCGACACCGGCGGCGGCCCGGGCGAGGTGGAGCGTGCGGCGCCGACGGCCAACCTCCATCCAGCGGGCCCGGCGGGCGTTGTCCGCCTGCCGCCAGACCAGGGCGACACCCGCGCCGACCAGAAGTATCGGGAAGAGATACGCCTTCGCCGGGCCGCTGATATCTATCGTGCCGATGAAGACCGCGGAGACCACGACCATGGCGAGCAGCGCGATGAGCTGGCCCTTGTCGACCTTGCGCAGCGAGAGTCTGCGGCGCCCGTCGGGCCCCGTCTCGGTCGTGACCGCGTGCTGCCACGCGGCTCCGACACCGCCGAAGCCCCCGACACCTCCGACGCCCAGCGGCACGAAGAACCAGAACGCGGCGTAGAGCAGAGCCCCCAGGCCGTTCGCCATGAACAGGCCGACGAAGATCAGCCGCACCCAGATCACGGGCAGCCCGAGATGGCCGGCGAGACCGCGCGCAACGCCTCCGAGCCAGCGACCCTCGCCGCTGCGGTAGAGCTTGCGCAGCGGCTGCGGCTCATCGGTGGGCGCTGCGGCGGCTGGCATGTCATCGATGGTCACACGCGGCGGCCGGTCGCGGTATCAGGGTCTCCCCCGAGACGTCCCTGATCTCTGCGTCCCCCACACAGGGGACGAACCAGTCAGGGTCGATATCAGGGACCAGCCAGGGTTGTCCCGCCTGCCGCAGCGGCGCTCGGCCGGTCACCATGGACGCATGACCGATCACCGCCACGCCGCGGCCATCGCGCCGCACGCCGCCGCACCGCCCGGCCCACCCGCCGCCGCGGCGGGCCCGCACGCCCGGACGCAGCAGCCACACGGGCCGACCGGGCTCGGCGCGCATGGCGGCGCGAGCGGTCCGGCGGTGCCCCGCGGCTCAGTCGGTCCGACGGGCCCGAGCGGTGTGGATCATGCGAGTACTCCTCGCGACGCGGGCGGTCCGAGCAATCCAGCCGGTCCGGGCCTCGCGCGCGATCTGCACGGTCCCGGCTCGGCGAGCGGCCCATCCGGTCCTCGCGGCACGAGTCTTCCCGGCCGTGCGGGCGAGGCAGCGAGTACGGACGCGGACGGATCCCTCGGCGTTCACGGCCCAGCCCATGCGGGCAACGCGAACGACCCCAACAACCCACTTGGCCAGAGCAGTTCGGCTGGCCCGAGCGACCCGCACGATCCGGGCGGCCCGGGGGAACCAGGCGGACCAAACGCGCCGAGCGGACCGAACGGCCCGGACGACGGCGGGTGGTCCCACAGCGGAGGCGACGAGCCGAGCAAGCCCCCGGCGCCCGACCGGCCGCGGCGGGACCAGCAGCACAAGATCCTCGGCGGGGTCTGCTCCGGGCTCGGGCGGCACTGCGACATGGACCCGGTGATCTTCCGTATCGGCCTGTCCGTGCTCGCCATCACCGGCGGACTCGGACTGATCTTCTACGGCTTCGCCTGGCTGGTCCTGCCCGCGGACGGCGACGACGAGCCGGAAGGCCGCAAGCTGCTCACCGGCCGCGTGACCGGCGCCGGGCTTACCGCGCTGCTCCTGGCCCTCGTCGGCTGCGGACTCTTCCTGTCGATGCTGAACAACGGCGGGGTGCTCACCTTCGCCGCGGTGCTCGGCCTGCTGCTCGCGGGCGCGGGGTACTGGTCGCAGCACCGCGACACCACCGCCCCCGACCCGGTGACGTCCCAGACCGTCGCCGACGCACCCCCCGAGGCCAAGCCCCCACCGGCCGCCACCGCCCCCTCCTGGTGGCGCGACCGCATAGTCAAGGACGGCACGCACGACGGCGCCACCGGCTACTTCTGGGGCCCGCCCGAGCTCAGGGGCGTCGACGTCCGGATGGACAGCGAAGCCTGGGTGCCCCGCGCCGACGGCACGATCCCGGCGCACGACCACCCCCGGCCCGCGCCCACGCCGAAGGAGCGCGGCCCCCGTTGGCTCGGCGGCTGGGTGTTCCTGGCCGCCCTGATCGCGGGCGGCCTGGGCACCGGCCTCTCCTGGGGAGAGCACGGCGGTTCCGCCTCGCTGAGCACCAGCCTGGAGCTCGGGCTGGCCTGCGCGCTCGCCGTGTTCGGCCTGGGCATCGCGGTCAGTGCCTTCCTCGGGCGCACGGGCGTGGGGTCCATAGTCCTGGCCGTGCTCACGGCGGGCCTCCTGACCGGTGCCGCGGCCCTGCCGGAGAACATCAGCACCACATGGGTGCGGCAGGAGTGGCGGCCCACCACGGTCGCCGAGGTGCAGCGGCAGTACGAACTCGGCTCAGGCGTCGGCACCCTCGACCTCGGCTCGGTGGACCTCGGCAAGGACCGGACCCTCACGACCGGCGCCGAGGTCGGCGCGGGCCGGATCAAGATCGTCGTGCCCGAGGACGCGACGGTGCGGCTGGACGCTCAGGTGGGCGTCGGCGACATCCGACTGCCCTCGACCCGCGGCAACGACGTGGACATAGCCCCCGGTCAGGAGCGCACCACAACGCTCGAACCCCCGGGCGGGAGCAAGGACGGAGGGACCATCGAGCTGCGGGTCGAGGTCGGTATCGGACAGGTGGAGGTGGACCGTGCTGCGTCATGAGTTCCAGCCCGGAAAGCTGGTCGCGGGCCTCGTCCTGATCGGCGTCGGCATCACCTACGCCGGTGACGCGGGCGGCGCCTGGGAGACACCGTGGTTCCTGGCGTTCCCCGCGGTCTGCGGCGGCCTGTTCCTCGCCGCCGTCGCGGCCACGGTGGGCTATGGCATACGCCGCCGGGCCCGGAGGACGGCGTCCAGGGAGAACGAGGAGGCCCCGGCGAGCAGCAGCGGTACCCAGCCCATGAGATAGGGGAGGTCGTTGCCGAAGTAGTAGGGCTCGACCGCCCAGCTGACGGTCAGCCAGAAGTTCAGCGAGAGCAGCGCACCGCCGAACGCGGCGAGCCGGGTGAGCAGTCCGAAGAAGGTCCCGAGGCCGACGAGGAGTTCGCCGATGCCGATGGCGTAGCCGAAGGCCACCGGGTTGTTCAGGCCCAGGTCCACCAGGGCCGGGATGGCGGCGGTGTCGCGGACACCGCGCATCATCTCGCCGATCGAGTCGGCGCCCGTGGCGGAGAGAAAGGAGGGGTCGGTCAGCTTGTCCAGACCCGCGTAGATGAAAGTGACGCCGAGGAAGATCCGCAGCGGCAGCAGGGAGTGGCGTACCGCGGCCTCCCTCCAACCGCCACCGGCGACCCGGGTGATGTAGGGGTCGGGGTTCACACTGTGCACCATCGTGCCGCCGCCTCTCCGTTGGTCCGTCAACACCCCTCCGTCAAAAGACCATACGTAAGTTCACCCGACCCACCAGTGGTGCCGCGAGCCATCGTTCCCCGGACGCGGAAAAATCCCTCGGTCCATCACTCCGGCGCCACACAGACAACTCAAGCCCCGGTCATCACAGCCGACCGACCCATGACCATCCGGTCACCAGACCCCCGTCAGCCCACCGGCCAACCCACCACGAGCCCGCCACTGAGCCCCTCCCTCACACACACCGAGCCCTCCCGTCAGGTACACAACCCAGCTCGACACGGGCCCGAGCCAACAGCACCTGTCCCACATCGCCGCGCCCGTCACCAGCCCGAAGCCCGACCGGACACGGCCCACCTCGACCCGACACGACCCGGCCCGACACGCCTCGACCCGACACGGCCCGACCAGAGACGGCCCGCGGGCCGACCAAACGCGGGCCGACCGCCCCGCCCCGGCTCGCCCCCACCAGCCCAGTCCAGCCCAGCCCCGCCCGGCGCACCCCTCAGCCCCGATACCTCAGCGCCGCACCTCAGTCCCGCACCTCAGTCCCGCACCTCGATCACACACCGGTTGGTCTCCATGCCCGCGGCCGTCACCACCAGGACCTCGACCCAGCCCGCCTCGACCTCCGCGGGGACGGGAACGGTGAGGACGGTGTCGGTCGGGTTGGTGAAGCCGCCGGGGGTGGGGACCAGGGGGACGTGGACGTGGACGGCGCCGATGCGGACGGTAGTGCGGGCGAGCCCGTATGGGGTGCGGGCGCCAGGGGGTACGAACCCGGCGCCGCGGAGCTCGATGTCGTCGCCGGTGCGGATCGGGGCGTCCAGGTCGCCGGGCTCCCGGGCCCGGACTACGGAGAGGAGTACGGGGCGGCCGCCCTCGGCGTGCTTGCCCGCCAGGTAGGTGAGGGCGGCGACCAGGGTGAGGAGGGCCAGGGCCCAGGGGAGGTCGGGGAGTTGGTCCGGGCGGCGGGCCAGGCGTACCCCGGCGAAGACGAGGGCGACGGCGTTGAGCAGGGCGTAGACCGTATCGGCGAAGCTGCCGCGGCCCGCGTCGTCGGTGAGCAGGTCGGCGGCGCGGGGCCGGTCGGCCGGCACCTTCTGGAGCCGCTGCCCCCGGACCCGCACCGCGACGACCCGTCGGACCAGCACGGCGATCCCGCAGACGGCGGCGAGGACGGTCAGGAGACCGGCGGCGCGGGCGGGTTGGACCCCGGCGAGCAGGGCGTCGCGGTCGGCCGGGGTACCGGCGAGGGCGAGCCCCGCGGCGAGTACGAGCACGGCGTAGCCGACGAACAGGACCCAGGCGGCGGCGACGGCCCGGGAGGTGGAGAGCCGGTTGTCCTCGCCGAGCAGCGGAGCGAGCAGCCCGCCGCGTTCCCGGTGTGCCCAGGCGGCCCCGGTGAGCGTGGCGCCGACCAGTACCGCCGCGGTCAGGCCCGCGGTGCGGGCGGTGGTCCAGCCCGCACCGACCGCGGTGACGGCCTGCACGACGAGCAGTGCGGCGACCGTCCCCCAGACGACCACGAGGGTGCGGCGCCACAGCTCCCGCAGCCAGGCCTCGCCCTCGGCCCGGCCGTGCTCGGCGACGGCCGCGGCGGCCTGGGTCAGCTCGTCCGAGACCCACTGCCGGGAGGCCCCGGTGGAGTGGGCGAGGGCGGTGGGCAGCCCGATGCCGCTGGCCAGTTCGTCGCGCAGGGCGAGGAAGGCGGCGACGGCCTTGCGGTGCTTCTCGCGTGCGCCGTGGGGGCAGGTGTCGCAGGGGCGGCCGCCGTCGTGCGCGCTCTCGGGCGTGCTCTCGTGCACGCTCTCGGGCGTGCCTTCGTAAGCGCCGCCCGCGGACCGGTCTTCGTACGCGCCTTCGTAAGCGCCCGCGGACGCGCCTTCGTACGTGCCCTCGAAGGGTGCCTCGTGCCTGCCCTCCCTGTCCGCTTGCACCGCCACGCGCGCACCCCGCCCTTGTCCCGAATGCCGTTGATGAGCCGTCGATGAATTCGCCGATGAATTCGCCGATGAATTCGCCGATGCGCTGCCGTTTACCAGACATCGGGACGCCGACGGCCTCAACCTCCTTGCAGTGACTGGGAATTGTGCCGCACCGCAACGGACGCTGGGCCAACGGTCAGGTCAGAGCGGGTGACGGGCCATGCACGGAGTTGACGCCGACGCCTCGCCCGCCCCGTCCGCCCTGTCCGCCCCGTCCGCCCCGCTGGTCACGACAGCAGGTCCGGCTCGGCGCGGCTGATGTCCTGCCACAGGGGCTGGTAGTTGATCCAGGCCACCAGGTCGGCGCCGAGCTGGTCGCGCATGGACACGGCGTCCTTGTGACCGATGAGCACCGGCCGCCCCGCCGCCCGCGCCGCCAGCTGCACCTGGCTGGAGCGTTCCATGGAGATGAACCACCAGGCGGCCGCGTCCACCGAGTCCCCGACGGTGAGCAGCCCGTGGTTGCGCAGGACCAACGCCTTGTTGCGCCCGAGCGCGGCGGCGATCCGGCGGCCCTCTTCGGCGTCCACGGCGACGCCGGTCGTGGCGTTGTACAGGGCGTGGTCCTCGTAGAAGGCGCAGGCCTCCTGGGTGATCGGTTCGAGGAGCTCGCCGAGGGCGGAGAGGGCACGGCCGTGCAGCGAGTGGCAGTGCGCGACCGCGACCGCGTCCGGGCGGGCGGCGTGCACCTGGGCGTGCACCGTGAGCGCGGCCTGGTTCACATGGCGGCGCCCCTCCAGGACCTGCCCTTCGCCGTTGACGAGGATCAGGTCGCTCACGGTGATGTGCTTGAACGGCATGCCGAAGGGGTTGACCCAGTAGCAGTCGGCGAACTCCGGGTCCCGCGCGGTGATATGGCCGGATACGCCGTCCTCGTACCCGAAGCGCCCGAAGAGCCGCAGCGCACCCGCGAGGCGTTCCTTCCGGTGCCGACGCTCCTCCGCGAGCGACTCATGCACGGGCGGCAGGGAGAAGTGCAGCTGCTCGGTGGGTATCGGCGTGGGCGGCGTGGGTGGTGTGGGCGGTGTGGGCGACGGCGGCGTGGGCGCGGTCATGGTCCCTGGTCCCTCCATTGCTGGCTGTAGGGGCCGGAAGTTACCTCCGGTCAACCCAGGTGACCAGGGCCGCCGTGTGAAGAGAGTGCGTAACCCTGCGCGAGCCCCGAGCCCACGTAAGAATCGACCGCATGACCATCGACAGAGACAAGGACATCGACAAAGGCATCGGCAAAGACAAGGACGCGGACAAGGACGCGGACAAGGAAGCCGCCGCCGAAGCCGTCGGCCGACAGGGCGCCGTCACCTGGGAAGCCCTTGCCGCCGCGGAACCCGACTTCGCCAAGACCGTCGAGAACCGGTTCGCGCAGTTCACGCACCACGTCCTCGCCACCCTCCGCAAGGACGGCTCCCCGCGCACCACGGGCATCGAAGTCCGTTTCGTCGCGGGCGAGTTGTGGCTGGGCATGATGCCGGGCTCCCGCAAGGCGCTCGACCTGCGCCGCGACCCGCGGTTCAACCTCCAGGCCAACCCGGGCACCGCGGACGAGTCGGGCCCCGGCGACGTACGCATCGCCGGTCGCGCCGTCGAGGTGCACGACCCGGAGCAGCGCGCCCGCTACACCGGCGAGTCCGCACCGCCGGACCCGGACGCTTTCCACCTCTTCCGCGCCGAACTGACCGAGGTCGTACGGACATACGTCGAGGACGGAAAGTACCTGGCCATACAGATCTGCAAACCGGAAGAGCCCCTACGCACCGTCAGGCGGACGTAGGGGCTCTCCAGAGCTCTCCAGAGACTCAGCAGCAGGAGCTGATCACTCCCACTCGATCGTCCCCGGCGGCTTGCTCGTCACGTCGAGCACCACGCGGTTGACCTCGGCGACCTCGTTGGTGATCCGGGTCGAGATGCGGGCGAGCACCTCGTACGGCATCCGCGTCCAGTCGGCCGTCATGGCGTCCTCGGACGAGACCGGGCGCAGCACGATCGGGTGGCCGTAGGTCCGCCCGTCGCCCTGGACGCCGACCGAGCGGACGTCGGCGAGCAGCACCACCGGGCACTGCCAGATGTCCCGGTCGAGGCCGGCCGCGGTGAGCTCCTCGCGGGCGATCGCGTCGGCCTCGCGGAGCAGGTCGAGGCGGTCCTTGGTGACCTCGCCGACGATCCGGATGCCGAGGCCGGGGCCCGGGAAGGGCTGGCGGTGAACGATCTCCTCCGGCAGGCCGAGCTCGGAGCCGACCATGCGCACCTCGTCCTTGAAGAGCTTGCGCAGCGGCTCGATGAGCCGGAACTCGAGGTCCTCGGGCAGGCCGCCCACGTTGTGGTGGGACTTGATGTTGGCGGTGCCGGTGCCGCCACCGGACTCGACCACATCGGGGTAGAGGGTGCCCTGCACCAGGAACTCGACGGGCTCGTCGGTGTGCGAGGCCTCGGCGACGATCTCGGCCTGGGCCTGCTCGAAGACCCGGATGAACTCCCGGCCGATGATCTTCCGCTTCTCCTCGGGGTCGGAGACCCCGGCCAGCGCCTTCAGGAAGCGCTCCTGCGCGTCCACGACCTTCAGCTGCACGCCGGTGGCCGCGACGAAGTCCTTCTCGACCTGCTCGGTCTCACCCTTGCGCATCAGACCGTGGTCGACGTACACGCAGGTCAGCTGGTCACCGATGGCCTTCTGGACCAGCGCGGCGGCCACCGCGGAGTCGACGCCGCCGGAGAGGCCGCAGATGGCGCGCCGCGAGCCGACCTGCTCGCGGATCGCGGTGACCTGCTCCTCGATGACGTTGCCCATGGTCCAGCTCGGCGTCAGGCCCGCGCCGCGGTACAGGAAGTGCTCGAGGACCTGCTGGCCGTGCGTGGAGTGCATCACCTCGGGGTGGTACTGCACGCCGTACAGCTTCTTCTCGTCGTTCTCGAAGGCCGCGACCGGGACGACGTCCGTGGACGCCGTGACCGTGAAGCCCTCGGGAGCGGCGCTACAGGCGTCGCCGTGCGACATCCACACGGACTGCTCGTCCGGGGTGCCCTCGAAGAGCGTCGAGGAGGTCTTCGATACGTGCAGCGGGGTACGGCCGTACTCGCGGGCGCCGGTGTTGTCGACGGTGCCGCCGAGCGTGGTGGCCATCAGCTGGAAGCCGTAGCACATGCCGAAGACCGGCACCCCGGCCTCGAAGAGCGACCGGTCGAGGCTGGGCGCGCCCTCGGCGTACACGGACGAGGGGCCGCCGGACAGGATGATGGCCGCGGGGTTCTTGGCGAGCATCTCGGCGACCGGCATGGTGCTGGGCACGATCTCGCTGTAGACCCGGGCCTCACGTACGCGGCGGGCGATGAGCTGGGCGTACTGCGCACCGAAGTCGACGACCAGAACGGTGTCGGGCGCGGTGGCAGCGGGAGAGGCTGAGGGCACGGGCGCGGCCTTCCGGCGTGGAACAAGGGGTTGTGTTTGTCAATTCTAACGGGGCCGGGAAGTGCCTTTTCGTCGCACTGTCCGAGGCCTGCGTCTCACCATCCGAACCGCTCCAGGTCCGGGATTGACCGTGCACGCGCGCGTGGGGGCATACTGTCCGCGTGACCAAGCACCTCGGCTTCCTCTTTACCTATGGCAACCGGCCCGCCGGCTGCCATGGTCGAGCTGCTTGAGTACCTGACAAGCGACTTCCCAGGCGCCCCGGGCCGACAAGGCCCGGGGCGCCTGTCGCTTTCCACCCGGGTCCTGCCGCTCCGGGGCACCGCCCACCACTACGGCGAGGAGCCCCGACACCATGACCGTCACCACCGACAACACCGTCACCACCGCCGCCATCAACCCCACCACCGCCACGGCCACGGCCACGGCCACGGCCACCGAGAAGACCGGCGCCCGTACCCCCGAGGCCGCCGGGATGATCACCGACGCGCGGGAACGCATCGACGCGCTCGACGACCGGATCATTGGCCTGGTCCAGGAACGGATGGCCGTCTCGGCCGTGATCCAGGAGTCCCGTATCTCGTCCGGCGGCCGCCGCGTGAACCTCTCCCGCGAGATGGAGATCCTCGCCCACTACCGGGACGCCCTCGGCAAGCCCGGCACCTCCCTCGCCATGACGCTGCTCGAGCTGTGCCGCGGCCGCGTCTGAGGAGCTCCACTCGCCCACAGCACCACAGCCTTTCGCCGCGGGGCGTATCTGAGTTCGGACGCGCTCTCACCCGTACGGCGCGTGACCGGCCCGCCGAGGGCTTCGTTGGTCCCGGTGTCCGTGCCAGCCAGGGGCGGGCCCGAAAGAACCACGCGTGGCTCCGCTGGAGCGATGAGACGTCCGGATCGTGCCGTACGTCGTGGGACCTCGCTCCAGAGTGTGATCGGTCGGCAGGGGACAGCAGCCCGGTCACCTGGGAAAGATTGGTCGGCTCCGGGGACGCCCGGAGCCGGCCGACGGCCCTTCGCAACCGCGGCCAGAACTAGCCGAAACGGTTGCGCAGGCCGCGACTCATCCAGCACGATGCTCAGTAGCCCGACCGCACTTCCCGCAGTGCACAACTGCATTGCCATTGGTCGAGACCATTGGCGCGCCCCCTGCGCGCCGGTGCCGACCGGGCACCCCGAACCAGCGGCGCACTCCCCCCGGCGCCGCCCTGCGGCACCGACGCTGCCCTGACGTCGGTGCTACGGCAAAGGGCCTCGCGGATCACCCTCCGCGAGGCCCTTCGCTGTACCCGAGACCGCGACGCTGGACCCAAGACCGCGGCTCTCTACCCGAGACCGCAGCAACGCGTGTGCTCTCAGGCCTTCTTCGGCGGCACCGCGGGCATCCCCAGGAACGGCAGCCGCAGCGCCCCGAACGCGTCCGCGGGCACCGCGGGCGACTTGGGCTCCACGGCCGCGACCCGCTCGTAGGCCGCGCCCGGCGCGGGGCGCGGGTCGCTCTCGCCCTTGTTGGGCCACAGCGACATCGCCCGCTCCGCCTGCGCGGTGATCGTCAGGGACGGGTTGACCCCGAGGTTGGCGGTGACCGCGGCGCCATCGACCACCGAGATCCCCGGGTGCCCGTACAACCGGTGGTACGGGTCGATGACGCCGGTCTCC
Organism: Streptomyces sp. NPDC002851; assembly: GCF_053591935.1. Lineage (NCBI taxonomy): Bacteria > Bacillati > Actinomycetota > Actinomycetes > Kitasatosporales > Streptomycetaceae > Streptomyces > Streptomyces sp. NPDC002851. Next base: position 127,466 of record NZ_JBSFUT010000001.1, on the reverse strand, counting down.
GCGGAGTCGCCGATCGGGCAGCCGCCCAGGAAGTGCGCGGTCAGCGGGGTGCCGATCAGCTCGCCGACGTTGGACCCGGCGAAACCGTTGATCTCCTCGGCGAGCAGCGAGGCGGCCTCGGTGGCCTCCTTGATCTGGTTCGGGTTGGGCGCGCCATGGCCCTGGCGGGCCGTCAACAGGCCCTTGCCCAGGCCCTTTTCCTTCCGGTACGTGGTCAGCGAGTTGTCCAGGGACTGCATCACCAGGCCGATGATGGTCCGCTCCGACCAGCGCCGGTTGGAGAGCGAGCGGAGCGTGAGCCACGGGTGGCGGGCGCAGTTGCCGAGCCAGCCGAGCACCCGGTGGGTGCTGTACGGGACTTGGAGGACCGTCAGGCCGCCCATGGAGTTGGAGCCCTTGCCATAGCGGACCGGCTCGATGTGGGTGTTCTCGTTCGGGTGGATCGAGGACGTGATCGCCACGCCCTTGGTGAAGTCGACCTTGGCGGCGCCATGGCGCTTGCGGTAGCGCCGGTTGTCGGTCTGCGCGCCCACCAGGGCCTCGGAGTTCGTACGCGTCAATTCGCCCAACCGGCCGGAGAGATGCGGCAACAGGCCCGCGTCCTTCATCCGGTGCAGGAGGGTCTGAGTGCCGTACGTACCGGCGGCGATCACGACGCGGCGAGCCCGGAAGGTCCGGCCCTTGCCCTTGCGCTTGCCGTCCGTGGGCAGCGTGCCGATGGCGAAGCCTCCGCGCGAGTCCTCCGTGAGGGTGACCACCGAGGTCATCGGGTGGACGACCGCGCCCGCCTTCTCGGCGAGATAGAGGTAATTCTCGTTGAGGGTGTTCTTGGCGCCGTGGCGGCAGCCCGTCATGCACTCGCCGCACTCCGTGCACGCCTTGCGCGCCGGGCCCGCGCCGCCGAAGTACGGGTCGGGGACCTCTTGGCCTCCCGGCCCGGACTTCGCCTTCGCCTCGCCCCCGGCGTCCTCGCCGTCGCCGAAGAACACGCCGACCGGCGCCATGTGGAAGGAGTCGCCCACGCCCATGGCCTGCGCGGTCGCCTTCAGATGGACGTCCGAGGGGGTCATCGTCGGGTTGAGCCGTACGCCGAGCATCCGCTGCGCCTGGTCGTAGTACGGCTTCAACTCCTCCTGCCAGTCGGTGATGTGCCGCCACTGCGGGTCGTCGAAGAACGGCTTCGGCGGTACGTAGAGCGTGTTCGCATAGTTCAGGGAGCCGCCGCCGACCCCGGCGCCCGCGAGCACCATCACATTGCCGAGCAGATGGATCCGCTGGATGCCGTAGAGGCCGAGGGCCGGGGCCCAGAGGTAGTTCTTCAGGTCCCAGGAGTTCTTCGGCAGCGTCTCGCGCGTGAATCGCCGCCCGGCCTCCAGGACCCCGACACGGTAGCCCTTCTCCGTCAGGCGCAGCGCGGAGACGGAGCCGCCGAATCCGGAGCCGACGACGATGACGTCATAGTCGTATGCCGGGACGGCCAGCTCGGCGACCCGGCCGTCCCGGCCCTCCTGTTTCTGGGCAGACTCGTCCTGGGACACCGGTACCTCCATAGAAACGTGCAGGTCAACGACGTACGAGCAAAACGGGAGCGCCCGGCGTCAGCGCAGCCGGAACGCCTTCATCGCGCGCAGGCTGCGAGTCATGAACGCCGCGTAACTCGCGTCGTCCATGCCGAAGGACGGCGCCATCGGCATGATCCGCTGGTGCGCCACCGTCTGCGCCTCGGTGTACTTGAGGATGCCTTCGGAGCCGTGCCGACGGCCGAGACCGGAGTCCTTCATGCCGCCCATCGGGGACTGGACGCTGCCGTACGCGGGCGCGTAGCCCTCGTTGACGTTCACGGTGCCGGTGCGCAGCCGGGCGGCGACGGCGCGGCCGCGGCGGCCGTCCCTCGTCCAGACCGAGGAATTCAGGCCGTACGACGTGGCGTTGGCACGCTCGATCACCTCGTCCTCGTCCCTGAAGCGGTAGATCGAGACGACCGGGCCGAAGGTCTCCTCGGCACACACCGCCATCGGCGTCTCGACGCCGTCGAGGATGGTCGGCTCGAAGAAGTACGGGCCGAGGTCGGGCCGGGCCTTGCCGCCCGCGACGACCCTGGCGCCCTTGGCGACGGCCTCCTCGACATGCCGCTGGACGGTCTCCAGCTGCCGCTCCCCGACCAGCGAGCCCATATCGGCGCCGTACGCGAGTGCCGTACCGAGCCGCATCGCCTTCGTACGCGTGGCGAACCGGCGCACGAACTCGTCCGCGATGGACTCGTGGACGTACAACCGCTCGATGGAGATGCAGAGTTGACCGGCGGACGAGAAGCAGGCGCGCACCGCGCCCGCCGCCGCCTTCTCGATGTCGGCGTCCTCGAGGACCAGCATGGCGTTCTTGCCGCCGAGTTCGAGCGAGACGCCGACGAGGCGGGCGGCGGCGCCCTGCGCGACCTCGCGGCCGGTGCGGGTCGAGCCGGTGAAGGAGACGTAGTCGGCGTGCTTGACCAACTCCGGGCCCACGACCGGGCCTTCACCGAGCACCACCTGGAAGACCTCGGCCGGAAGGCCCGCTTCGATCAGCAGGTCACGGGCCCACAGGGCGGTCAGGCAGGTCTCCGTATCGGGCTTCATGACGACCGCGTTGCCGGAGACGAAGGCGGGCAGGGCATCGCCGACGGAGAGTTCGAGCGGGTAGTTCCAGGGCGCGATCTGGCCGACGACCCCGCGCGGCACCCGGTTCTCGGTGACCTTGGTGAGGGTCGGTACGGCGCCGGTGTGCCGCTTGGAGCGCAGATAGGCGCGGGCCTTGCGGCCGTAGTGGCGGGCCGCGACGGCGACGGCCTGCACCTCCTCGTGGGCGTGCAGGCGGGCCTTGCCGGTCTCCAGCTGGATCAGGTCGAGAACCTCGGCCTGGCGCTGAAGGACCAGGTCGTGGAAGCGGAGCAGCACGGCCGCCCGCTTGCGTACGGGGGTGGCGGCCCAGACCTGCTGCGCGGCGCGGGCCTGCTCGAAGGCGAGCGCGACATCGTCCGGCGTGGACTCGGGCAGGTCCGCCAACTTCTCGCCGGTGAACGGCGTGTGGTTGGCGGTACGGCCCGAACCGACGACATCGCGGGTGAGCTGAGCGATCAGCTCGGGCGTGACCACATCGGCGGCGGTACGGGCGCCGTCGGGGGCCGGAGCCACGGGGTTGGTGCCCGCCGCGGCTGCGGTGTCGTTGGTTTCCGGGGCGGTGGGGGCCTGCGAGTCCGTCATGGAGGGGAGCGTACGGCCCGGCATTCCGTTTGGGTACCCGTCGGTAACGAGCTTTCACGGAGTACGCACATCGCGCCAGTGATCGCTGGCAGCAAAGGCGCTGATCAGGGGCTGCTTCCCCTGCTGCGCTGCCCTTCCGCCAGTTTGCAGCGGCTGATCACTTTGACGTCGGCGTCCGGCGGCCGGAGCCCTTAGCCGGTCGGCTCGCCACCGGTCCCCCGTGCTCATCGGCCATGGCCCCATCCTTGCCCGGCCGGACCGGGAGGATCAATCAACTTCCCCGCCAACTTCCCCGCCTTCAGGGCTTGTTGATCTTCAGATCGGCCACGACCGCCTGGGCGACCACGCGGCCGCGCTCGGTGAAGTCGCCCTTGCCCGGGTAGTCGATCGAGAGCGTGTACATATCGCCGGACTTGGTGCGGTAGTAGAGGAAGCGGACCTCGCGGGGCAGCGGCTGGTCGGTGGAGAAGTCATTGGTGTACGCGACGACGTTCTCCCCGGCCTTCTTCTCCTGCCACATGACCTCCTTCGGGTTGCCCTTGGGTGCGGGCTCGTCCGCCATGTTCTCCGGGTAGCGCGCCGAGCCCTCTTCCATCTCCTTCCACTCGGCGTGCGCCTGCCCGGCCGCCGAGGGCGCGATCTCGTCGCTCGTGTCGTCGGCCTTCCGGTCGACGTCGAGGTGGACCACGATCGCGCCGCTGGGGTCGGCGAAGGTCGCGGTGGTGCCGTCGTCGTTGACGTCCGCCTTCTGCCGCACGTACGCGGCGGGCACCGAGAGGGTGGCGTCGACCTTCCCGCCGAGCGGGTGCGCCTTCCAGCCCTCGGCCTCGGCCGTCGTACCGGCAAACGGGTCCGCGATGACCAGGCCCGCCGCCACCGCTACCGCCACCACGGCCGCGCCGATGCCGATCAGGCCCTTGCGGCTGATCGTGACGCCGCCCTTGACGCCCGTGCCGGTGCCGACCGGCGTGACCGCCCGGGTCGGGGCGGGCGGCCGCACCGCCTCTTCCAGGAGCTGGCGGACCTGGGGGGCGGACGGGCGGTGGTTCGGGTCCTTGTTCAGGAGCCGGTTGATCGCGTCGGCCAGCGGGCCCCGCGCCGCGGCCGGTGCCGCCGGGGTGGCGTTGAGCACGGACTGCAACGTCGCGGGCGTGTTGTTGCGGCGGAACGGCGAGACGCCCTCCGTCGCCGCGTAAAGGACCACGCCGAGCGACCACAGATCGGACGCCGGTCCGGGACGCTGCCCGATGACCCGCTCCGGCGCGATGAACTCCGGCGAGCCGACGAAGCTGCCGGTGTCCGTCAGATTGGTCTCACCCTCGATCTGGGCGATGCCGAAGTCCGTGAGTACGACCCGGTCGTGCCGCCCCAGCATCACGTTGTCCGGCTTCACATCGCGGTGCAGGATGCCCGACTGGTGCGCGGCCTCCAGGGCGCCCAGGACCTCGAGACCGATCCGCGCGGCCTCGCGGCCGGCGAGCGTGCCCTCCTGAAGTACGTCGCCGAGGGAACGTCCCTGCACGAACTCCATGACGATCCACGGCTGCCCGTCCTCGACCGCGACGTCATGGACGTTCACCACCGCCGGGTGGTCCAGCCTGGCCGCGGCACGCGCCTCGCGGCGCATCCGCTCGAAGGCGTTGGCCCGCTCACGCTCCGGCAGATGATCCGGAACCCGCGGCTCCTTGACGGCGACCTCACGGTCCACGGTCTCGTCCTTGGCCCGCCAGACCGTGCCCATCCCGCCGTGGCCGAGCTTGGCGAGGAGGCGGTAGCGGCCCGCGATGAGCCGTCCGGTGCCCGGGGCGGGGTGGGCCTGCTCCCGAGGGGCGGCCTGAGTGGGTACGGCGTGGACCTCGGGCGGTGGCTGCGGGGCGGCGGGCGGTTGCGGGGGCGTGGATGGCTGCTGCGGCGGGTACGGCTGGTGCTGCGTCGGCTGCTGCGCGTACGGATTCCCACCGTACTGGCCGGAAGCGACCTGACCGCCCTGCGCAGGGGGCGCAGGGGGCTGTGGCTGCGGTGGCTGGAGCCCGTAGCTGGTCGGGTCGTTCGGGCCGTAGGGCGTTCCCCCGTTGTCGCTCATGTCCTCATGCTTATCGCGCCCGCATGCGATTCAGCCACCCGGGTCCGGTGGCAGTTTCCGACCCGTGACCGAGGGAGCCGGGCATCGGGCGGAATCCGGCGAGATCAGTAGGAAACAGTAGAGATCAGCAGTAAACAGTGATGAAAAGTCGGGAATACTAGAAAGCATTAGGAACTAGCAGGAATCAGGGAGTTCAGGGCATTTGTCGGGGTTCGGTGCCGGGGCGGTTCCCCGTCGCGCCCGTCCGCGTCGCCCGTGCCACGCGACGTGCCGCCCGCGACAGCCACCCCGTCCACCCTCGCCGCCCCTTGCGCTCTTTGCACCCTTTCCGCCCTTTGCGCTCTTTCCGCCGCGCCCGCGGCTCCCGGCGCTCTCGCGGCTCCTGGGTGTACCGCGAGCTCATGTACTGGGACGGTGCATGACCTCCCGTTCCGGAAGGCCCGGTCCGGCGCGGCCCTCCGTACGGCACGACCCCGGTCTCGACGTACGACCGAAGGACCCGTTCCGCCTCGGCCGCGTCGATCCTGCGCTCCGGGTCGCGCGCGAGCAGCCCCCGTACGACGGGCATCAGCGGCCCCACCGCGGCCGGCGGGCGTACGTCCTCCATCACCACGGCGTGCAGGACGCCGCCCAACGAGTCGCGCCGGAAGGGTGATTCACCGGTCAGCGCCGCGCACAGGAGCACCCCGAGCGACCACAGGTCCGACTCCGGACCGGCGGGGCCGCCGGACATCCGCTCCGGCGCGGTGTACTCGGGCGAGCCCACGAACGAACCGTTCTCCGTGAGTGTCGAGGCCCCGGAGACCTGCGCTATGCCGAAGTCGGTGAGCACCACGCGGTCGGTGCCGTCCTCGAGCAGGACGTTGCCGGGCTTGAGGTCACGGTGCAGGACGCCCGCCGCGTGCGCGGCGCGCAGCGCGCCGAGCAGGGCGAGACAGAGCCGGGCGGCCGCGTCGGCGGTGAGCGGGCCGTGTGTCGCGAGCCGGTCCGCGAGCGAGCCGCCCTCGATCAACTCCATGACGATGTAGGGGTGTTCGTCGTGCTCCACGACGTCGTGCACGACGATCACATGTGGGTGTCGGATCTGTGCGATCGTGCGTGCCTCGCGCAGCATCCGGTCGCGCTGCTGCCAGGTGTCGCGGTCGGCGGCCGATCCGGCAGCTCCGGCAGCTCCGGCAGCTCCGGCGGAGAGATACGGGGCTGACGACCCGGACCCGTCGGCCCAGTCACCGGCTCCGTCGGCCCAGTCACCCGCCCCGTCGTCGAGGCTGAGTTCCTTCACCGCCACCTGGCGGCCGAGCAGCAGGTCCCTGGCCCGCCAGACGACGCTCATGCCACCGCGTCCGAGCCGGTCCTCCAACCGGTAACGCTCCGCAATCAGGCGGCTGTTGCCCCGCTCGCTCGCCATACCCTCATCATGACGCACACCCGTGCGGAGACGCCCCATGCGTTCCGGCCGGGGAGCGGGTCCGGAAGCGGCCCGGAATGGCCGAGAGTCGGCGGAAGTGACCGGGATCCGGACATCACTTGGGCTGCCAGCTCCGCAGCACCGTCTCGAACTGCTCCCGGGTCCTGTCCCAGTCCTCGACCGGCCCCGACATGTAGATGGCGTATTCCGTGCCGTCCTCGGCGAAGTACATCTGGTCGATCGCCCGCCGCTTCCCCTGGTTGGCGCCCCGGGTCTCGGTCCAGGTGAACTCCCAGATCGCGCCCGGCCGGTCCCGGTAGGTGCTCGACCTCAGCTTGATCCGCTCGTACGTCGGGATCCGGCCCATGCCCTGCTGCTCCATGTCGAGGGCGTGCATATACGAGTTCTCGAAGTCCGGGCTCTCGTTCACGCCGATCCGGATCAAGTGCCGCCCGTTGTCCGGGGTGTAGTCGATCTGGCCGCTCTCGGTCTGCCGCTTCCAGCCGGGCGGCAGGAGCAGGCTGAAACCCCCCTCGTCGTCCGTCACCCGCACCCAGTCCTCGGGCAACGCCCCCGCGGTCTCCTCCCGTTGGCTTGTGCTCGGGCTCGGGCCGGGGCCCGGGTCGTTCCCACCCCGGTCGGCGTATGCGAGGACCCCGAGGGCGGCGCCCCCGCCGACCACCGCGGCCGCCACGACCACCGCGAGCATCGTCCGCCAACTCCGCCTGCGCGCGGGGGTCGACCCGCGTAGCTCGGCGAGCTGCTCCGCGGGGACCCGCTGCGTCGGCACATACGCCTGCGCGGCCTGCGGACGGCGGCCCTCCGTCACCTCGCCGAGCATGTGCTCGAGCTCCTCGGCCGACGGCCGATGGTCCGGGTCCTTGCGCAGGAGCGCGGTGATGACGGGCGCGAGCGGCCCCGCGTGCTCGGGCTCGCCCGGCTCGTCGGTGACCACGGCCTGCATGGTGTTCAGCGGCGACGTACGGCGGAACGGCGAGTACCCCTCGACCGCCGCGTACAGCGAGACCCCCAGCGCCCACAGGTCGGCGGCGGGCCCGGGGTCGGCGCCGCGCACCCGCTCGGGCGCCAGATAGTCCAGGGAGCCGACGAGTTCGCCGGTACGCGTGACCGACGAGTCACCCTCGATCGCGGCGATCCCGAAGTCCGTGAGCAGCACCCGGCCGTCGCGCGCGAGCAGGATGTTGGCCGGTTTGACGTCCCGGTGCAGCACGCCCGCGGCGTGCGCGGCGCGCAGGGCGCGAAGCACCCAGATGCCGATACGTGCGGCCTCGCGGGGCTCCATCCGCTCGTCCTGGCCCACGGCGTCGGCGAGGGAACGGCCGTCGACCAGCTCCATCACGATCCAGGGCCGGTCGTCGAACTCGAAGACGTCGTGCACGGTCACCACCGCGGAGTGGTTGATCCGCGCCGCCGCGCGCGCCTCCTTCTGCGTACGGGCGAGCAGCACCGCGCGCTCGGCCTCCGTCACGTACAGCGCCGCGGTCAACTCCTTGACCGCCACGGCCCGGTGCAGCACTTCGTCGTGCGCGCGCCACACCTTGCCCATGCCGCCACGGCCCAGGCACTCGCCGAGCCGGTACCGCCCGGCCAGCAGGGCGTCCTGACCCAGCTCTTGCCCGAACTCAGGGCCCGGTTCCCGCCCGAGCTGCTGCACCTGCTCTTGTACCTGCTCCTGCACTTGCTCTTGCACCTGCTCTTGCCCCGGTTCCCGCCGGGGGTCCTGCACCGGCTCCGGCCACGAGGTGCTGTCCGGCGTGCGATCCGGCGTCTGGGCGGGCGTTTGGGCAGGGGTCGGGGCGGGCCTTTGGGCAGGCGTCCGATCCGCCGTCCGGCCATGCGCCTTGCCCGGGATGTGGGCAGGCGTATGGCCCGGTGCCCGGCCCGGCTCTTCGCCCGGTGCCCGGCCCGGTATCCGCGCCTTGCCCTCGCTGTGGTCCACGTTGCCCCGCGTTCCGCCGGCCGCCCTTGGTGAGGACGGGCCCGTCTTGGTCAGGCCAGAGTAGGTAATCGGCCACGGCCGCCGGAACCCGGGACCGTCAGTTCCCGGCCCTGGAGGCGCATTTCCGTGCGTCGGAAGGGGCGGTAGTCGTTACTTTTCCGGACGGTACGTCGCCGACGCCTGCTCATAGAGCCGCGTCACCTCGTCCCGGTCGGACTCGGGCCCCTTGACCATGACGACGTGGTACCGCCCGTCGATCAGCATCGCGAGATTCCGTACGAACACGTCGTCCCCCTTGGCGTCCTGCCAGGTGAACTGGCCCTCGGCCATCACGCGCCCGCCCACGTTGATCTCACGCAGGCCCGAAGAGCTCGCCCAGGACGACTCCCGGAACGGCTGCAACTCCCGCTCGTGCTCCCGCTGATACCGCAACGGATCGCTGCCGTACGCCTTCGCACTGTCCCGGCCCGGCACGACGACCAGCGCGAAGTCACCCCGGGAATACGTCACTTGCCCGCGCCCGTTCTTGCCCGCACGGTCCCAGCCGGAGGCCACCGCGACCTGGAACCCCTCGGGGTCCTTGCGCAGCGCGAAGCCCTTGGGCAGGTCGGGCGCGGTGGCCTGCGGGTCGGGCTGTTGCGACCCGGACCCCGAGCCCTGAGTGGCTCCGGCGCCATCGGTACCCCCCGACTCGCCCGACGGCTTCGGCCCGTCGTCACCGCCGTCGGGCGCGCTGCCGCCATCCGGCTCGGCGGGCGCCGAACTGGCCGCCCCCGCCCCGCCGGAGGACCCACCGTCGCCCTGACCGCCCTCCCCCGCCTTCGGCATGAACACCATGGCGTACGCGACGGCCGCGACGAGCCCGAGCAGGATCAGCACGAGCAGCGTCCGACCGAGCCTGTGCGACCCACGCTGCTTCGGCGGCCGCAACTGGCGGGGCGTACGCGGTTCGCGCAGCGCGCGCGGGGGCTTCTGGAGCTTCGGCGGCTTCGGTGACTTCTGGGGCCTTGGTGACTTCGGCGGCTTCGGGGACTTCGATGACTTCGGTGACTTCTCGCGGTGCCGGTCCGTGTCTCGGTAACGGTCCGTGTCGCGGTGCCGGTCCGTGAGGGCACTGGCGGCCTGCCCGGCCTCCAGGTCGCGCTTGTGCCGACCTCGTGCGCCGCCGCCCCGCGCCGCCTTCGCCGCCTTCGCCGCCCGGCGCCTGCGGACGAGCTCACCACGACGGCGTACGACGGGCAGTCTGCTGGCGTCGAAATCGGGCACCGACACCACATTCGCCCCGGCCTCGGGCTCCGGCGCCGACCGCACGAGCGAACGCAGCCACCCGCGCAACTCCTCGAAGTCCGGCCGATCGGTGGGATCTTGGCGGAGCAGCGACTCCACCACGGGGCGGAGCGGCCCGCACTCCTCGGCGAAGGCGGGCGGCTCGGCGCACACCATCTGCACCAGCTCGTACGTGCTCTCCTCCGGGTACGGCGCATGGCCCTGCACCGCGCGGAACAACAGCGCCCCGAGCGCCCACAGATCGGTGGCGGGCCCCACGGGCGCGGCCAGCTGCCAGTTCTGATGCACAGGCCCGGCCTGCTCCGGCGACCACCGCTCGGTGACGGCCCCTACGACGGTCATCCGCGCCTGCCGCGCCCGCTCGGCGTCCAGGGGCGTCATGGCCTTTTTGCCCAGGGGGCCTGGGGGTGGGGACTGGGGGGACTGGGGGTGGGGGTGGACCGGGGCTTCGGACTGGGGCTGGGGCTGGGGCTGGGACTGGGACTGGGGCTGGGACTGGGGCTGGGACTGGGACTGGGGCTGGGACTGGGGCTGGGACTGGGACTGGGACTGGGACTGGGCAACCAACTCGTCCCAGTGGGTTGGGGTATTCGGGGTTTCGGCGACCCCGTACGGGTCGGCTATTCGCCCGGGAGGCCCTTCCTGCGCACCCGCGTCACGCCCGTCACCGCCATGCTCCCCGCCGCGCGCATCCGTACCCTTCCTTGGCCCGGGCACCCCGGCACCATGCTCACCACCGCGCTCCTCGGCAAGCCGCACCGCAGCAGCGGCCCGCGTACCCGCCTGATACGCCGCGATCGCCCCGGCCCGCGCCGCACGCGCATCACCGGGACCAGATCGGGGACCAGAACCAGGACCTCCAGGGCCAGAACCAGAACCAGAACCAGGACCAGGAGATCCATCAGGAGCCGAATCAGGCCCCTCACCAAGAGACTCATCTCCAAGAGACCCAGCAGGCTCCGGCACCGGGTCGTACCCGCACAGCGCCTCCTCCGCCGCCCCCGCCGCCAGGCCCGTGAGCATCACGCGCCCGTCGTCGCAGACGAGGACCGTACGCGTGGTGATGTTCCGGTGCACCCAGCCGTGGGCGTGCAGCGCGCGCAGCGCGGTCAGTACGTCCGAGGCCACCTCGGCCGCCCGGTACGGCGACAGCGGCCGCTCCGCGATCAGCGCGGCCAGCGGCAGCGCCGCCACGACCTCGCTGACGACCCACAGCGAACCGTCCTCCGCGAACACGTCGAAGACCTGGTCCAGGCGCGGATGATCCGGAATCTGCGCGGCCGCCTGCGCGGCCTCGATCGCACGGCGCACCGCGGGATCCGTGGGCCTCCGCGTAGTCCGCCCGGCCGTCGCGTACGCGGACGCCGACCCCGGCCCCGGCCTCCTCGACCCCGAAGCCGTAGCACCGTCGTCATCGAGCACCTCCGCCTCGACGACCTCGGGCAACGGCACCTGCCTGACCAGGACTTCCTGCCCGCTGTACGTATCGAAGGCCCGGGTCTCGGTGAACTCGTACGCGTCGGACGGCGGCAGCGGCAGGCGGTAACGGTCAGCGAGTACGCGACCCGCATAGTCGTCCACGTCGCCTCCCCGTCAACGCGCGTCCCTCAAGTGCACCAAGTCCGGTCATTTACCGGCACGTTGCGGCTGCGTATGCTCCGCGAGCCTCACGATACGTGGCCGCGCCGAGCTCCGCCGCCGGGTCCCGGCAGCCGGACCTCGCCCCTCGGGCTCACCTCTTGGGCTGGAACGTCTTGAATGCCGTCTCCCGCAGCGCGGTGCACTCCTTGCCGTCCCACTCGCTCGCCTCGCAGCTGATCATGATCGAGTAGCCCCGGCTGGCGTCCACCTTGAAGCCCCGGTTGAGCACCCGTACCCGCTGACCACTCTGATCACGCTCGAATTCCCAGTCGGCGACCGTCGGATAGCCCCGGTAGTCGACCATGTCGATGCGTATCTGCTTGTAGTTGTTACTCGCCGGGCCGACGATCTTGGCGAGCGACCGCCAGGCGGACGCCGCGTCGTCCCCGGGGCTGCTGTTGAAGTCGACCTGCACCCGCGGGAATCCACCGTCGGCGCTGTATATGGCCCCGGAGTTCTGCCCCGCCGTACCCGTACGGCGGAACTGCTTGGGCATCGCCATGGCGAAGTGGAACTGCCGGTCGGACATCCGCTCATAGCCCTCGGGCAGCCCGTCACCGTCCGACCCCTTGCCGCCGTCGCCACTCCCCTGCCCGTCGCCCGACGGATCGCCCTGATCCCCGCCCTGATCCTCACCCTGACCCGGGCCCTCTTCCTTCCCGGAATCCTTCCCGGAGCCCTTCCCGGGATCGTTCTCGGGCTCCTGACCGGCGCCGTCACCGCCCGCGCCCCCGGCAGCGGCCTGATCGCTCGTGCCGCCACCCTTGCTGTCCTGCGCGTCGCCACCACTGAAGGCAACAGCGAACACCGTGCCGAGCACGACCAGAACCACCACAGCCACAGCGATCAACAACGCCCGCCGCGGCACCACATCAGTAACCGAGGCCCGCCGAGAAACCCCAGCTCCACCCCCGGCCCCAGCACCAGACCCAGCTCCGGACCTGACCCCGGCCCCGGCCCCGGCCCCCGAAGCAACACCGACACCGTCGCCGTCGTCTCGGTCGCTGTCGCCGACGGCCGCCCCCGAACCCGAATCGCCCCCGGCCGCCGCCACAGCAGCAGCCTCGGGACCAGCCTTCGCAGCATCCTCGTCAGCCGTACCGGCACCCGCCCCGGCCACCGCCCTGCGCACCGAACGCAACGCCCCTCGCAGCCGCTCCGCGGCCGCCTCGCCACGCCGCGCGCCGCCCTGCGGAGCGTCCGGTGCCTCCGCCAACGGCACGACCCTGGTCGCGTCCCGTGCCTCGACAACAGCCCCGGACTCGACCTCCTCCGGCTCCGGCGCATGGATCACATCGTTCAACAGCGCCCGCGCGCCCGCGTCGTCGAGCCGCTGTTCCGGGTCCTTCTCCAGCAGGCCGTATATGACCTTCTCGAGCCGCCCGGCGTTCCGCGGCGGCTCCAGCGGCTCGGTCATCACCGCGGTGAGCGTCGCGATCGCCGAACCCTTGTCGTACGGCGGTATGCCCTCCACCGCCGCATACAGCAGGCCCCCGAGGGACCAGAGGTCGGCCGCGGGCCCCGGCTTGTGGCCGCGCGCCCGCTCGGGCGAGATGTACGAGGGCGCGCCGACGAGCATGCCGGTCGAGGTGATGGACGGGTCACCCTCGACCTGCGCGATCCCGAAGTCGGTCAGGACCACACGCCCGTCATCAGCGGAAATCAAGACATTCGACGGCTTCACGTCACGGTGCAGGATGCCTTCACGGTGCGCGGCGCGCAGCACATCGAGAACGGCGAGCCCCACCTCGGCGGCCCGCTTCGGCGGCAGATACCCGTCCTGACGGACCACTTCGGCCAGCGACCTGCCCTCGATGAGCTCCATCACGATCCACGGCCGGTCGTCCTCGTCGACCACGTCGTAGACGGTGACCGCCCCGTTGTTCCGGATCCTCGCGATCGCCTTGGCCTCACGCAACGTACGCGTGATCAGCCGACGCTTCTCGTCGTCGTCGATGCTCGAGGGGAACCGCAGCTCCTTGACCGCGACCGTGCGGCCGAGCGTCTCGTCCACCGCACGCCAGACCGTGCCCATGCCCCCACGGCCGAGCACCTCTCCCAGCCGGTAGCGACCGGCGAGGAGGCGTGCTCCCTCGTCCCTACGGGCCTCCCTCGGCTGCTCAGCCTCCGACATGCGTCCCCTCTGCAATCAACCCGCCCCGGCAGAGCCTTCATTGTCTCTCATCCCCGGGGTGGGGGAAGGTCCGGGTCCGGGCGATGATGGCCCCGCGAGCAACAGGGAGCAGCCATGACCGACCCCAAACCTCCACATAGCCACCACATACCGCCCACCCCAACATCACCCCGACCCCACGCCCCGGACACCACCACACCACACCCCCTCCGCACCACCCCCGGGCCTCCAACCCCCCACACCCACACACCAACCCCCCTGACACCCCCAGCCACCCCTCACACGCACACCCGCACACACTCGAGCACCCACACCCGCACGCGGCCCCAAACCCTCACAACCACCGCGGCCCTCCCCCTGGCCCTACCCCTGGCCCTGACCCTGACCCTGGCCGCCACCCTCACCACCGACACCCCCACCCCACCTCCGCCCACCCCGTCCCCCACCACAAACACCGCCACCAACGCCCCCGAACACCCCAACTCCCGGCACTCCAAAGCCCTGACAACCCTGGTCACCCACACCAGAACCCCAGCCGGCGCCGCCCTCTCCCAACACGGCACCCGAACCCACTACGTCACAGCACGAACCCCCACACACCCCCTCAACCCCACCAGTCCCCCCAACTCCCCCGGATCCCCCTCCTCCCCCGCCTCCCCTAACTCGCCCGGATTCCGGCCCTCCCCCGCCTCCTCCACTTCCCCTAACTCGCCCGGCTTCCCCTCCTCCCCCACCTCCCGCAGCAATCCCCCCACCCACGAGCGCCCCACCCACCACCGCCCCATCCAGCGCCAGGACCACTTCCGCGCAGGCAGCATCACGAAGACCTTCACGGCCGTCCTGACCCTGCAACTCGCCGCCGAACACCGCTTGGACCTGGACGACACCGTTGAGCAGCACCTGCCCGGCCTCATCCGCGGCCACGGCAACGACGGCCGCAAGATCACCCTGCGCCAGCTCCTCGCCCACACCAGCGGCCTGCCGTCCTACACAGCCACCCTGGGTATCCCCGGCGCCCCCGGTACCGCCGGTACCTCCAGCGCCCCCAGCGCCCCCAGCGCCCCCAGCGCCCCCAGCGCCCCCAGCGCCCCCAGCGCCCGAACGACCAACCTCGACGACCGCACCTTCACCCCCACATCTCTGATCCGCCGTGCCCTCGAACACCCTCCCCTCTTCGCCCCCGGAACCGACTGGACGTACTCCAACACCAACTACACGCTGCTCGGCCTGGTCATCGAGCAGGTCACCGGCCGCAGCTACGCCGAGCAGGCGCAGCGCCGCATCATCACCCCCCTGAAACTCACCGGCACTTCATTCCCCGGCACCCGCCGCACGCTGCCCACCCCGCACGGCCGCGGCTACTCGGGCTCCCCGGCCACCCCCACCGACGCCACCGAGCTCAACCCCTCGGCCGCGGGTGCCGCGGGCGAGGTCATCAGCACGCTCGACGACCTCAACCGCCTCTACGCCACCCTGCTCTCCGGCGAACTGCTGCCCCGTCCACAGCTCGCGGAGATGCGTGACCTATCGGCTTCACACGGGCGGTACGGCCTGGGCCTGATGCCCACCGAGTTGTCCTGCACGACGGTGTGGGGCCACAACGGCCGCATCCCTGGCTCCTACGCCGAGTCCGCCACCACCCCCAACGGCCGCCACACGTTCACGTACCACCTGAACGCCGACTGGCCCCAGGCCCCCCGCCTCACCAGAGCACTCCTGGAAGAGGAGTTCTGCGACAACGACAACTGAACCGCCGACGCCCCGAAGAGACCGCGCCCCGCCCTCGGCCCGGCCCCAGCCCCCGGCCTACAACGGCACGATGTCCGGCGCCCCGAGCCGCGCCGCGTCCGCCGTCAGGTCGTCCGGCTGTCGCTGGGACTCGCGCTCGGCCTCCACCCGCTTCTCGTAGTGCTCCACCTCCCTCTCCACTTGGCTCTCGTCCCAGCCCAGCACCCCCGCCATGAGCTGGGCGCACTCCCGCGCACTGCGCGTTCCCCGGTCGAAGGTCTCGATGGAGATCCGCGTGCGCCGCGTCAGCACGTCGTCCAGGTGCCGCGCCCCCTCGTGCGAGGCGGCGTAGACGATCTCGGCGCGCAGATAGTCGTCCGCGGCCTGCAGCGGCGCGCCCAGCGTGGGATCGTCCGCGATCAGGTCGAGCAGTTCCTCCGTCAGTGAGCCGTACCGGTTCAACAGATGCTCCACGCGCACCACATGGAGCCCGGTGTTGGCCGCGATCCGGGCCCGCGCGTTCCACAGCGCCTTGTACCCCTCGGCGCCGATCAGCGGAATGTCCTCGGTGACGCAGTCGGCGACCCGCTGGTCGAGACCGTGCACCGCCTCGTCCACGGCGTCCTTGGCCATCACCCGGTATGTCGTGTACTTGCCGCCCGCGATCACCACGAGCCCCGGCACCGGATGCGCGACGGTGTGCTCCCGCGAGAGCTTGCTGGTGGCGTCCGACTCCCCGGCGAGCAGCGGCCTCAGGCCCGCGTACACGCCCTGCACGTCGTCCCGGGTCAGCGGCACCGAGAGCACCGAGTTCACATGCTCGAGGAGATAGTCGATGTCGGCACTGGACGCGGCCGGATGCGCCTTGTCCAGGTCCCAGTCGGTATCCGTGGTGCCCACGATCCAGTGCCGCCCCCATGGGATGACGAACAGCACGGACTTCTCCGTACGCAGGATCAGACCCGTCGTCGAGCTGATCCGGTCCTTCGGTACGACCAAGTGGATCCCCTTGGACGCGCGCACATGGAACTGCCCGCGCGAGCCGACCATCGCCTGGGTGTCGTCCGTCCACACCCCGGTCGCGTTGACGATCTGCTTCGCCCTGACCTCGTACTCCCCACCCCCTTCCACGTCCTGCACCCGCGCGCCGACGACCCGCTCGCCCTCCCGCAGGAATCCGGTGACCCGCGCGCGGTTGGCGGCCTTCGCGCCGTACGACACCGCGGTGCGCACCAGTGTGGCGACATAGCGGGCGTCGTCCATCTGGGCGTCGTAGTACTGCATGGCGCCCACCAGCGCGTCCCTTTTCAGGCACGGCGCGACGCGCAGCGCATGACGTCGGGTCAGATGACGGTGCATGGGCAGCCCACGCCCGTGCCCCTTGGACATCGACATGGCGTCGTAGAGCGCGACGCCCGACCCCGCGTACAGCCGCTCCCAGCCCTGGTGCTGGAGCGGATAGAGGAACGGCACCGGCTTCACGAGATGCGGTGCGATCCGCTCGAGGAGCAGCCCACGCTCCTTCAGCGCCTCCCGCACCAGCGCGAAGTCGAGCATCTCCAGATAGCGGAGACCGCCGTGGATCAGCTTGCTCGAGCGGCTTGACGTGCCGGAGGCCCAGTCCCGCGCCTCCACGATCCCGGTGGACAGGCCGCGCGTGACGGCGTCGAGCGCGGTGCCGGCGCCGACCACGCCCGCACCCACCACCAGCACGTCCAATTCCCGCTCGGCCATGGCCGCGAGCGCCTCGGCCCGCTCGGCCGGTCCCAGTGTCGCTGTCCTCACCGCTGCCTCCCGTCGCCCCCGTGTGGTCGGGCTCACAACGTCGATTCTGTCTGCACTCTCCGACTTCAGCCACCGGCTGTGGACAACACTCCGGGGTCCAGGACTCCGCAATGCCGCATATCGGTCATATTTACTCCTAACCTGACATTGCGCTGGTCCGGTTTGTCCACAGGGCTTGCGTATTCCTCCCGCTCCGGCTACTGGGAAGGACGGCCCACCGCCATGCCCGCAGATCTCGCCGTCGTCGGTCTCGGCCACCTCGGCCTGCCCCTCGCCCAGGCCGCCGTCGCCGCCGGCATCGACACCGTCGCCTACGACCCGCGGCTCACCACCGGTCTCTCGGCCGGCCGACTGCCCGCGGACGAGGGCTCGCTCACCGCCGCCGACCTGCGCCGGATGCTCTCGGGGGGCTTCCGGCCGGTCACGGACCCGCGCGAACTCGGCCGTGTCCGCACCGCCGTCATCTGCGCCCCCACCCCGCTGGGCACCGACGGTGCCCCGGACCTGACCCAAGTGACGGAAGCCGCCCACGCCCTGGCCGCCCGGCTCCGCCCGCACACCACGGTCATCCTGGAGTCACCCGCGTACCCGGGAACCACGGAGGAATTCCTCCGCC
This sequence comes from Streptomyces sp. NPDC002851, assembly GCF_053591935.1. Lineage (NCBI taxonomy): Bacteria > Bacillati > Actinomycetota > Actinomycetes > Kitasatosporales > Streptomycetaceae > Streptomyces > Streptomyces sp. NPDC002851. Next base: position 109,585 of record NZ_JBSFUT010000001.1, on the reverse strand, counting down.
CGATCCTGGAGGACGGCTCCGGCCTCCGCGCGGGCCGCGACTTCCACCTCGCCTACTCCCCCGGCCGAGTCGACGCGGGCAACCGCACCCACGGCTACGCCAACACCCCCAAGGTCATCGGCGGCCTCACCCCCGCCTGCACCGAATCGGCCGCCGCCTTCTTCGGCCGCCTCACCGACAAGGTGGTCCGCGCCCGCGGCCCCCGCGAGGCCGAGACCGTCCAGCTCCTGGAGACCAACTACCGGCACGTCAACATCGCCCTGGTCAACGAAATGGCCGTCCTCTGCCACGACTTGGGCGTCGACCTGTGGGACGTCATCCGCTGCGCCGAGACCAAGCCGTTCGGCTTCCACGCCTTCCGCCCGGGCCCCGGCGTCGGCGGCCACGGCATCCCGCTCGACCCCAGCTGCCTGCCACACCGCAGCCGCACCCCCGGCCACCCCCTGCGGATGGTCGGCCTCGCCCAAGAGGTCAACCAGCGCATGCCGCAGTACGTCATCCAGCGCGCCGCCACCCTCCTCAACGAACACGGCAAATCGGCCCGCGGCGCGCGCGTGCTGCTCCTCGGCGTCACGTACAAGCCGGACCTCGCCGACCAACAGGGCGCCCCCGCCCGCGAGATCGCCACCCGCCTGATGGACCTGGGCGCCGCCATCAGCTACCACGACCCCTACGTCCCGCACTGGAACGTCCTGGGCCGCCCCGTCCCCCGCGCCGACTCCCTCTACGAGGCCGCGGCCGACGCCGACCTGACGATCCTGCTCCAGCCACACTGCACGTACGACCTCCAAGGGCTCACGGTGAAGGCCCAGTTGCTCCTCGACACCCGCGGAGCCACACCCGTGGGCGCCGCCCACCGCCTGTAGCCGAAAACCCGCTCTACAGAAGAAGGGCCGTACCGCGGTGCGCGCGGTACGGCCCTTCTTCTGTAGATGCGTCGTCCGTACGTGTCCCGTACGGCTACGAATCAGCGACGGTGCTGCGAGTCCGCCACCGTCACCTCGACCCGCTGGAACTCCTTGAGCTCGCTGTACCCGGTCGTCGCCATCGAACGGCGCAACGCGCCGAAGAAGTTCATCGACCCGTCGGGCGAGTGCGAGGGACCGGCGAGGATCTCCTCGGTGGTGCCGACCGTGCCCAGGTCCACCTTCTTGCCGCGCGGCACGTCCTCGTGCACGGCCTCCATGCCCCAGTGGTGCCCCTTGCCGGGCGCGTCCGTGGCACGAGCCAGCGGCGAACCCATCATCACCGCGTCCGCGCCACAGGCGACGGCCTTCGGCAGATCACCGGACCAGCCCACGCCACCGTCCGCGATGACGTGCACATACCGGCCGCCGGACTCGTCCAGGTAGTCCCGCCGCGCCGCGGCCACATCGGCGACCGCCGTGGCCATCGGCACCTGAATGCCCAGGACATTGCGCGTGGTGTGCGCGGCGCCACCGCCGAAGCCGACGAGCACACCCGCGGCACCCGTACGCATCAGGTGCAGCGCGGCGGTGTACGTGGCGCAGCCGCCCACGATCACCGGCACGTCGAGCTCGTAGATGAACTGCTTGAGGTTCAGCGGCTCGGCGGCACCCGACACGTGCTCGGCGGAGACCGTCGTACCGCGGATCACGAAGATGTCGACGCCCGCGTCCACCACGGCCTTGGAGAACTGCGCCGTGCGCTGCGGCGAGAGCGCGGCGGCGGTGATCACACCGGAGTCGCGCACCTCCTTGATGCGCTGCCCGATCAGCTCTTCCTTGATCGGCGCGGCGTAGATCTCCTGAAGGCGGCGGGTCGCGTGCTCCGGGTCCAGCTCGGCGATCTCGTCGAGCAGCGGCTGCGGGTCCTCGTACCGGGTCCACAGGCCCTCGAGGTTGAGCACGCCGAGGCCGCCCAGCTCACCGATGCGGATCGCGGTCTGCGGCGAGACCACCGAGTCCATGGGGGCCGCGAGAAAAGGCAGCTCGAAGCGGTAGGCGTCGATCTGCCAGGCGATCGAGACCTCCTTCGGGTCCCGCGTACGCCGGCTCGGCACGATGGCGATGTCGTCGAACGCGTACGCCCTGCGGCCGCGCTTGCCGCGCCCGATCTCGATCTCAGTCACGTTGTGGGCCTTTCCACTCTCCGGTCTGCGTCTTCCAGTATCCCCGACGCATACGTATCCCCGACGCACGCCAAGGCCCGCGGGCGTCTGCCCACGGGCCTGAAGACGTTACGCCTCGAACGTACCGCGCGCTCAGCGGCGGTTGTAGTTCGGCGCCTCGACCGTCATCGAGACGTCGTGCGGGTGGCTTTCCTTGAGACCGGCGGCGGTGATCCGCACGAACCGGCCCTTGTCCTTCAGCTCCGGGATGTCCGCCGCGCCGACGTACCCCATGGAGGCCCGCAGACCGCCCACGAGCTGGTGCGCGACCGAGGAGAGCGGGCCCCGGTAGGGCACCTGACCCTCGATGCCCTCGGGCACCAGCTTGTCCTCGGAGAGGACGTTGTCCTGGAAGTAGCGGTCCTTGGAGAAGGACCTGGCCTGGCCGCGCGACTGCATCGCGCCGAGCGATCCCATGCCGCGGTACGACTTGAACTGCTTGCCGTTGATGAAGACCATCTCGCCCGGCGACTCCTCGCAGCCCGCGAGCAGCGAGCCGAGCATCACCGTGTCGGCACCGGCCGCGATGGCCTTGGCGATGTCACCGGAGTACTGGAGACCGCCGTCGCCGATCAGCGGCACCCCTGCGGGACCGCACGCCTTCGCGGCCTCGTAAATCGCGGTCACCTGCGGTACGCCGATGCCGGCCACCACGCGCGTGGTGCAGATGGAACCGGGCCCGACGCCCACCTTGACGCCGTCGACACCCGCGTCGATGAGGGCCTGCGCGCCGTCCCGCGTGGCGACGTTGCCACCCACGATCTCGACCCGGATGTTGCTCTTCAGCTTGGCGATCATGTCGAGGATGCCGCGGCTGTGGCCGTGCGCGCTGTCCACGACGAGGAAGTCCGCACCGGCCTCGACAAGCGCCTGCGCCCGGTCGTACGCCTCGTCACCGACGCCCACCGCGGCGCCGACGACGAGCCGGCCCTCGGCGTCCTTCGCGGCGTTCGGGTACTGCTCGGCCTTCACGAAGTCCTTGACCGTGATGAGGCCCTTGAGCACACCGGAGTCGTCGACCAGCGGCAGCTTCTCGATCTTGTGGCGGCGCAGCAGCTCCATGGCGTCCTCGCCGGAGATGCCGACCTTCCCGGTGACCAGCGGCATCGGGGTCATGACCTCACGGACCTGGCGGGAGCGGTCCAGCTCGAAGGCCATGTCGCGGTTGGTGACGATGCCGAGCAGCTTGCCCGCGGGGTCGGTGACCGGGACGCCGCTGATGCGGAACTTGGCGCACAGCTCGTCGGCCTCGCGCAGCGTCGCGTCCGGCGAGACCGTGATCGGGTCGGTCACCATGCCGGACTCGGAGCGCTTGACCAGATCGACCTGGTTGGCCTGGTCCTCGATGGAGAGGTTGCGGTGCAGTACGCCGACGCCGCCCTGGCGAGCCATGGCGATGGCCATCCGCGCCTCGGTGACCTTGTCCATCGCGGCGGAGAGCAGCGGTACGTTCACCGACACGTTCCGCGTGACGCGGGAGGCGGTGGAGACCTTGTTCGGCAGTACTTCGGAGGCGCCCGGCAGTAGCAGGACGTCGTCGTATGTCAGCCCGAGCATCGCGAATTTCTCGGGTGCTCCGTCGACGTAGTCACTCATGACACCTTCCCCAATGCTCTTGCCAGGCGCGGACCACCATGCTAACGGCCCGCGGAGGTGCTTCATTCCACGATCGCATCACCGCGGATCGCTATCTTCGTGCGTTCCTACGACGCCGCAGCACCGGGTCACTGCTCAGCGAGGGCGCGCAACCGGCTCAGCGCGCGGTGCTGGGCGACCCGGACCGCGCCCGGGGACATCCCCAGCATCTGCCCGGTCTCCTCGGCGGTGAGGCCGACGGCGATGCGCAGCAGCAGCAGCTCGCGCTGGTTCTGCGGCAGGTTGGCGAGGAGCTTCTTGGCCCAGGCGGCGTCACTGCTCAGGAGCGCCTGCTCCTCCGGACCGAGCGAGTCGTCGGGCCGCTCCGGCATCTCGTCGGACGGCACGGCCGTGGAGCCCGGGTGACGCATCGCGGCCCGCTGCAGATCGGCGACCTTGTGCCCGGCGATGGCGAAGACGAACGCCTCGAAGGGGCGCCCGGTGTCCTTGTACCGAGGCAGCGCGAGGAGTACGGCGACACAGACCTCTTGGGCCAGGTCCTCCACGAAGTGCCGTGCGTCACCCGGCAGTCGGGACAGGCGCGTTCTGCAGTAGCGCAGCGCGAGCGGGTGAACATGGGCCAGGAGATCGTGCGTGGCCTGCTCATCGCCCTCGACGGCGCGCTGGACGAGGGCAGCGATGACCCCCTGAGCAGCGGCAGCCTCGTCGTCACGCATCGGTCCATGGTGCCTTGGCGCCGAACGGTCCGTGGCACCGCGTCCATAGTTGTGCACCGAAGCGTTATGAGCAGGTGCGCCGGAACTCATCTCCTGCGCCCTCCCCTCCCGCTCGATCGACTCGTCCCCGAGGAACTCCACACCTCAAGGATGCGGCATCGCGCGGCAAACCGGGGACCAGGTCCTGTCGACGGGCTTCCGTCGTCGCCCAGAGGGCGGCCCGGCGGCGTCTGGCGACGGGGCCTGGGCCGCCGGGTATTCCCCGCCCCGCCCGCACAACGGCGGGCGGGAGTCGCGAAAGTCACGGAATCCCAGCGGCGGCGCACCCCTACCGAACCAGGCCCCAGCGGAAGCCGAGCGCGACGGCGTGCGCCCGGTCCGAGGCGCCCAGCTTCTTGAAGAGCCTGCGCGCGTGCGTCTTGACCGTGTCCTCGGAGAGGAACAGCTCGCGCCCGATCTCGGCGTTGGACCGGCCGTGACTCATGCCCTCGAGCACCTGGATCTCACGCGCGGTGAGCGTCGGTGCGGCACCCATCTCGGCCGAGCGCAGCCGACGCGGGGCGAGCCGCCAGGTCGGGTCGGCGAGCGCCTGCGTGACGGTCGCCCGCAGTTCGGCGCGCGAGGCGTCCTTGTGCAGATAACCGCGGGCGCCGGCGGCCACGGCGAGCGCGACACCGTCGAGATCCTCGGCGACGGTGAGCATGATGATGCGCGCACCGGGATCGGCGGAAAGAAGCCGCCGGACCGTCTCGACGCCGCCCAGGCCGGGCATGCGTACGTCCATCAGAATCAGGTCCGAGCGGTCGGCGCCCCAGCGGCGGAGGACTTCCTCGCCGTTGGCCGCCGTCGTCACTCGCTCGACGCCGGGCACGGTCGCGACCGCGCGGCGGAGCGCCTCTCGGGCAAGCGGGGAGTCGTCGCAGACGAGGACGGATGTCATGGCCGCCCTCCGCAGCTGATGCGCGTCACCTTGAGCCTCCAGGCTGGTACGAATCGTCACCTGTGCGATTGACGCCCTCGGACATCTGCCCGAGCGCTTACGTTTTCAACCGCCTCCGCACTCTCAACGACGGTCACCCGAAAGAGTTACGGGTCGGACGGCCACCTTCGGCACTCTACGTGAGGGCGCGAACACAGCACAGGCACCCGCAGATCACCGGAGCTTTGCCTGGAGCTATGCCCCATTTAGCGCCTTTTCTTCCCTTTTCTAGGTGTCTGTAGCTAGATTCGCCATGAGTAATATTTTCATCTACTCCGACAGTAGATGTACGGTCATGGGCACCGAGTCCGCTACCACGGATGCAAGGGGACACAGCAATGGCAGATTTCTCCCGCCTTCCCGGACCGAACGCCGATCTGTGGGACTGGCAGCTGCTCGCAGCCTGCCGCGGGGTCGACAGCTCGCTCTTCTTCCACCCGGAGGGCGAACGGGGTGCCGCACGCAGCGCCCGCGAGAACTCGGCCAAAGAGGTGTGCATGCGGTGCCCGGTGCGCGCGGAGTGCGCCGCGCACGCGCTCGCCGTGCGGGAGCCGTACGGCGTCTGGGGCGGTCTGACCGAGGATGAGCGCGAGGAGCTCATGGGCCGGGCCCGCAACCGGCTCGTCACCGCGGGGGCCGCGACGTCAACGGCATCCACAGCCGGGGCCCGGCACTAGCCGAAGCCGCATCACACCCTTGAAGGAACGTTTCTTCATACGTCTTCCCGTACGCCGCCGAACTCCGGCGGCGTACGGGTGTCCGGAGGCTCAGCGGGTCGCGGCGTCCCCGAGCCGGTCGAGCGTGGCCGCCACCGCGGGAACCTGGGCCAGGTCGGGAAGGGTGAGCGCGACGATCTCGCGGCGCACGGCCGGCTCCACCGCCACCGCACGGACGCCCTTGGCGCGTACCGACTCGAGGGCGAGCTCGGGCAGTACCGCGACGCCCAGGCCGGCGCCGACCAGGCCGATCACCGCCGGGTAGTCGTCGGTGGCGAAGTCGATGCGCGGCACGAACCCGGCGCTCTCGCAGACCTCGACCAACTGCCTGCGGCAGCGCGGACAGCCCGCGATCCAAGGCTCGTCGGCGAATTCACCGATGGCGACGGATCCGGCCCCGGCGAGCCGGTGCCCCTCCGGGACCAGGCCGACGAGACGGTCGGCGAGCAGCGGGCGGACGACGAGGTCGCTCCACTCCTCCGTGGCGCTCGCGCCCTCGTACCGGAAGGCAAGCGCCACGTCGCAGTCGCCCTCGCGGAGCATCTCCACGGAGCGGGGCGGCTCCGCCTCGACGAGCGAGACGCGCGTGCCGGGATGGGCGGCACGCAGGGTGGCCAGCGCGGTCGGCACCAGTGTGGAGCTGCCGCTGGGAAAGGAGACGAGGCGTACCCGGCCCGCCCGCAGCCCGGCGATCGCCGCGACCTCCTCCTCGGCGGCGGTCAGCCCGGCGAGGATGCCGGTGGCGTGCCGGACCAGGGCCTCGCCCGCCTGCGTCAGGCGCATTTCGCGGCCGGTACGGATGAGCAGTGGGGTGCCGGTGGACTGCTCGAGCGCCTTCATCTGCTGGCTCACGGCCGGCTGGGTGCAGCCCAGTTCGCGGGCCGCGGCGGAGAAGGAGCCGGTGGCGGCCACGGCGCGGAGCACACGGAGATGGCGGGCCTCGATCATGGGTCGATCATAAGCGATACTTGTAAACATAGGCGAATATTGGGTCGACGCTTTGAGGTGGCTCGCTTAGCGTGCGGGCATGAAGCTTCTCTCCGTAAATCTGGGACGGCACCAGGCCGTCGAATACACCGACGCCCCGTCGGGCGGCACCGGCATCGACAAGCGGCCGGTCGAGGGGGCCGTCAGGGTCACGGCGCCCGGGCCGAAGGGCACCGGCGGCAGCGGCCTGGTCGGCGACAAGATCGGCGACCTGCGCCACCACGGCGGCGACGACCAGGCCGTCTACGCCTTCGCCCGCGAGGATCTGGACGGCTGGGAGCGCGAGTTGGGGCGGTCGCTGGCCAGCGGCGCGTTCGGCGAGAACCTGACGACGTCGGGGGTCGACGTCAGCGGCGCGCGGATCGGCGAGCGCTGGCGGATCGGCGGGGAGGTCGTCCTGGAGGTGACCTCGTCCCGCATCCCGTGCCGTACGTTCGCGGGCCACCTGGGCGAGAAGGGGTGGGTGAAGCGGTTCACGCGGCAAGGCGCGCCCGGCGCGTATCTCAGGGTCGTGGAACCGGGTGAGATCAGGGCCGGCGACGCGATCGAGGTGGTGCACGTGCCGGACCACGAGGTCACCGTGGCGCTCCAGTTCAGGGCGGTCACGACGGAACGCGCACTGCTGCCGGACCTGCTGGTGGCGGGCGAGGCGCTGCACCCCGAGACACTTGCTCAAGCGCGGGAGTACGCCGAGAAGTTCGGGGGCTGAGCGCCTCGCCCCGTAGGGGTCGAATCGGGGCCGGGTCAGGGCATTTCCCGATTCTGCGGCCCGGCTTCCGCCGCGATCGTCGAGGCATGGCGGAAACAGGTGGCAAGCGCGTCGGCAGGCGCCGGGGCAAGCGGGTCCTCATCACCCTCGGGGTGGTCGTGGGCGTGGTCGTCGCGGCGCTCGGCGGCGGGTTCGCCTGGCTGTGGACGACCGCCGAGGTCAGCACGGTCGGGACGGCGGCCTTCCGCAATGAGCTCGCGGTGCCGCCGCTGGCCGAGTCCGAGGTCGACAAGGACGGCACCCGGGTGTTCGACCTGCGGATACGGGCGGGTGAGAAGGAGTTCAAGGACGGGCAGAGGACGCCCACTTGGGGGTTCAACGGCGACTATCTGGGGCCGACGCTGCGCGCCAAGCGGGGCGAGAAGGTCCGGGTCCGGGTCTCCAACGGCCTCGACGAGGCGTCCACCGTGCACTGGCACGGCATGCACCTGCCCGCGAAGATGGACGGCGGCCCGCACCATACGGTGCGGCCGGGCGACACCTGGACCCCGCAGTGGCGGATCGACCAACCGGCCGCGACGCTCTGGTACCACCCGCATCCGCACGGCAGGACCGAGCAGCATGTGCAGCGCGGCCTGGCAGGGATGTTCATCCTCGACGACGCCAAGGCGTCCGGACTGCCACTGCCCGAGCGGTACGGCGTCGACGACCTCCCCGTAATCGTGCAAGACGTGCGGTTCGACGGCGCAAAGTTCGACCACGGCCACGGCATGATGCGGTCGACCGGCTTCCTGGGCGACCGGACCATGGTCAACGGCACGCTGGATCCGTACCAGGAGGTCGGCGACGAGCTGGTCCGGCTGCGCCTCCTGAATGCCTCGACCGCACGCATCTATTCCTTCGGCTTCTCCGACAAGGGCTTCACGCTGATAGGCACCGACGGCGGGCTGCTCGAGAAGCCGGTGTCCATGGACCGAATACAACTGTCGCCGGGTGAACGGGCCGAGATCGTGGTGCGGATGCGGCCGGGCGAGCGGTCAGTACTGCGCAGCTTCCCGCAGGACAACTACGGAGACGCCTGGGCCCATCGGTTCCATGGGGGCGACGACTCCTTCGACGTACTGGAACTGCGGGCCAAGGATCGGCTGCGCCGGTCACCGGAACTACCCGGGAAGCTGGGCGACTTGGAGATACCGGACGGGAAGGAGGCCGTACACGGGCGGCACTTCGGGCTGACGATGGCGGGGATCAACGGGCGTCCGATGGACATGGGGCGCGTCGACGAGACGGTGGTGCGCGGCACCGAGGAGATCTGGACCGTGCGCAACGACGACGGGACGCCGCACAACTTCCATGTGCACGACGTGCAGTTCCGGGTCCTCGAGGTCAACGGCCAGGCTCCGCCGCCCTCGTTGCGCGGGGCCAAGGACACGGTGTTCGTGCCGGGCGGTGCGACGGTGAGGCTGGTGATGCGGTTCGACGGGCCGGCCGACCCGGACACCCCGTATATGTACCACTGTCACCTGCTGTTCCATGAGGATCTGGCGATGATGGGACAGTTCGTGATCGTCGAGAAGGGAGGCAAGGCGGGCATACCGTCCGGGCACGGCGGTGGCCACGGCAGTCACTAGCCTTGGTCCATGACTACGGCTCTGATTACGGGATCGACCGCGGGCATCGGCTCCGCCTTTGCCCGCCGCCTGGCCGCCGACGGCCACAACCTGGTACTCGTGGCGCGCAATGCCAAGCGGCTGCGGGAGCAGGCGACCGAACTGCACGACCGGCACGGCATCGAGGCGGAGGTGCTGATCGCCGATCTGGCGACGGAAGAGGGCATCGCGGCGGTCGAGGAGCGCCTCGGCGACGGCCGGAACCCGGTGGACCTGCTGGTCAACAACGCCGGGTTCGGCAACAAGGGCCAGTACCTCGAAGTCCCGATGGACGACGAGCTGACCATGCTCAAGGTGCACTGCGAGGCGGTGCTGCGGCTGACGTCGGCGGCGGTCCCGGGGATGCGGAAGCGCGGGCGCGGCGGGGTGATCAATGTGGCCTCGGTGGCGGCGTTCGTGCCACGGGGGACCTATGGGGCCTCGAAGGCGTGGGTCGTGCAGTTCACGCAGGGCGCGGCGAAGGATCTGGTCGGGTCGGGGGTGCGGTTGATGGCGCTGTGCCCGGGGTTCGTGCGTACGGAGTTCCACCAGCGGGCCGGGATGGGGACGGACAACATCCCCAAGTGGATGTGGCTGGACGCCGACAAGTTGGTGGCGGCCGCGCTCTCGGACCTGGCGCGCGGGAAGTCGCTGTCGGTTCCGGACCCGCGTTACAAGGCGATGCTGGGCGTGGTGAAGGTGGTGCCGCGAGGGCTGCTCGGTGGCATCACGTCACGGACGGGACGCAAATACGGCCCGCAGTGAGCGGCCGCAGCGGCGGGCGTAGCAACGCTGGAAGAGCCGGGGCAGCGGGCCGACGACGCGGGCGTACCAGGCGGCCGGGGCGGCCGGGGCGGGGCCGGGGCGGCCGGGCGGCTGGTACGCAACGACGGTCAGGGCGACTTGGCCGTCCGGGCAAGAATGCCGCCGACAACCACAGCATGCCTTCTCGCCGCATCCGGGGTGGCGGGGCAGGGTGCCGTAGCCGAACCCCGCCCGGTCCGGACCGGTTTCGGCCCGGACGGCCCGGCAGGGCGCCCAGACCGGCCCTAGGGGTGTCTCTCCGATCTTTGCGGATCAGCCTGCGCCCGCCGCGGAGCGGCTGATGGATGCAGTTGGTGCGGTGCATCGGTACATCGGTACATCGGTATATCGGTGCATCGGTGCATCGATGTGCGGCCGGATCGGCCTCGTACTGGGCGTACGTGGGTGATTCGGCTGTGCGGCGAGGTGCCGTGCCAGGCGTCGCGGGCCCGCCAAGATCGGGGAGACACCCCCTAGACCCACGGTGACGTGGACTCCGGGTGCGGTGCGGTCGGCCGGGTAAGTCCCGCAGCGGGTGCCCGGGGCGTGCGAAAGGCGAAGGCCCGGCAACCCCCTGTGGGGTGCCGGGCCTTCGGGAAGACGTCAGGCGTCAGTGGGCGTGGCCGTGGCCGTGACCGTGGCCCGCCTCGGGCTCGTCCTCGGCCGGCTTCTCGACGACCAGGGTCTCGGTCGTGAGGAGCAGGGAGGCGATGGAGGCGGCGTTCTCCAGGGCGGAGCGGGTGACCTTGACCGGGTCGATGACGCCGGCCTTGACCAGGTCGCCGTACTCGCTGGTGGCGGCGTTGTAGCCGCTGCCGTTCTCGAGCTCGGCGACCTTGGACACGATGACGTAGCCCTCGAGGCCGGCGTTCTCGGCGATCCAGCGGAGCGGCTCGACGGCGGCCTTGCGGACGACGGCGACACCGGTGGCCTCGTCGCCCTCCTTGCCGAGGTTGCCCTCGAGGACCTTCACGGCGTGGACGAGCGCGGAGCCACCACCGGAGACGATGCCCTCCTCGACCGCGGCGCGGGTCGCGGAGATGGCGTCCTCCAGACGGTGCTTCTTCTCCTTCAGCTCCACCTCGGTGGCGGCGCCGACCTTGATCACGCACACGCCGCCGGCCAGCTTCGCGAGGCGCTCCTGGAGCTTCTCGCGGTCCCAGTCGGAGTCCGTGGTCTCGATCTCGGCCTTGATCTGGGCGACGCGGCCCTGCACGTCCTCGGCGTTGCCGCCGCCGTCGACGATGGTGGTGTCGTCCTTGGTGATGGTGACGCGGCGGGCGGTGCCGAGCACGTCGAGACCGGCCTGGTCGAGCTTGAGGCCGACCTCCTCGGCGATGACGGTGGCACCGGTGAGGGTGGCCATGTCGCCGAGCATCGCCTTACGACGGTCGCCGAAGCCGGGGGCCTTGACGGCCACGGCGTTGAAGGTGCCGCGGATCTTGTTCACGACCAGGGTCGACAGGGCCTCGCCCTCGACGTCCTCGGCGATGATCAGGAGCGGCTTGGAGCCACCGGCCTGAATGACCTTCTCCAGGAGCGGAAGCAGGTCCTGGATGGAGGAGATCTTGCCCTGGTGGATCAGGATGTACGGGTCGTCGAGGACGGCCTCCATACGCTCCTGGTCGGTCACCATGTACGGCGACAGGTAGCCCTTGTCGAAGGCCATGCCCTCGGTGAAGTCCAGCTCCAGACCGAAGGTGTTGGACTCCTCGACGGTGATGACACCGTCCTTGCCGACCTTGTCCATGGCCTCGGCGATGAGCTCGCCGACCTGCTGGTCCTGGGCGGACAGCGCGGCCACGGCGGCGATGTCGGACTTCTCCTCGATCGGACGCGCGGTGGCGAGCAGCTCGTCCGAGACGGCCTTGACCGCGGCGTCGATGCCCTTCTTCAGGGCGGCCGGGGAGGCGCCGGCGGCGACGTTCCGCAGGCCCTCCTTGACCAGGGCCTGGGCGAGCACGGTGGCGGTGGTGGTGCCGTCACCCGCGATGTCGTTGGTCTTGGTCGCCACCTCCTTCACCAGCTGGGCGCCGAGGTTCTCGTACGGGTCGTCGACCTCGACCTCGCGCGCGATCGTGACGCCGTCGTTGGTGATGGTGGGGGCGCCGAACTTCTTGTCGATGACGACGTTCCGGCCCCTGGGGCCGATCGTCACCTTGACGGTGTCGGCAAGCTTGTTGACGCCGCGCTCAAGGGCGCGACGGGCGTCCTCGTCGAACTTCAGGATCTTCGCCATGGAGCTTTCTCAAGTCCTCTCAAAATGAACTGCGCCCCTGCCACCCGGCAATGTGAAATTCGCGGGGACCAGGGGCGCAGTACAGAAGCCTGTGGAGCTTCGAAGTGAATTACTTCTCGACGATCGCGAGCACGTCGCGGGCCGAGAGGACGAGGTACTCGTCGCCGTTGTACTTCACCTCGGTGCCGCCGTACTTGCTGTAGAGCACGACGTCGCCGGTCTTCACGTCGAGCGGCAGACGCTCGCCGTTCTCGAAGCGGCCCGGGCCCACGGCCAGGACGACGCCCTCCTGGGGCTTCTCCTTGGCAGTGTCCGGAATAACCAGGCCAGAGGCCGTGGTCTGCTCGGCGTCGAGCGGCTGGACCACAATGCGGTCCTCGAGCGGCTTGATGGCAACCTTGGAGCTGGCGGTCGTCACGATCCGACCTCCCCCTTCGGAGATCTCACGGGGTTAACTGTCTGAGGTGGCGACCAGGTGGATCCGTCGTCGCGGGTGCCGGACCTGCCCGTCGCTGTGTTGGCACTCTCCACTGGGGAGTGCCAAGCCGAGACTATGACTGCGATTAGCACTCGGTCAAGCGGAGTGCCAATTCACCGGCAAGTGGCGTCCACGAGACCGACCGACCCAGGAGTGCACGCCGGAACCGCACGACGTATCTCTACGTCATCCTGCATATGGCGATAGCGCAGCGCATAGCGGGGCAGATCGGACAGGATGCGGCGGACGCGCCCGCCTCGGCGAGCGTCTCCCGCTCCACCCGCTCCTCCCATTCCACCCCTGCCGCGCTCGCACACCGGCGGACCGAGGCGCTGCTGCTCGCGCTCACCGTGCTGATCACCGCCTTCGGGCACGCCTGCGTGGGGTTCGCCACCCAGGGCCAACTGCCCGTGAACCTGGCCCAGTTCGCCGCCAGCCTGACGCTGCTCGCGCTCGCCGCCCATCTGGCGGTACGCCGCTTCGCCCCGTACGCCGACCCGCTGATCCTGCCCGTGGCGACCCTGCTCACCGGGCTCGGTCTCGTACTCCTGCACCGCCTGGACGCCACGTACGCCGAGAAGTTCAAGAACGCGGCGCCCACCGCGGGCGGGCAGCTGCTCTGGTCCGTGATCGGCGTCGCGATCTGCATCGGCGCCCTGGTGGTGCTGCGCGATCACCGGCGGCTTCAGCGCTACATCTATCTGACGATGGCCGTCGCCCTGGTGCTGCTCATGGCACCGGCCTTCTTTCCCGGCGACACCTACGGCGCCAAGCGCTGGATCTACCTCGGCTCGCTCTCCTTCCAGCCGGGCGAGTTCGTGAAGCTGATGATCGCGGTGTTCTTCGCCGGCTATCTGACGGTCAACCGGGACTCGCTCGCGCTGACCGGCCGCAAGCTGTTCGGGGTGCGGCTGCCGCCGGGGCGGCAGCTCGGGCCGATCTTCACGATCTGGGCGATCAGCCTGCTCGTGCTTGTCTTCGAGCGCGATCTGGGCACGTCGCTGATCTTCTTCGGGCTCTTTGTGGTGATGCTGTACGTCGCGACGGAGCGCACCAGTTGGATCGTCTGCGGTCTGGGCATGGCCGTGGTCGGGGCGCTCGCCGTCGGCTCGACACAGCCGCACGTCAAGGGCCGGGTACAGGCGTGGCTCGACCCGTTCGCGATCTACCTTCCGGAAGCGCAGCGGCCGCCGGGGCTCATCTCCGACCAGGCGGCCCAGGCCCTGATGAGCCTCGGCAGCGGCGGCCTCACCGGCACCGGGCTCGGCCAGGGGCATCCCGAGCTGATCGGCTTCGCCGGGCGCAGCGACTTCATCCTGACCACGGTCGGCGAGGAGTTGGGGCTCGCCGGGCTGATGGGGGTGCTTCTCTTGTACGCCCTGTTGGTGCAGCGCGGGCTCCGCACTTCCATCCTGGCCAGGGACCCCTTCGGCAAGCTGCTCGCTGCCGGGCTCGCGGCGGCCCTGATGCTGCAGGTGTTCGTGGTCGCGGGCGGCGTGATGGGGCTCATTCCGCTCACCGGCAAGGCGCTGCCGTTCCTGGCGAAGGGCGGTTCCTCGCTGGTCGCGAACTGGGTGATGATCGCGCTGCTGCTACGGATCAGCGACAGCGCGGGGCGGCACCGGGAGGCGGCCCTGCGGTCGGATACGTAACCCGTCCAACCGGTGCGGGGCTTGAACCGATGCAGCGCGTAACCGGTGTAACCGGTTTAACGGGTGCAGTAAGTCGGCCCCTCAGAGGTAGTCCTCCAAGCGCGCCACCGCGAAGCCCTGCGTCTGGATACGGCGGAGCATCCGGGCCGTCATCTCGGTGAGCGAGGCGCCGCGCAGCTCGTCGGGGCCCCGGAAGTGGGCCAGGATGATGTCGCCCGGGCGCAGTCGGCGTCCCTCCGCGTACCGCAGGTCCTTGATCTGCATCGAGGCGCGCCACAGCACCACCGCGTCCAGCCCGCAGTCGGCGGCGGCCCGCAGCGTGTCGTCGTTGTACTCGCCGTACGGCGGCCGGAAGAGCCTCGGGCGCACCCCGAAGCGCTCCTCGAGCTTCTCCTGCTGGCCGCAGATCTCCCAGCGTTGCCCTTCATAGGAGAGGCCGGGCATATAGGGGTGGTCGAGCGTATGGTTCTGCACCGTCGCCCCCACCGAGCGCAGTTTCCCGAAGTGCGCATAGCCGGGCCCGACCACGCTGTCCGTCAGGAACATGCTCACCGGAAGCCGCAGTTCCCGCACCATCCGCACGAATCGCGGATCGCGCTCGGCACCGTCGTCGAAGGTCAGAAAGACGACCTTGTCCCGGGTCGGCACCCGGTCCACCACCGCCGCAAGCCCCGGACCCGCGGCCCGCGGCCGCTTCTTGCGGGTGGGCGGCGCGGGTGGGCGGCGCAGCGGCTCGGTCAGGCCCCAGCGGCGGTACGTGGCGGCGGACACCTTCTCGCCCTGCGCCCCGGCCCACGCTCCGACCTCGTCCCCGGCCCGTGCCCCGGCCTCGTCCCCAGCCCGTGCCCCGGCCTCCGTATCGACCGTCTCGGGCTTCTCCGCGGCCTTTCTGCGAAGGCGTTCGATGGGGTCGACCGACTCCGCGCACCCGGAGAGGACGAGCGCACCGCCCACGAGGACCCCGGCGACGAGCCGGTGCGCCCACCTCATCGTCGCCGCCCCCTCACCCGCGTACCGCTGAATCCCGGGAACTCACCGCCTCCCCCCGGTCGTTCCCCGGTCACAGATAGTCCTCGAGCCGTGCGATCGCGTACCCCTTGTCCGTCACCGTCTTCAGCAGCCGACGGATCATGTCGGGCATGGAGCCCTTCCAGTCCTCCTTGCCCCGGAAGTGGGTGAGGATGATGTCGCCCGGGTGCAGGTCGCGGTCCCACTCCCGCCAGTCCATGCGCTTCGGGAACGCCTCGGCGTTCCACAGCGGCACCGCCTTGATGCCGCACGCCTTGGCGGCCTTGAGGGTGTCGCGGTTGTAGTTGCCGTACGGCGGGCGGAACAGCTCGGGCCGCTTGCCGTAGCGCTTCTCCATGACGTCCTGCATGCCGCAGATCTGCTTCTTCTGCTGCGCGTACGAAAGGGCGGGCAGATAGCGGTGGTTGAGCGTGTGGTTGTGCAGGACGACGCCCGCGTCCTGCATCTTCTTGAAATAGCCGTAGTCCTTCTTGATCAGGTAATCGCTGAGGAAGGCGCTATAGGGGATGTTCAGTTCCTTCATCATCTTCAGGAACTTCGGGTCCTTCTCGGCGCCGTCGTCGATGGTCAGGAAGACGACCTTGTCCTTGGTGGGGACCGTCGTGAAGACCGGCGGCAGGCCCAAAGCCTTCTGACCTTGGACCTCGAAGCCCTTGCGGGTGGTGATCCGCGGCTTCTTCTCGGGGGGTTCGGGCGGGGTCAGCGGCATCTTGGCGACACCCCAGCGCTTGACCGCCGCGACCCGCTTGGCGTGCGCCACGGCGCGCTGCTCGGCCAGCTTGGCCGCCTGCTCCGCACCCTGGTGACCTGCGGCGGACTTGACCTCGTCGTCCGGTTCGCCGCCGCCCGCGCAGCCTGCGGCCAGGGCGGTGGCGGTCAGGAGAGCGAGGCCGACCCGGGCCTGACGGGTGGTGCGGCAACGGGATCCCGTACGCCGTGACCGACTCCCGAAAAATTTGTCGTTTTGTCCTACTAGTTGCATGGTGCCGGATCCTGTCAGCGCGGGGCGCCGCGAAACGGACGACACCGCCGCCGCGCGCGCACGATCCACCGACTGGCCGACATCGCCCGGTGACCATCAGCTGGCAGACAATGGCCCGGTGAACGACCTCGACTCCTTCTCCGCCCTGCTCACCGACGAGGGGCGCGCGCTCCTCGCCGAGCTGCGGGACTACGACCCCGCGCAGGAGCTCGCCCTCGCCACCCGGCTGCGCCGCGACCACCCGGCCGACCTGGTCTCCGCCGCGCTCGGCCAGGCCCGGCTGCGGCAACGGGCCGCCGCGAAGTTCGGCGCCGCCGACGCCGGACGGATGTTCTTCACGCCGAACGGGGTCGAGCAGGCCACCCGGGCGAGCGTCGCGGCGTACCGCGCACGGCGGTTCACGGACCTGGGCGTACGGCGCCTGGCCGATCTGTGCTGCGGCATCGGCGGCGACGCGGTCGCCCTCGCGCGGGCCGGAATCGCGGTGCTCGCGGTCGACCGGGACCCGCTGACCTGCGCGGTGACACGGGCCAACGCCGCCGCGCTCGGCCTGGAAGACCTGATCGAGGTGCACTGCGCCGAGGTCGCGGACGTGGAGGTCGCGGGGTACGACGCGGTGTTCGTGGACCCCGCGCGGCGCGGCGGCGGCCGCGCGACAGCGGGGGGCGCGCGGAGCGCGTCGATGAGGGGTGGTGGCCGGGCGACGGGCGGGCGGGTGTTCGACCCCGAGGCGTACTCGCCGCCCCTGTCCTGGGCGATCGAGGCCGCCCGCCGGGCCCCGCACGCCGCCCTGAAGATCGCCCCCGGCATCCCGCACGAGGTGGTGCCCGAGGACGCCGAGGCCGAGTGGATCTCGGACGGGGGCGACGTGAAGGAGGCGGTGCTGTGGTTCGGCGAGGGCATCGAGCACGGCGCCGTCAGCGCCACGCTGCTGCCCGCGGACACCACGCTGCGGGCAACACCCTCGGCCAGGCTGCCCGACCCCGAGCCGCGGCCCGTGGGGCGTTATCTGTACGAGCCGGACGGCGCCGTCATCCGGGCGCATCTGGTCGCCGAGGTCGCGCAGGAGGTCGGCGGCGGTCTGGTCGACCCGACGATCGCGTACGTCACGAGCGACGAGCTGCACGCGACGGAGTTCGCCACGGCGTACGAGATCACCGATCAACTCCACTTCAACATGAAGAAGTTGAAGGCGCTGCTGCGGGAGCGGGAGGTGGGGGTGCTGACCGTGAAGAAGCGGGGGTCGGCCGTGGAGCCGGAGGAGTTGCGGCGGAAGATGAAGTTGGCGGGGCCGCACTCCGCGACGGTGTTTCTGACGCGGGTGGCGGGGGCGCCGACGGTGCTGGTCGGGCGGCCGGTGGAGAAGTAACGGCCGGTACAAAAGAAGTAGCGGCCGGTACAGAAGTAGGAGCCGCTACCGCCACGCCCCTTAAGAGCCGTTAATCCACGCCCACCGACTCGAACCGCCACCGATGCACCGCCCGCCGCGCCAACCCCTCCGGCGGCTCCGGGAGTTCGGGCAGCTCGGCGTCGAGGGCGGGCGCGTCCCACCAGGTGAGGACCAGAACCCGGTCCTCCGTGGCCGCGAAGGTCTCCCGGCGCAGCGGGGCCGCGCCGAGCCGCTGTTCCCGCGCCCACGCGAGGAGTTCGGGACCGCGGCCCTCCATGGCCCGGGCCTCCCACATCAGCGTGACCCTCATCAGTACAGCCTCATGAGTACAGGTTGTCCTTCGCCACCTCGTGCACGTGGTCGTGGGAGTGGCTGTGGCCGTGCACAGGCCCCTGCCCCTTGCCCGGCACGTGCGGCTCCGTCACCGGAAGCGAAGAGTCCGCGGGCAGGTCCCAGTCCGAGGCGGCACGCCCTCGGGCCACCATCTCAGCACCGAGGGCCGCGACCATCGCGCCGTTGTCCGTGCAGAGCTTGGGGCGCGGCACCCGGAGCCGGATGCCGTACTTCTCGCACCGCTCCTGCGCGAGCGCCCGCAGCCGCGAGTTGGCGGCCACCCCGCCGCCGATCATGAGGTGGTCGATGCCCTCGTCCCGGCAGGCCCGTACCGCCTTGCGGGTCAGGACGTCGACGACCGCCTCCTGGAAGGAGGCCGCCACATCGCGTACCGGAACGTCCTCGCCCGCATTCCGCTTGGCCTCGATCCAGCGCGCGACCGAGGTCTTCAGACCCGAGAAGGAGAAGTCGTACGCCGGGTCGCGCGGCCCGGTGAGGCCGCGCGGGAACGCGATCGACTCCGGGTCGCCCTCGCGCGCGTACCGGTCGATGACCGGGCCGCCGGGGAAACCGAGGTTCAGGACCCGGGCGATCTTGTCGAACGCCTCGCCCGCGGCGTCGTCGATGGTCGAGCCCATCGGCCGTACGTCCGAGGTGATGTCCGAGGAGAGAAGCAGCGAGGAGTGGCCGCCGGAGACGAGCAGCGCCATCGTCGGCTCGGGCAGCGCGCCGTGCTCCAGCTGGTCGACGCAGATGTGCGAGGCCAGATGGTTCACGCCGTACAGCGGCTTGCCCAGGGCGTACGCGTACGCCTTCGCCGCCGATACGCCGACGAGGAGCGCGCCCGCGAGGCCGGGGCCCGCGGTGACCGCGATGCCGTCGAGGTCACGCGCGGTGACACCGGCGTCCTTCAGGGCGCGCTCGATGGTCGGCACCATCGCCTCCAGGTGGGCGCGGGACGCCACCTCGGGCACCACGCCGCCGAAGCGCGCGTGCTCGTCGACGCTGGAGGCGACCGCGTCCGCGAGCAGCGTGGTGCCGCGGACGATGCCGACGCCGGTCTCGTCACAGGAGGTCTCGATGCCCAGAACGAGCGGCTCGTCGCGGGAGTCAGGCATGGTCTTCAGGTTCCTTGTGCTGGTTCGGGGTGGGCCGGACGGGCCGGGTCGGCGAGGCGCATCACCAGGGCGTCCACGTTCCCCGGCTGGTAGTAGCCGCGCCGGAAGCCGATCGGCTCGAAGCCGAAGCGTTCGTAGAGCTTCTGCGCCCGGGTGTTGTCGACCCGCACTTCGAGCAGCACCTCCGTGCAGTCGAAGGCGGTGGCGTGCCGGAGGAGGTCGGTGAGGAGTGCGGCGCCGAGCCCGGTGCCCCAGTGCTCGCGGGCCACGGCGATGGTCTGGACGTCGCCGACCCTGCCGATGGCGGCGAGCCCGGCGTAGCCCACCAGGCGGTCGCCGTCCTTCGGGTCGGTGGCGACGACATAGCGGCGGGTGGCCGACGGGCCGCGCGCATGGGCGAGTTCGGACCAGAACATCCCCCGCGACCAGGCGTCCTCGGGGAACAGCGCGCGTTCGAGCGCCATCACGGGCTCGATGTCCCACCAGCGCATCTCCCGCAGGGCGTACCCGCACGCCCGCTCCTCGGGCCCGGTGCTCACTTGGGCGTGACCACCTTGTAGTTCTTGGGGACCTGCGCGTCCGGGCGGCGCAGATACAGCGGCCGCGGCTCGGGCAGCTGCTCACCGGCCGCGAGGCGCTCGGCCGCGAGCGAGGCGAGGGCGGCGGCCGAGACGTGCTCGGGACCGCGCGCGTCCGTGAACGTGCCGGGGTAGAGCAGCGCGCCCGCGCCGACCGCGGGCAGCGCGGCGACCTCGGCGGGCAGCTCCGCGGGCCGGTCTACGGCCGGTTCGCTCACCCGGGCCCGTGGACCGCTGTAGCGGGCCCAGTAGACCTCCTTGCGGCGGGCGTCCGTGGCGACCACGAAGTCGCCGGTCAGGCCGGAGGCGTAGGCGAGTCCGTCGAGGGTGCAGATGCCGTGCACCGGCACGCCGAGGGCGGAGCCGAAGGTCTGGGCCGTCATCAGGCCGACGCGCAGGCCGGTGTAGGGCCCGGGGCCGACGCCCGCCACGACCGTGGTCACGGCGTCGAGCTTCCGGCCCGCCTCGGCGAGCACCTGGTGGACGGCGGGGAGCAGCAGCTCCCCGTGTCTGCGGGCGTCGACCTGGTGGGACTCGGCGATGACGGAGGTGCCGTCGTGCAGGGCCGCGGTGACGGCGGGCGTTGCGGTATCGAGAGCGAGCAAGAGCACACGAACAGCCTACGGCGTGCACGCCCGTGGCACGCTGCCCGAACGGGCCGTACACCTGCTGCTACCGTCGCCCTGAGGCGTACATAGTCGTACAGGATCCGTAGCGGGTCCGACTTACGCGATCCGTACGGGGTCATGCATACGAAGGGTGGAGACCGGTGGCACGGAGCAGCTCGGGATTCGTGGCCGGGCTCACGGCGGCGGCCCTCGCGGCGGTCGGTTTCCTCGCGTACCAGGCGTCGGCCAACGTCCCCGACAGCCTCGCCAAGCCCAAGAAGAACCCGGCCGCCACCGCCCCGAGCGCGCCCAAGAAGAAGAGCGACCCGACCGCGATCCCGGCCGGATCGGGCAGCGGCAAGCGGGTCGTGTACGCGCTCGGCGACAACCGCGTGTGGCTCATCGGCGCGAACGGCAAGACCAAGCGCACCTTCAAGGTGATGCCGTCCACCGTCGACCCGAAGCCGGGCCGCTACTCCGTCAGCACGCGGTCCGGTTCGGTCACCGGATCGGATGGGGTGCCGATCGAGCATGTCGTACGGTTCACCAGCGTCGACGGGGTGACGATCGGGTTCAGCGCGGCCGCCGACGGCGCCACGCCCAAGCCGGACCCGACGCAGAAGACCGGTGGTATCCGGGAGACCCGCGAGGACGGTCTGGCGATGTGGGAGTTCGCGACGGTCGGCATGAAGGTCGTCGTCGTTCCGTAACCCCTGGCGTTTCCTCACGCGTGCCGCGTCGGCTCATGCCGCGTCGCGGTGCGGCTTTTCCTTGGGCGGTACGGGTACGGCCGGGACTTTGCTCCGGGGCTCGGGTCGGCTCGGTGGCGTCGAGACGGCGTGCGCGGCGGCGCAGGACGCCAGCAGCTCACTCATCGACAGCGCTTGCGTCTTGGCCTCACGTTCCGGCGCCGACATGGTGCCTCCCGAGCTCCGAGATCAGGCGTGGTTAGGTTGACCTAACCTGGCTTCGCTACCATGTGACCACGGCAGCCGTCGGCGGCGCAACAATTTGCCGACGTGCTGTCGGAAAGTTGGGAGAAACGTACGTACGGGGGCACGCGGGGTGCGTACGGGGCGTACCTACGGGCTTTCGCGCGGGCGGGCGTCCGGCGCTGTCGTACGGGCTCAGGCGGCCAGCGGCGAGAGGTCCGCGTCGGACCAGCGGGCGCCGAGGCCGGTGACGGTGACCTGCCGTGTCTCGTCGTCGGTGTCCCCGGTGGCCCGGTGGATCACGACCTCGAGCCGGTCGTCGGACAGGCCCTCGACCTTGCCCTCGCCCCACTCCACGACGATCACCGATTCGGGCAGCGACACATCGAGGTCCAGGTCCTCCATCTCGTCGAGCCCGCCGCCGAGGCGGTACGCGTCCACGTGCACCAGCGGCGGCCCGTCGCCGAGCGCGGGGTGCACCCGGGCGATCACGAAGGTCGGCGAGGTGACGGCGCCGCGCACGTCCATGCCCTCGCCGAGTCCACGGGTCAGCGTGGTCTTGCCCGCGCCCAGCTCGCCGTTGAGCATCACGAGATCGCCGGGGCGGAGCAGCTTGGCCAGGCGGCGGCCCAACTCCTTCATCTGTTCCGGGGAGTTGACGGTGAGAGCGACGTTCGGGACCGGCTGGGTGCCGGGGGCGGGGGCCGGGATGTGCGGTGCTTCCATAACCGCCACGGTAGCGCTGCGGCGGGGGCTGACGGGATCGGGGCCGGGGCGGCCCCCAACCAGCCCGTCCGGCGTTTGAGGACGAGCCCCGTTCAGGGGCGAAAGGGGGTCTGGGGGCGAAGCCCCCAGGTGACGGCACCCGAGCCGACGGTACGGATCGTGATCCGCAAGACACTCCCTAGACGGCGTCGCGGGCCTGGTCCTTCGCCCGGACGAGCAGGTCCGCGAGACGGTCCGTGACCACCTCCGGGTGCTCGAGCATCACCAGGTGCCCGGCGTCCGGGACGAGCACCAGCTCGGCGTCCGGCAGCTGGTCCGCGATCGCCTCGCTGTGCTCGCTCGGCGTCACCAGGTCCTTCTCCCCGGCCAGGACGAGCACGGGCAGGCCGGTGAAGTACGTCAGGGCCGCGGCCTTGTCGTGCTCGGCGAACGCCGGATAGAACTCCGCGACCACATCGATCGGCGTCGACTCGATCAGCCGCTCCGCGAACCGCGCCACCGCCGGGTCCACGTCCCGGGACGCGAACGAGTACCGCTTGATGACGCCCGCGAACAGATCCGCCGTGGCCCGCCGCCCACGCTCCACGAGCTCCGCCCGGGAGCCGAGCGCCCGCAGCACACCGGGCAGCACCCGCCGCACCGCGTTGACGCCCGCGCTCGGCAGGCCGTAGCTGACCTCGTCGAGCCGCCCCGACGACGTACCGACGAAGGCGACCCCGGCGACGCGGTCGCGGATCAGCTCGGGGAACTGGGCGGCGAGCGCCATCACCGTCATTCCCCCCATCGAGTGACCGACGAGGACCAGCGGGCCGGTCGGCGCCGCCGCGTCGATGACCGCCTTGAGGTCCCGGCCGAGCTGGTCGATGTCGACCGGAGTGCCGTTCTCCGCCTGGGACTTGCCGCGGTCGGAGCGGCCGTGGCTGCGCTGGTCCCAGTGGACGGTACGGACCACACCGCGCAGGGCGGCGCGCTGGAAGTGCCAGGAGTCCTGGCTCAGGCAGTAGCCGTGGCTGAAGACGACGGTGACCGGGGCGGGGGTGCGGCGGCCGAAGAGACGGCGGCGCCGGGGGGCGGTGGCGCGGGAGGCGGCGGCTTTCTTGCGGCTCTTTGCGCCCTTCGCTCCCTTTCCGCCCTTCGTTCCCTTCCCGCCCTTCGCTTTGGAGGTCGGGTTCGCGGCGCCGCCCGCCGCGGCGGTCCGATGGGCCGCGCCGATCTCGCCTGCCTCGCCGTTCTCCTCGGGCTCGTCGACCTCGTAGTAGAGCTCGGTGCCGTCGTCGGCGAGGGCCGTGCCGGGGGTGCCGCGCAGGGCGCCGTACGGTCCGGTGGAGTCCAGGGCGAGCCGGGCCTTCCTGCGCATGCCCCGGCCGACGGTGAGCCGCTCGACGGCGACGCCGGCCGCGGCGCCCGCGGCGACGACCCCTATCGCGGCCCCGGCGAACCCGGCCCGGCGCCAGTTCGCGGCGGCCGGGGAGGCGGAGGAAGCAGCGGAGACGGCGGCCCGTGCCGCCTCCGCGGCGGCCTGCGTACTGCTCTCGCTCACGTACCGCTCCTGTCAGGTCTGTCGGGTCGTGCGCCGCTCGGCGATGGTCAACCGACCGCTGTCGGGTCCTGTTCCCCTGCCTGGGGTGGCTCGGAAGACTCGGGCATCTCCGGCTCCGCGCCCTCCGGGCCGTGCGGTACGGACGGCCGCTCATCGACGTCGACGTTGACATAGACGCGCGGGACGCGGCTGCCGATCCGGGTGACGATTTCGTACGCGATCGTGTCCGCCGCCCGAGCCCAGTCCTCGGCGGTCGGCTCGCCCCGGTCACCGGGGCCGAACAGCACCGCCTCGTCCCCCGCCGCGGGCTCGTCCCCGCCCAGGTCGACCACGAACTGGTCCATCGCGATCCGCCCCGCGGCCCGCCGCCACGCCCCGCCGACCAGGACCGGGGCCGAGCCCGACGCGTGCCGGGGAAGCCCGTCGCCGTACCCCGCCGGAACCAGGCCGAGCGTGGTGGCGGCCGAGGTGACGTAGTGGTGCCCGTAGCTGACGCCATGCCCCTCGGGCACGTGCTTGACCAGGGCGAGCGAGG
This sequence comes from Streptomyces sp. NPDC002851, assembly GCF_053591935.1. Lineage (NCBI taxonomy): Bacteria > Bacillati > Actinomycetota > Actinomycetes > Kitasatosporales > Streptomycetaceae > Streptomyces > Streptomyces sp. NPDC002851. The sequence goes on along the minus strand of NZ_JBSFUT010000001.1, from coordinate 85,158 downwards.
CGCTGACCGTCATCACGGGGCGCAGCCCGAAGTCGGCCGGGGTGCCGATCTCGGGGCTCGGCGAGACGCCGTACATCGCGATGCCGGGGCGCACCAGGTCGTAGTGCGAGTCGGGGAGCGTGAGCGTCGCCGGAGAGTTGGCGATGTGCCGTACATCGGGGCACAGGCCCGCACCTTCGGCGTACGCCAGGGCCTGCTCGAAGGCCGCGCTCTGGGCGGCGATGGACGGGTGACCCGGCTCGTCCGCGCAGGCGTAGTGCGACCAGATGCCGGTGACCTGGACGGTGCCCTCGGCCTCGGCCTTGAGGGCGGCCTCGACGAGCTCGGGCCAGTCGGCGGGCTGGCAGCCGTTCCGCCCGAGGCCCGTGTCGACCTTGAGCTGGATACGGGCCGTACGCCCGGCGGCGCGGGCCGCGGCGGTGACCTCGCGCAGCGCCCAGAGGCCGCTGACCGTGACCTCGATGTCCGCCTCGATCGCGGCCTGCCAGGGCCCGCCCGGCGTCCACAGCCAGCAGAGCACGCGCGCCTGGTCGAGGCCGATGCCCGCGGCGCGCAGGGCGAGCGCCTCCTCGGGCGTCGCGGTGCCGATCCAGGTCGCCCCGGCCTGGAGGGCGGCGCGGGCACAGGGCAGCATCCCGTGGCCGTACCCGTCGGCCTTCACCACGGCCATGAAGGCGGCGCGGGGTGCGCGGGCGCGCAGCGATCGGACGTTGGCCCTCAGGGCGGCCAGATCGATCTCGGCGCGGACGCGCAGCGGTGTCTCGTTCATATCGCCCACCAGTGTCTCAGAGCCGCGCTGACGGCCCCGCCGGAGTTCGGTGCCGTCGGCTCGGTTGCCGACCGGGGGCTGCGCCCCCAAGCGCCCCTCTCTGGGGGCTGCGCCCCCGGACCCCCACTCGTTCGCGCTGAACCAGGGGTGGCGCGTAGCGCCTCGGTTGAGGGTGGTGGTGGGGGTGGGGTCTCCTCTGCTCGAACGAAGTCGAGAGCTTGGGGATGGGTGGGCGCGCTCGTCCTCAACCGCCGGACGGGCTGGTGGTGCGCACCTCCCGCCAGGCGGCCCGCACCGCCTCCGCCACATCGAACGCCCCCACCGGCGCCCCCTCCGCCGCAAGCCGTCCCGCGAGTCCATGCAGGTACGCCGCCGCGGACGCCGCGTCCACCGGCCCAAGGCCCGCCGCGAGCAGCGCCCCGGCAAGGCCGGAGAGCACATCGCCGCTGCCCGCCGTGGCCAGCCACGCCGTGCCCGTCGGGTTGACCCGCACCGGCTCGCCCCGGCCCGGCCCCGCGACCAGCGTCGTGGAGCCCTTCAGGAGCACCGTCGCCCCGAACTCCCGGGCGAGCCGCCGCACCGCCGCGAGCCGTCCCGACTCGACCTCCCGCCGCTCCACGCCGAGCAGCGCCGCCGCCTCCCCCGCGTGCGGGGTCAGGACGGTGGGCGCGGTCCGGGCCCGTACCGCCGCCGGGTCGGCGAGCCGTAGCCCGTCGGCGTCGATCAGGACCGGCACGTCCGCCCTCAGGACGTCCCGGACGCGATCCGCATCGTCACCGAGCCCCGGGCCGACCACCCAGGACTGCACCCGCCCGGCCTTGTGCGGCGGCCCGGCCGAGACCAGCGTCTCCGGGAAGCGGGCGATCACCTCGTCCGCCGCCGGGCCCACGTACCGCACGGCCCCGGCGCCGCCGCGCAGCGCCCCCGCGACCGCGAGCACCGCCGCGCCCGGATAGCGCGAGGAGCCCGCGGCGATGCCGACGACGCCCCGCCGGTACTTGTCGCTCTCCGCCCCGGGCACCGGAAGCAGCCCCGCCACATCGGCGTACTGCAGGGCCTCAAGGACAGGCCCGCCGCCCGCACGACGAGCGTCCGAGCCACCGTCGGCCGACGAGCCGTCCGCACCACCCGTGCCACCGCCCAGCTCGAGCCCGATGTCGACGAGCCGCACCGCCCCCGCGTACTCCCGCGCGGGGTCGACGAGCAGTCCCGGCTTGTACGTCCCGAACGTCACCGTGGCGTCCGCGCGGACCGCGTCGCCGAGTACCTCACCGGTATCCGCCTCGACGCCGCTCGGCAGGTCGACGGCGACGACGGCGGCCCTCGACTCCCGTGCCACGCGGGCGAGTTCGGCCGCCGCGGGCCGCAGGCCGCCCTTGCCGCCGATCCCGACGATGCCGTCCACGACCAGGTCCGCGGCCGCGAGGTCCCGCTCCGGCGCCGCCGATACCCGGCCGCCCGCCGCCCGTAGTGCCTTGAGGCCGCCCTCGTGGGTGCGCTCCGGGGCGAGCAGTACCGCCGCGACCCCGGCGCCGCGGCGGGCCAGGCGGGCGCCCGCGTACAGCGCGTCCCCGCCGTTGTCCCCGCTGCCCACCAGGAGCACGACCCGGGCGCCGTACACCCGCCCGAGCAGATCGGCGCAGGCGGCGGCGAGCCCGGCCGCGGCCCGCTGCATCAGGGCCCCCTCGGGGAGCCGCGCCATCAGCGCGCGCTCGGCCGCCCGTACCGTCTCGACATCGAAAGCAGTCCGCATACGACGACGCTACGCCGAAGCCTCACCCCTCCGCGATCACGCTGCCGCCTCATCCCTCCGCGATCACGACGGCGGAGGCGACCCCCGCGTCATGACTCAACGACACATGCCAGCTCCGCACGCCGAGTTCGGCCGCCCGGGCCGCCACGGTCCCGGTGACCCGGAGGCGCGGCTGCCCGCTGTCCTCGACGTACACCTCGGCGTCCGTCCAGTGCAGACCGCCCGGCGCGCCGAGCGCCTTGGCGATCGCCTCCTTGGCCGCGAACCGGGCGGCGAGCGAGGCGATGCCACGGCGCTCACCGCTCGGCAGGAACAACTCCGGCTCCAAGAAGAGCCGTTCGGCCATCCCGGGCGTCCGCCGCAGGGCCGCCCGGAACCGGTCGACCTCGGCCACGTCGATCCCCACCCCGATGATCACGCGCGTGCCCCTCCCCTGCCCGGTTTCCGGAAGGCTGGATTCTCCCTCACTCCTCGGTCACCGATCTCGCTCACTCCACCGTCACCGACTTGGCCAGGTTCCGCGGCTGGTCCACCTCGTTGCCCCGGGCCGTGGCGAGTTCGCAGGCGAAGACCTGGAGCGGCACGGTGGCGACCAGCGGCTGGAGCAGCGTGGGCGTGGCCGGGATGCGGATCAGATGGTCCGCGTACGGCTCCACCGACGCGTCGCCCTCCTCCGCGATCACGATGGTCCGTGCCCCGCGCGCCCGGATCTCCTGGATATTGGAGACGATCTTGTCGTGCAGGACCGACCGGCCGCGCGGCGACGGCACCACCACGACCACCGGCAGGTCCCGCTCGATCAGTGCGATCGGCCCGTGCTTGAGCTCCCCGGCCGCGAAGCCCTCGGCGTGCATATACGCCAACTCCTTGAGCTTCAGGGCACCTTCGAGCGCCACCGGATAGCCCACGTGCCGCCCGAGGAACAGCACGGTGTTCTTGTCGGCGAGTGAGCGCGCCAGCTCGCGCACCGGCTCCATGGTGTCCAGGACCCGCTCGACCTCACCCGCGATCTTGGAGAGCTCCCGGATCACGGCACAGATCTCGTCGCCCCACTTGGTGCCCCGTACCTGCCCGAGATAGAGCGCCACGAGATAGCAGGCGACGAGCTGGGTCAGGAACGCCTTCGTGGAGGCCACAGCGACCTCGGGCCCGGCGTGCGTGTAGAGCACCGCGTCCGACTCGCGCGGAATCGTCGAGCCGTTGGTGTTGCAGATCGCCAGGACCTTGGAGCCTTGCTCGCGGGCGTGCCGCAGCGCCATCAGGGTGTCCATGGTCTCGCCGGACTGCGAGATGGCGACGACGAGCGTACGAGGGTCCAGGATCGGGTCGCGGTACCGGAACTCGCTGGCCAGCTCGACCTCGCACGGCACCCGGGTCCAGTGCTCGATGGCGTACTTGGCGATCAGGCCCGCGTGGAAGGCGGTCCCGCAGGCCACGATGACGACCTTGTCGACCTCGCGCAGCACGGAGTCCGGGATCCGCACCTCGTCGAGCGTCAGCGAACCCTCGGTATCGATGCGGCCCAGGAGCGTATCGGCGACAGCCTTGGGCTGCTCGGCGATCTCCTTGAGCATGAAGTAGTCATAGCCCCCCTTTTCCGCGGCGGACGCGTCCCAGTCCACGTGGTAGGTGCGTACCTCGGCCGGGTTCCCGTCGAAGTCCGTCACCGTCACGCCGTCGCGCCGCAACTCCACGACCTGGTCCTGCCCCAGTTCGATCGCGGTCCGCGTATGGGCGATGAACGCGGCCACGTCCGAGGCGAGAAAGGACTCTTCTTCTCCAACGCCCACCACCAGCGGGGAGTTCCGGCGCGCGCCGACGACTACATCCGGTTCGTCCGCGTGCACCGCGACCAGCGTGAACGCCCCTTCGAGCCGTCGGCAGACCAGGCGCATCGCCTCGGCGAGGTCCGCGCAGGCCGAGAACTCCTCGGCGAGCAGATGCGCGACCACCTCGGTGTCCGTCTCGGATTCGAGCCGGTGGCCGCGCTCGTCCAGCTCGGCCCGGAGCGCGGCGAAGTTCTCGATGATGCCGTTGTGCACGACGGCGACCCGGCCCGCGTTGTCCAGGTGCGGATGGGCGTTGGCGTCGGTCGGCCCGCCGTGCGTGGCCCACCGGGTGTGCCCGATACCGGTGGAACCGGCAGGCAGCGGATGGTCGAGCAGCTCCTTCTCCAGATTGACCAGCTTGCCCGCCTTCTTCGCGGCGGCCAGGCCCCCATCGGCGGGCACGGCGACCCCCGCGGAGTCGTAACCCCGGTACTCGAGCCGCTTCAGACCTGCCAGGACGACATCAAGCGCCGACTGCGAGCCGACGTAACCGACGATTCCACACATGGGCGCAGCCTACGGGGGCCGCTCTTACGTAGCACGGATGCGTACCCGTCGTACGGGCTCGGCTCATCGCGCAGGGGGGTACCTCCCTGCTCGAGCGAAGCCGAGAGCTTGGGGGAGCGCTCGTCCTCAATCGCCGGACGGGCTCTGTTATCGACCCCTGACGTGATGGACCCCACCCCCAATCCCCTCCCCCCAGCCGCAACAATGAAGGGGTGATCACCTCGCCGCCCCGGAGCGCCGCCCACCGCAGTGCGCATCGCCGTACGGAGCCGACGCCGTACGTCGATCTCACGCGCGCGGAGTGGAGTGCGCTGCGCGACAAGACGCCGCTGCCCCTCACCGCCGAGGAGGTCGAGCGGCTGCGCGGGCTTGGCGATGTCATCGACCTGGACGAGGTGCGGGACGTCTACCTGCCGCTGTCCCGGCTGCTCAATCTGTACGTCGGCGCCACCGCCGGACTCCGCGGCGCCCTCAACACCTTCCTCGGTGACGCGGGTGACGGGCACGGCACGCAGCACGGCACGCCGTTCGTCATAGGGGTCGCCGGTTCGGTGGCCGTCGGCAAGTCCACGGTGGCCCGTCTGCTTCAGGCGCTGCTTGCCCGCTGGCCCGAGCACCCGCGGGTCGAACTGGTCACCACGGACGGCTTCCTGTGGCCCATGAAGGAGCTCAAGGAGCGCGGCCTGATGTCCCGCAAGGGCTTCCCCGAGTCGTACGACCGGCGCGCCCTGACCCGCTTCGTCGCCGACATCAAGGCGGGCAAGGACGAGGTCACCGCGCCCGTCTACTCCCACCTGATCTACGACATCGTGCCCGGCCAGCGGCTCACCGTGCGCCGCCCGGACATCCTGATCGTGGAGGGCCTGAACGTCCTTCAGCCCGCGCTGCCCGGCAAGGACGGCCGCACCCGCGTCGGCCTCGCGGACTACTTCGACTTCAGCGTGTACGTCGACGCCAAGCCGGAGGACATCGAGACCTGGTACCTGAACCGCTTCAAGAAGCTCCGTCAGACGGCCTTCCAGAACCCGGACTCGTACTTCCACCGGCACACCGCGGTCTCCGAGGAGGAGGCCCTCGACTACGCCCGCACGATGTGGCGCACCATCAACAAGCCGAACCTGGTGGAGAACGTCGCACCCACCCGCGGCCGCGCCACGCTGGTACTGCGTAAGGGCCCCGACCACAAGGTGCAGCGGCTGCGGCTGCGCAAGCTGTGACAGCGCAGCCGGAACCACGGACCCCGTACGAGTCTTAGCCGAGCGCCGTCTTCACCGCATCGGCGAGCCGACCGGCGACCGAGCGCGCCTGCTCGATGTCGGCGGCCTCCACCATCACGCGCACCAGCGGCTCGGTGCCCGAAGAGCGGAGCAGGACCCGGCCGGTGGCGCCCAGTTCGCTCTCGGCGTCGGCGACCGCGGCGGCCAGTTCGGCGGAGGTGGTGACGCGGGTCTTGTCGACGTCGGGAACGTTGATGAGCACCTGCGGCAGTCGCTCCATGACCCCGGCGAGCTCCTTGAGGCCGCGGCCGGTCTGGGCGACCCGGGCCGCCAGCATCAGGCCGGTCAGGGTGCCGTCGCCGGTCGTCGCGTGGTCGAGGATGATGACGTGCCCGGACTGCTCGCCGCCGAGGGCGTAGCCGTGCTCCTTCATCGATTCGAGGACGTACCGGTCGCCGACCGCGGTCTGCACCAGCTCGACGCCCTCACGCTCCATCGCGAGCTTGAAGCCGAGGTTGGACATCACGGTCGCGACCACGGTGTCCTTGCGCAGCGCGTCCCGCTCCCGCATCGCGAGCGCGAGCACCGCGAGGATCTGGTCGCCGTCGACCTCGGCGCCGGTGTGGTCCACGGCCAGGCAGCGGTCCGCGTCGCCGTCGTGCGCGATGCCGAGGTCCGCGCCGTGCTCGACGACGGCGGCCTTGAGCTGGTCCAAGTGGGTGGAGCCGCAGCCGTCGTTGATGTTCAGGCCGTCCGGGTCGGCGCCGATCGTGATGATCTCGGCACCGGCCCGCGCGAACGCCTCGGGCGAGACCCGGGCGGCCGCGCCGTGCGCCTCGTCGAGGACGATCTTCAGCCCGTCGAGGCGGTTGGGGAGCACGCCGATGAGGTGGGCGACGTACTGGTCGAAGCCTTCGTCGTACGTCTTCACGCGGCCGACGCCCGCGCCGGTGGGCCGGTCCCAGGGGGCGCCGGTGCGGTGCTCCTCGTAGACCGTCTCGATGCGGTCCTCCAGCTCGTCGGCGAGCTTGTGGCCGCCGCGCGCGAAGAACTTGATGCCGTTGTCCGGCATGGCGTTGTGGCTCGCGGAGAGCATCACGCCCAGGTCGGCGCCGAGCGCCCCGGTCAGATACGCCACCGCCGGGGTGGGAAGCACACCGACCCGCAGGACGTCCACGCCCGCGCTCGCGAGGCCCGCGACCACCGCGGCCTCCAGGAACTCCCCGGACGCGCGCGGATCACGCCCGACCACCGCAACCGGCCGATGGCCCTCGAACGTGCCCGCCTCGGCCAGTACGTGAGCCGCCGCCACGGAGAGTCCGAGCGCCAGCTCGGCCGTCAGATCCGCGTTGGCGACACCGCGCACGCCGTCCGTGCCGAAGAGTCGTCCCACTGGTGTCCTCCGAACTTTCAGGAAACCTTCGGAATCGTTCCGAACATTCCGAATCGCAGCCTCTCGGCCGCCCCATGACGTTATATGCCCAAGCCGGTTGATAACACGAACGCCCCAGCGGCACTGAACGTGCCACCGGGGCGGTCGTGAGCAGGACAGCTGCCGGACAGCGCGGCGAGCGGCCGCGGCAGCCGGAGCAGCCACTGTGCTGTCTGCGCGTTAGCGCTTGCTGTACTGCGGCGCCTTGCGGGCCTTCTTGAGACCGGCCTTCTTGCGCTCGACCGCACGGTCGTCGCGCTTGAGGAAGCCGGCCTTCTTGAGCGCCCCGCGGTTGTTCTCCACGTCGGCCTCGTTCAGGGCGCGGGCCACGCCGAGGCGCAGGGCGCCGGCCTGGCCGGAGACACCGCCGCCGGCGATGCGGGCGACGACGTCGTAGCGGTTGTCGAGCTCGAGCACCTTGAAGGGCTCGTTGACTTCCTGCTGGTGCACCTTGTTGGGGAAGTACTCCTCAAGGGTGCGGCCGTTGATCTTCCACTTGCCGGTGCCCGGGATGATCCGGACGCGGGCAATGGCGTTCTTGCGGCGGCCCAGGCCGGCGGCCGGCTGGGGCTCGCCGAAGCGGGAGGCCATGGACTCCGAGGTGTACTCGCCCTCGACGGGCACCTCGGACTCGGTGGTGTACTGCTCGGGAGCCTCGGTCTCCTCGAGCGGCTGCTCAACAGTGGTCTCGGCCACGATTCTCCTCAGATTCTCTTCGGTCTTAGGGGGTGGCCGGACTTACTGCGCGACCTGGGTGATCTCGAACGGCACCGGCTGCTGGGCGCCGTGCGGGTGCTGGTCGCCCGCGTAGACCTTCAGCTTCGAGAGCATCTGACGGCCCAGAGAGTTCTTGGGGAGCATGCCCTTGACGGCCTTCTCGATCGCCTTCTCCGGCGTCTTCTCGAGGAGCTCGTCGTAACGGACGGACCGCAGACCACCCGGGTAACCGGAGTGGCGGTACGCCATCTTCTGGGTCTTCTTGTTGCCGGAGAGGTGCACCTTCTCGGCGTTGATGATGATGACGAAGTCACCAGCGTCAACGTGCGGCGCGTAGATCGGCTTGTGCTTGCCACGCAGCAGGGTGGCGGCAGTGGAGGCCAGGCGGCCCAGGACGACGTCCTGAGCGTCAATGACGTGCCACTGGCGCGTCACATCGCCGGGCTTGGGGCTGTACGTACGCACGGTCGTAGCCTTCGCTTCTTCAGTGAGTGGTTCCTGACAAGGCCACCACGGACGATCACGACAGCCCTGACCGCACAACGGTGACGCATTCCGTCGGCAGATCGCTGGTCATCGGCCCGGTGGACCGGCGTAACTGGCCTCTCCGTGAGATTGAGCAAGCCAATACGCATAACGAACTGGCAGAATACCCGCGCTGGCCCGGACGGGTCAAAACGCGGACCCGGACACCGGCACAGGCCGCTCCACAGGTTCTGCAGTCTCGTCGGTGTCCACGGTAACCGACCGCCGCCGGGCACAGCTCACTCCCGCCGTCAGGGCGAGACCACAGAGCGTGACGGCGTCCTTGAAGGCCCTACGGGTGTCCGATTCGAGCCAGGGCCAGGTGAACCCCGGCACCTGCGGCACAAGCACCAGCCAGAACCACGGCGACCGCGCCGCCGCCCCGGCCTCCCGCGCCCCGGCGAGCAGCAGCGGCATCACGACGAGCAGATAGTGGTTGTACGAGGGCCGGGAGACCAGGAACGCCGCGAGCATCAGCATCACGGCGCTCTCCGCCACCCGCCCGGGCGCCGCATCCCCCCGCCCACCCGACCCGGCATCCCCCCGCCCCCAGCGGCGCCAGGCACACCACACCCCGGCGGCGGCCGCGGCCACACCGAGCAGCGTCGCCGCCGCCTGCGGCACCCCCAGCCGCGGAAGCACCGCACCGGGCGAGGCCTCATAGAGGCGTACGAAGGCGTCGTCGCCGTGCAGCAGGAACGGCAGGGTCCGGGTGAAGAACCCGGCCGGGTCCGGCATGGTGAGCGCCGCGAGCGCGGAGGCGGCCGCGGGCAGCAGAACCGCCACGGCAAGCCCCCGCCACCGCCGCGCGAACAGGAAGAGCAGCAGCACCGGCACGAGCAGCGGCTTCACCGCGATCGCGAGGCCCACCACCGCACCGGCCGCCGTCCACCGGCCCCGGCAGATACAGAGCACCGCGACCGGCAGGGCGGCCGCGGCCACCACGGTCCAGTTGCCGAGGTTGATCAGTTGCCCGTAGGGCGCGAACCCGAGCGCGAGCCCGCCGAGCCCGAGCGCCGCGTAACGACTGCGCCACGGAACCCCGTACACCCGCAGCGCGCTCCCCCACCCCACGAGCAGCCCGGCGACGACCACGGCGGGCGCCAGATACCGCAGCACCGCCCCGGGGACGAGGACCTCCGGTACGGCCGCGAGCACCGCACTCGGCAGATAGAGAAAGTGCGGGTCGGCGTAGGGCGAGCCGCCCTCGAGCCACGTCCTCGCCGCCCGCACGACGATCCCGTTGTCCATGCCGCCGTGGCTCCAGCGCCGCCCCACCCGCACCACCGCGGCGAGCAGCACGGCGCCGACGGCGCCCCAGGCCTGCCAGGGCGCGGGCCGCCAAAGCCACGCCAGAACAGCCGACTTATGGGGTGATTCGCCCGCATACATGCGGCAAAGGCTAGGCCGTCACGCCCCAAGGAGTTGGCCGCGAAACCCACATCACCCCTGCATAACGCGCGCGCCGCGACCCCGGTCATTGCGCTTAAGATGCGCCCCATGAGCTTTGGGCAAGGGGGGCCGCAGTGGGGCCCCGACGGATCGCAGGGATCCCAGACCCCCGACTGGGCGGCGCTCGCCGAGGCGTCGGAGGCGCAGGGCAAGCGCCGTAAGTGGCTGATGATCGGGGGCGGCGCCCTGGCCACCGCGGTGGTCGCCGGGATCGTCGCCGTCGCGGTCGTCTCGGCGGGCGGCAACAACCAGGCCAAGAACCCCGGCGATCTGCCCGCCTCGGAGGAGATCCCGGGCGGCAGCGGCTCGCCCGAGCCGTCCTTCTCCAAGACCTCGGCGCCGCCCCCGCCGGACCCCAAGGAGTTCATCTCCAGCGCCAAGAAGGACAAGGCCCCGCTCGGCCCGAACACCCTGTTCCCGGGGACCAAGTTCACCAAGGGCGAACTGGTCTACAAGAAGGGTGCGACGGACGGCACCCGCAAGTGCGCCGCCTCCGTGCAGGGCCCGCTCGGCCCCCTCCTCACGAACAACGACTGCAACCGGCTCTTCCGCGCCACGTACAGCCGCGACGGCATGGCGGTCACGGTCGGCGTCGCCGTCTTCGAGAACGACAAGCTGGCGGCGAAGGTCAAGGACCAGTGGAGCAAGGGCAACGTGACCTCGCTCCCCGGCTCCGGCGTGCCCGACTTCTGCAAGACCTCGGTCTGCTTCAACACCATCAACGCCTATGGCCGGTACGCCTACTTCACCACCGCGGGCTTCACCGACGGCAAGACGGTCACGGAGCAGGACAAGAAGGTCTTCAGCGCCGCCAAGGACATCGAGAGCCTCGCCTTCCAGCAGATCCACAAGCGCGGCGAGATGCAGGCGTCAGCAGCAGCCGGCCTCGGCTAGCCCACCGCCCTGCCCGGCCGGTCCGCCCCCCGGACGGCCGGGCAGCGACCGCTTGTTGCGGGCCGCGCGGTTGCGCTCGGCGAGCAACTCGTCGGCGGGGTAACCGACTTCCTCGAGCGTGAGCCCGTGCGGCCGTACGACATGCACCGCCGAGTCCCGCACGCCCGCGGCGAGCACCTTGCCCGGCCAGTCGGTGGAGCGGTGCCCGTCGCCGACGAAGAGCAGCGCGCCGATCAGCGACCGCACCATGTTGTGGCAGAAGGCGTCGGCGCGCACGGTGGCGGTGATGATCCCGTCCTCGCCGCGCACGAGGCTCAGCTCCTGAAGCGTACGAATGGTGGTGGCGCCGTCGCGCTTCTTGCAGTACGCCGCGAAGTCGTGCTCGCCGAGCAGCGGCCGCGCGGCCTCGTTCATGGCGTCGACGTCCAAGTCCCAGTCGTGCCAGAGGACATGGCCGCGAAGCAGCGGGTCGACGCCACCGGGGTGGTCGGTCACGCGGTAGGCGTACCGCCGCCAGATCGCGGAGAACCGCGCGTTGAACCCGGCCGGAGCCTCGGTGAGCCGCCACACCCGCACATCGTGCGGCAGCCGCCCGGCGAGCCGCCGAAGCAGCTTCTCGCGGTGCTCGGCCCACAGCTCCTCGGGCAGGTCGACATGGGCCACCTGGCCGCGCGCGTGCACGCCCGCGTCGGTGCGCCCGGCCACGGTCAGCTCGTACGTCTCACGGGACCGGGTCACCGTCCGCAGCGCGTCCTCGATCTCGCCCTGCACGGTCCGCTGGCCCTCGCGTTGCTTGGCCCAGCCCGAGAACCCCTTCCCGTCGTACGAAAGGTCCATCCGCACCCGGACGAACCCGGGCTCCACTTCCTCACTCACACATAGATCCTCTCGTACGCTCCCGCGGTCCACGCAAAGAGCGGGCCCACCCCCGTAGGGGCGGACCCGCTCAAGCCAGGCTCAGCCTCAGGCGTCCTTCGACTCCTCGGCCGGAGCCTCAGCCTTGGCCTCGGCCTCCTTGACCGCGCGCTTGGTCGCGGCCTCGGCCTCACCGGTGGCCTCCTGGGCCACGGTCAGGGCCTCCACCAGCTCGATGACGGCCATGGGCGCGTTGTCGCCACGGCGGTTACCGATCTTGGTGATCCGGGTGTAGCCACCCGGGCGGTTCTCGTACCGCGGGCCGATCTCGGTGAAGAGCGTGTGCACGACGCTCTTGTCCGTGATGACCTGGAGCACCTGACGGCGGTTGTGAAGGTCGCCCTTCTTCGCCTTGGTGACCAGACGCTCGGCGTACGGGCGCAGGCGGCGGGCCTTCGCCTCGGTGGTGGTGATGCGGCCGTGCTCGAAGAGCGACTTGGCGAGGTTCGCCAGCATCAGCTTCTCGTGCGCGGCGCTGCCGCCCAGACGGGCACCCTTGGTGGGCTTCGGCATGTGTTTCTCCTTGAGATCTGCCCCGGCCGTATCAGGTACCGGGGTCAGGGCCCCGCAGGCGGACGCCTACGGGCAGCAATCAGTACTGCTCGGTCTCCACGAAACCGGCGTCCGCGTCGTCGTCGGCGCCGAAGGCGTCGGCGGCGGCGGTCGGGTCGAACCCGGGGGGCGAGTCCTTCAGAGCGAGACCCATCCCGGCGAGCTTGGCCTTGACCTCGTCGATGGACTTCGCACCGAAGTTACGGATGTCCAGGAGGTCGGCCTCGGAGCGGGCGACGAGCTCACCCACGGAGTGGATGCCCTCGCGCTTGAGGCAGTTGTACGAGCGAACGGTGAGCTCGAGCTCCTCGATCGGCAGCGCCAGATCAGCGGCCAGGGCGGCGTCCGTCGGGGACGGGCCCATGTCGATGCCCTCGGCGTCGATGTTCAGCTCGCGGGCCAGGCCGAACAGCTCGACCAGGGTCTTACCGGCGGACGCCATGGCGTCGCGCGGGCGCATGGCCTGCTTGGTCTCGACATCGACGATCAGCTTGTCGAAGTCGGTGCGCTGCTCGACACGCGTGGCCTCGACCTTGTACGTGACCTTGAGCACCGGCGAGTAGATGGAGTCGACCGGGATACGGCCGATCTCCTGGCCCACCTGCTTGTTCTGGTTGGCGGAGACGTAGCCGCGACCGCGCTCGACGGTCAGCTCCATCTCCAGCTTACCCTTGCCGTTGAGCGTGGCGAGGACGAGGTCCGGGTTGTGCACCTCGACACCGGCCGGCGGGGCGATGTCGGCGGCGGTGACCAGGCCCGGGCCCTGCTTGCGCAGGTACATCACGACGGGCTCGTCGTGCTCGCTCGACACGACCAGCTGCTTGATGTTGAGGATGAGGTCGGTGACGTCCTCCTTGACGCCCGGCACGGTGGAGAACTCGTGCAGGACACCGTCGATACGGATGGACGTGACCGCCGCACCCGGGATCGAGGAGAGGAGCGTACGACGCAGGGAGTTGCCGAGGGTGTAGCCGAAGCCCGGCTCCAGCGGCTCGATCACGAACCGGGAGCGGAATTCGTCGACGACCTCTTCGGTCAACGAGGGACGCTGAGCGATCAGCATGGTGTGTTCCTTCAGTCAGGGGCACCCGCTATTTGATGCCCGACTCACCGGGCCTGAGCCCGATATGTACTGCAAGGGTACGGGCGGCACGGCCTCCGCAGAAGCCGTACCGCCCGCAGTTTCTTGTGGGGGACAACCCCCACACCCCCGGCCGGGGGATCAAGCAGTCCAGCGCGTCAGACGCGGCGACGCTTGGGCGGACGGCAGCCGTTGTGCGGCGTCGGCGTGACGTCCTGGATCGAGCCGACCTCGAGGCCGGTGGCCTGGAGGGAGCGGATCGCGGTCTCACGACCGGAACCCGGGCCCTTCACGAACACGTCGACCTTGCGCATGCCGTGCTCCTGCGCGCGGCGGGCGGCCGACTCGGCAGCCATCTGCGCGGCGAACGGCGTGGACTTCCGGGAGCCCTTGAAGCCGACGTGGCCGGCGGAGGCCCAGGAGATCACGTTGCCGGTCGGGTCCGTGATGGACACGATCGTGTTGTTGAACGTGCTCTTGATGTGCGCGTGGCCGTGCGCGACGTTCTTCTTTTCCTTGCGGCGCACCTTCTTGGTAGCGCCCTGACGACCCTTGGGGGGCATCTCTTAACTCCTACGGGAGGTGGTCGGTCCTACAGCGAAGACCGCTGACGAGCTGTCCGCTGCGGACTACTTCTTGCCCGGCTTCTTCTTGCCGGCGATGGCGCGACGCGGGCCCTTGCGGGTGCGAGCGTTGGTGCTGGTGCGCTGACCGTGCACGGGCAGGCCACGGCGGTGGCGCAGACCCTGGTAGCAACCGATCTCGACCTTGCGGCGGATGTCGGCCTGCACCTCACGACGGAGGTCACCCTCGGTGCGAAGGTTGTTGTCCACGTACTCGCGGATCTTGACCAGGTCCTCTTCGGACAGGTCACGAACGCGGGTGTTGGGGTTCACGCCGGTGGCGGCCAGCGTCTGCTGGGAGAGCGTCCGGCCGATGCCGAACACGTAGGTGAGGGCGACCTCCACGCGCTTTTCGCGCGGGATGTCAACACCGGAAACGCGTGCCATTTACTGGCTCCAGTTGATTCTTCGGAGGTCTTCCACAGGGCCGCTCCCGACCGCCGTCCTCTCCCGTAGGGGATTCGGTACGGACCGGGTCCCCGGCCTCCGACCGGGGGTGTCGCCCTCCATTGCTGAAGAGAGGCGGGTCCTGCGTATGTACGTATCGCTTGCGTCGCGCGAGATCTGCGGATGCAGAGGTACGGTCGTGCGTCAGCCCTGGCGCTGCTTGTGGCGCGGGTTGGAGCAGATGACCATGACTCGGCCGTGACGGCGAATCACCCTGCAGTTGTCGCAGATCTTCTTGACGCTCGGCTTGACCTTCATTGGGTGAGGTTCTCCGGGTCAGTGCCACCACCCCGCGGAGTGCGGGGCACAGGCAAGATCTACTTGTACCGGTAGACGATCCGGCCACGCGTCAGGTCGTACGGAGACAGCTCCACCACGACCCGGTCGTCAGGGAGGATACGGATGTAGTGCATACGCATCTTGCCGCTGATGTGTGCCAGGACCTGGTGGCCGTTCTGGAGCTCGACCTTGAACATGGCGTTCGGCAGAGACTCGACGACAGTGCCCTCGATCTCGATGGCACCCTGCTTCTTGGCCACGCTTTGCCCTTCGAATCGACTACCTTGATCGGCTCGACCTGCTGAGAAACCCCTTGGGGCATGCAGGCATGCGGATGCACGAGAGCCGACGAGTCAGTCTACGTCAGTGCACTCGGAAACACGAATCCAGAGAGACTGCCCGAAAGCGAAGATCGTTAAGCTGCGGCGCTGCCGCGGTACGACGTTTGCGATACGGCGATTCGGCGTGACGGTCTTACGCCAGCGGGTCCGGAGCGGCCGTGATCCCGTACTCGGCCAGCTTGGCCTTGCCGCCGTCCGGGGCGGTGAGGACCAGCGGGCCCTGCTCGGTCAGCGCCACCGAGTGTTCCCAGTGCGAGGACCAGGTGCCGTCGATCGTGACGACCGTCCAGTCGTCCTCGAGCACCTCGGTCTTCGGGGTGCCGAGGCTCACCATCGGCTCGATCGCCAGGCAGAAGCCGGGGACGAGCTTCGGGCCGCGGCCGCGGCGGCGCTCGACGTAGTTCAGAAGGTGCGGGTCCATGTGCATCGAGGAGCCGATGCCGTGGCCGCCGTAGTCCTCGATGATCCCGTACTTGCCGCTGGCCGGGCGGGGCTGGCGGCGGATGTACGTCTCGATCGCCCGGGAGACGTCGACCAGGCGGTTGCCCTGCTTCATGGCCGCGATCCCGGCCCACATCGATTCCTCGGTCACCCGGGAGAGCTCGACGAGCTCCGGCGCGTGCCCCGAGCCCACGAAGGCCGTGAACGCGGCGTCGCCGTGCCAGCCGTCGATGATCGCGCCCGCGTCGATGGAGATGATGTCGCCGTCCTCGAGAACCACGTCGTCGCTCGGGATGCCGTGCACGACGACCTCGTTCTTCGAGGTGCAGATGGTCGCGGGGAAGCCGCCGTACCCGAGGAAGTTCGGCTTCGCGTTGTGCTCGGCGAGCACCTTGCGGGCCACCTGGTCCAGGTCCTTGGTGGTGGCGCCGGGGACGGCGGCCTCACGGGTGGCCTTGTGCATGGCGGCGACGACCAGCCCCGCCTCACGCATCTTCGCGATCTGCTCGGGGGTCTTGATCTCCACCATGGCCTGCTGTGCCTTCCGCCGCTTCTCTTGTAGTGCCGGATTCGACGCTACGGTCTGCTCCGGCCCTGCTCGGGCCGGTCCTGCTCAACACTACGGCCGCGGCGCCTCTCGGTCACCGCGGCCGTACGTCCGTACTTCTGTGGTTCAGCACTTCTGGAGTGCCGCGCGCCGCTCAGCCCTTGGCGGGCTTCTTCAGCGCCTCCATCGCACGCTCGGTCACCTCGGCGACCTCACCGAGGGCCGAGATGGTGACCACGAGGCCCTGAGCCCGGTAGTGGTCGATGATCGGCTCGGTCTCGCGGTGGTAGACCTCGAGCCGCTTGCGCACGGTCTCTTCCTTGTCGTCACCGCGCTGGTAGAGCTCGCCGCCGCAGACGTCGCAGACGCCCTCGGTCTTCGGCTTGCTGTACGACACGTGGAAGACGTGCGCGCTGTCGTTGCGGCAGATCCGGCGGCCGGCGATCCGCTTGACCACCTCGTCCTCGGGGACCTCGAGGTCCAGGACCGCGTCCAGCTGTACGCCTTCGTCCTTGAGCGCCGCGTCCAGGGCCTCGGCCTGCGGGACGTTGCGCGGGAAGCCGTCGAGCAGGAAGCCGCCCTCGGCGTCCGCCTGGTTCATGCGGTCCTTGGCCATACCGATGGTGACCTCGTCCGGCACCAGGTTCCCGGCGTCCATGTACGCCTTCGCCTGCTTGCCGAGCTCAGTGCCCTGGCTGATGTTGGCCCGGAACAGGTCGCCCGTGGAGATGTGCGGGATCGACAGGTTCTTGGCGAGGAACGCGGCCTGCGTTCCCTTGCCAGCACCGGGCGGTCCGACGAGGACGATACGCATCAGCGGAGGAACCCTTCATAGTTGCGCTGCTGGAGCTGGCTCTCGATCTGCTTCACGGTCTCCAGACCCACACCCACGATGATGAGGATGCTCGTCCCGCCGAACGGGAAGTTCTGGTTAGCGCCGAAGCCCGCCAACGCCATCGTCGGCACAAGAGCGATCAGACCCAGATACAGCGACCCCGGCCAGGTGATCCTGTTGAGCACGTAGCTCAGGTACTCAGCGGTGGGTCGGCCAGCCCGGATGCCCGGGATGAAGCCACCATACTTCTTCATGTTGTCGGCGACTTCCTCGGGGTTGAACGAGATAGCCACGTAGAAGAAGGCAAAGAAAACAATCAACAGGAAGTACAGCGCGATGTGGAACCCGGCGTCCGGCGGCACCAGGTTCTTCTCCACCCAGAGCGCCCAGCCCGCCTTCGATCCGCTGAACTGCACGATGAGCGCCGGGATGTAGAGCAGCGACGACGCGAAGATGACGGGAATCACACCCGCCTGGTTCACCTTGAGCGGGATGTACGTCGACGTACCGCCGTAGGACCGCCGGCCGATCATGCGCTTCGCGTACTGCACCGGGATCCGGCGCTGCGCCTGCTCCACGAAGACCACCAGGCCGACCATGGCCAGACCCACCACGACCACGGTGCCGAACTCGATCCAGCCACCCGCCAGGTTGCCCTGCTTCTTGATGGCCCACAGGGCGCCCGGGAAGCCGGCGGCGATCGAGATGAACATCAGGATCGACATGCCGTTACCGATGCCGCGGTCGGTGATCAGCTCACCGAGCCACATCACGGTCGCGGTACCGGCGGTCATGACGATGACCATCGTCATGGTCACGAAGATCGACTGGTCCGGGACGATCTGGCTGCCGACCGTGCAGCCCGTGAAGAGCTGGCCGCTGCGTGCGGTGGCGACGAGGCCGGTGCCCTGCAGGACCGCGAGGGCGACGGTCAGATAACGCGTGTACTGCGTGATCTTCGCCTGCCCGGACTGGCCCTCCTTCTTCAGGGCCTCAAGCCGCGGGATCACCACGGTCAGCAGCTGCAGGATGATGCTCGCCGTGATGTACGGCATGATCCCGAGCGCGAAGATAGTGATCTGCAGCAGCGCGCCACCACTGAACATCTGCATCAGGCCGAGCAGTCCGCTCGTATCTGCCTGATCCATACAGATCTGGACATTCTCGTAACTCACACCGGGAATCGGGATGTGCGCCCCGATCCGGTAGATCACGATGATGCCGAGCGTGAAGAGCAGCTTCTTGCGCAGGTCGGGCGTCTTGAACGCCCGGGCGAACGCGGTGAGCACGGTGCCTCCTGCGACCCCCGCGCTACTGCGTCAGAGGCGACGGGTGTGGATGATCAGTGGTCTTCTTCTCTACCGGGCAGTCCTGCGTCGTGTTCAGGCTGCACACGGATAACGGCGCTACCCTACCCGGCCTTGCTGCGCACCGGAAACATGCGCCGCTCTCCCCCGGCCGGTACGGCCCTCAAAGAGCCGTCACAGCGTCAATTCACCCCGCTACGACGGGACTTACGGTACCGGGGCCGGGCAGCGGGCCCCGTACGCACAAGAGCCCGGCCGACCGCCCACGCGAGGTGAACGGCCGGCCGGGCTCTTCATGTCAGTCGGCTCAGACGAGCTCGGTGACCGTACCGCCAGCGGCGGTGATCTTCTCCTTGGCGGAGCCGGAGACGGCGTCGACCGTCACCTGCAGCGCCACGGAGATCTCGCCCTGGCCCAGGACCTTGACGAGGCTGTTCTTGCGAACGGCGCCCTTCTCGACCAGGCCCGCGACCGTGACCTCGCCACCCTCGGGGTAGAGCGCGGCCAGCTTGTCCAGGTTGACGACCTGGTACTCGGTCTTGAACGGGTTCTTGAAGCCCTTGAGCTTCGGCAGACGCATGTGCAGCGGCGTCTGGCCACCCTCAAGGCGCTCCGGAACCTGGTAACGGGCCTTGGTGCCCTTGGTACCACGACCAGCGGTCTTACCCTTGGACGCCTCACCACGACCGACACGGGTCTTGGCGGTCTTGGCGCCCGGGGCAGGACGGAGGTTGTGGACCTTCAGCGGGTTCTGCTCCGCCATGTCAGTCGACCTCCTCAACCGTCACGAGGTGGCGGACGGTGTGCACCATGCCGCGGAACTCGGGGCGGTCCTCCTTGACGACCACGTCGCCGAGCTTCTTGAGCCCGAGCGTACGCAGCGTGTCACGGTGGTTCTGCTTGCTACCGATGTACGACTTCGTCTGCGTGATCTTGAGCTGTGCCATTACGCACCCGCCCCGGCAGCACGCGCACGCAGCAGAGCCGCAGGGGCGACGTCCTCGAGCGGCAGACCGCGGCGGGCCGCGATCTCCTCGGGACGCTGCAGGCCACGGAGGGCCTCCACGGTCGCGTGCACGATGTTGATCGCGTTGTCGGAGCCGAGCGACTTCGACAGCACATCGTGAATACCGGCGCACTCGAGCACGGCACGCACCGGACCACCGGCGATAACACCGGTACCCGGGGAAGCCGGCTTCAGCAGGACGATGCCCGCGGCCTTCTCACCCTGGATCGGGTGCGGGATGGTGCCCTGGATACGCGGGACCTTGAAGAAGTGCTTCTTGGCCTCCTCAACGCCCTTGGCGATGGCGGCCGGCACCTCCTTGGCCTTGCCGTAACCGACACCCACGGTGCCGTCACCATCGCCCACCACGACCAGCGCGGTGAAGCTGAAGCGACGACCACCCTTCACAACCTTGGCGACGCGGTTGATCGCGACAACGCGCTCAACGTACGCGGTCTTCTCGGCGGCAGCTGCGCCACCGTCGCGACCCTTCCGGTCCCGCCGCTCGCCGCCACCGGCACCGCTTCCGCGGCGCTGGGGTCCAGCCATTGGATTTACCTCTCTCTTTTCCGCTAGCTACGGACGGGACTCAGAACTTGAGTCCGGCTTCGCGGGCGGCGTCCGCCAGGGCGGCGATGCGCCCGGCGTACTGGTTGCCACCACGGTCGAACACGACAGCCTCGACGCCCGCGGCCTTGGCGCGCTCGGCGACCAGGGCGCCGACCTTGCCGGCCTGCGCGGACTTCTCGCCCTCGCCACGGATCGAAGCGTCCAGGGTGGACGCCGACGCCAGGGTGTGACCCTTCACGTCGTCGATCACCTGGGCCACGATGTGGCGGTTGGAGCGCGTCACGACCAGGCGGGGGCGCTCGGCCGTACCCGCGATCCGCTTGCGGATCCGGATGTGGCGTCGCTTGATGGCAGCACGCTTGTAAGCGTCGCCCTTAGCGATCTTCTGACCGTATGCCATGGCTTACTTACCCGCCTTTCCGACCTTGCGGCGGATGACTTCGCCCTCGTACTTGACGCCCTTGGCCTTGTACGGGTCGGGCTTGCGCAGCTTGCGGATGTTGGCCGCAACCTCGCCGACCTTCTGCTTGTCGATGCCCTCGACCGAGAACTTGGTCGGGGACTCCACCGCGAACTTGATGCCCTCGGGAGCCTCGACCAGGATCGGGTGGCTGTAGCCGAGCGAGAACTCCAGGTTGGAGCCCTTCGCGACAACGCGGTAACCGACACCGCTGATCTCGAGCTTCTTCACGTAACCCGTGGTCACGCCGGTGATCATGTTCGCCACCAGCGTGCGGGACAGGCCGTGCAGGGCCTTGTTCTGACGCTCGTCGTTCGGGCGCGTCACCTGCAGGGTGCCGTCCTCGCCCTTAGCGATGTCGATCGGCGCGGCAACGGTGTGGCTCAGGGTGCCCTTCGAGCCCTTGACCGTGACCGTACGGCCGTCGATGGTGACGTCCACGCCGGCGGGAACCGTGATGGGGAGCTTGCCAATACGCGACATAGCTGTTTCCTCCGTTCCCTTCCGTTACCAGACGTAGGCGAGGACTTCCCCACCCACGCCCTTCTTGCCGGCCTGCTTGTCGGTGAGGAGACCGTGCGACGTGGAGATGATCGCCACGCCCAGGCCGCCGAGCACCTTCGGCAGGTTGGTGGACTTTGCGTAAACCCGCAGACCGGGCTTGGAGATCCGCTTGATGCCCGCGATGGAGCGCTCACGGTTCGGGCCGAACTTCAGGTCGAGCACGAGGTTCTTGCCGACCTCGGCGTCCTCGACCTTCCAGCCCGTGATGAAGCCCTCCTGCTGGAGGATCTCCGCAATGTGCGACTTGATCTTGGAGTGCGGCATCGACACCGAGTCGTGGTACGCCGAGTTCGCGTTCCGCAGACGCGTAAGCATGTCTGCGATCGGATCAGTCATGGTCATGAATTGGCCTTCGGCCTCTCTCGCCGGGGTTTCCTGTATGCGCCATCCCTCTCCCCGCTCAGGGGCGGGACGGGTGCGGCGCGGGGACCTACGGCGTAGTAAGTCGTACGGGCGGCGGGCGCCCAACCACACAAGCCTAAGCCATGTGTGATCGGGCCCCTACCGACCCATTGCTTACCGAGAGATCCGGGAAGTCCCTATGCCCAAAGGGCAGTAGGTGCTTACCAGGAGCTCTTGGTCACGCCCGGCAGCTCGCCGCGGTGAGCCATCTCACGAAGGCACACGCGGCACAGGCCGAACTTGCGGTAGACGGAGTGCGGACGACCGCAGCGCTGGCAGCGGGTGTACGCACGCACGCCGAACTTGGGCTTGCGAGCAGCCTTCGCGATGAGAGCCTTCTTCGCCATCTCGCTCACGCCTCCTTGAACGGGAAGCCGAGGTGACGGAGGAGCGCGCGGCCCTCAGCGTCGTTGGTCGCCGTGGTGACCACGGTGATGTCCATACCCCGGACGCGGTCGATCTTGTCCTGGTCGATCTCGTGGAACATGACCTGCTCGGTGAGACCGAAGGTGTAGTTGCCACGGCCGTCGAACTGCTTGGGGGACAGACCACGGAAGTCGCGGATGCGCGGGAGCGCGAGCGACAGGGTGCGGTCCAGGAACTCCCACATGCGGTCGCCACGGAGCGTGACGTGGGCACCGATCGGCTGACCCTCACGCAGCTTGAACTGCGCGATGGACTTGCGGGCCTTGGTCACGGCCGGCTTCTGACCGGTGATCGTGGTGAGGTCGCGAATGGCGCCCTCGATCAGCTTGGAGTCGCGGGCGGCGTCGCCCACACCCATGTTGACCACGATCTTCACGAGGCCGGGGATCTGCATGACGTTCTCGTACTTGAACTCGTCACGCAGCTTGCCCGCGATCTCCTCGCGGTACTTCGTCTTGAGACGCGGAATGGTGGTGGTAGCCATCAGATGTCCTCACCGGTCCGCTTGGCAACGCGGATCTTGTTGCCTTCGTCGTCGAAGCGGTAACCGACGCGCGTGACGACCTTGTTGCCGTCCTTCTCCACGACGAGCTGAACGTTGCTCACGTGAATCGGGGCCTCGGTGGTCACGATGCCGCCGGCCTGCGAGGCGCGGCCCGGCTGGTTCGCCTTGGTGTGCTTCTTGACCCGGTTGACACCCTCGACCAGGACGCGGTCCTCGCGCGGGAAGGCCGCAATGACCTTGCCCTGCTTGCCCTTGTCCTTACCGGTGATGACCTGGACCAGGTCGCCCTTCTTGATCTTCATGCTTACAGCACCTCCGGCGCGAGCGAGATGATCTTCATGAACTTCTTCTCGCGCAGCTCACGGCCCACGGGGCCGAAGATACGGGTGCCGCGAGGGTCGCCGTCGTTCTTCAGAATGACGGCGGCGTTCTCGTCGAAGCGGATGTACGAGCCGTCCGGACGGCGGCGCTCCTTGACGGTGCGAACGATGACCGCCTTGATGACGTCACCCTTCTTCACGTTGCCACCGGGGATCGCGTCCTTGACGGTGGCGACGATGACGTCACCGATGCCCGCGTAGCGGCGACCCGAGCCACCGAGAACACGAATGCAAAGGATTTCCTTCGCACCAGTGTTGTCGGCGACCTTGAGTCGCGACTCCTGCTGGATCACGTCTATCTCCTGATCGTCTGCCGGTTCCCGGCAGGGGCCTTCTCCCATGCGGGAGTTGGCCCCATGCCGAGCCTGGCGGAACTGTCCTGCGGGCTAATCCCCGCAGGAATTACTTGGCCTTCTCGAGGATCTCGACGATGCGCCAGCGCTTGGTGGCGGACAGCGGACGCGTCTCCATCAGGAGGACGCGGTCGCCGATGCCGGCAGCGTTCTGCTCGTCGTGCGCCTTGAGCTTGTTCGTACGGCGGATGACCTTGCCGTACAGCGCGTGCTTGACGCGGTCCTCGACAGCGACGACGACGGTCTTGTCCATCTTGTCGCTGACGACCAGACCCTCACGGGTCTTGCGGAAGCCGCGGGCGGCAGTCTCTTCAGTCACGTTCTTCTCGCTCATCAGGCGCTCTCCACCGTCTCGATGCCCAGCTCGCGCTCACGCATGAGGGTGTAGATCCGCGCGATGTCCTTGCGGACGGCCTTGAGCCGGCCGTGGTTCTCGAGCTGGCCGGTCGCCGCCTGGAAGCGGAGGTTGAACAGCTCTTCCTTGGCCTCGCGGAGCTTGGCGACAAGCTCCTCGTTGCCCAGCTCGCGCAGCTCGGACGCCTTGGTGCCGGCCGACATCACGCTTCACCTGCCTCGCGCCGAACAATGCGGCACTTCATCGGAAGCTTGTGAGCAGCGCGGGTAAGCGCCTCACGCGCAATCTTCTCGTTCGGGTAGGACAGCTCGAACATCACCCGTCCGGGCTTGACGTTCGCGACCCACCACTCGGGGGAGCCCTTACCGGAACCCATGCGGGTCTCGGCGGGCTTCTTGGTCAGCGGGCGGTCCGGGTAGATGTTGATCCACACCTTGCCGCCACGCTTGATGTGACGCGTCATGGCGATACGAGCCGCCTCGATCTGACGGTTCGTCACGTACGCGGGGGTCAGGGCCTGGATCCCGTACTCGCCGAACGCCACCTCGGTACCGCCCTTGGCCATGCCAGTGCGCTTGGGGTGGTGCTGCTTGCGGTGCTTGACCCTACGAGGGATCAGCATGTCGGTCAGGCCTCCGTTCCAGTGCTCTCAGCCGGAGCAGCAGTGGCGGCGGTAGCCGCCGAGGACTCCGTCTTGGGGGCCTCGGCAGCCGGCGCGCTCTGCTGCGGCTTGCGGCCACGACGCTCGCCACCGCGGCCACGGGCCGGGCGGTCGCTGCCACCACGGGCCGGGCGGTTGCCGGCGCGGGCAGCGGCGTTTTCGGCGCGGACCTCGGCGATGTTCTTGACGTCGCCCTTGTAGATCCAGACCTTCACGCCGATGCGGCCGAAGGTCGTCTTGGCCTCGAAGAAGCCGTAGTCGACGTTCGCGCGGAGCGTGTGCAGGGGCACGCGGCCCTCGCGGTAGAACTCCGAGCGGGACATCTCGGCACCGCCGAGACGACCGCCGCACTGGATCTTGATGCCCTTGGCACCCGCCTTCATGGCCGACTGCATGCTCTTACGCATGGCGCGGCGGAAGGAGACGCGGGAGGACAGCTGCTCGGCAACGGCCTGGGCAACCAGCTGAGCGTCGGTCTCGGGGTTCTTGACCTCGAGGATGTTCAGCTGGACCTGCTTGCCCGTGAGCTTCTCGAGGTCACCGCGGATGCGGTCGGCCTCGGCGCCACGGCGGCCGATGACGATGCCCGGGCGGGCGGTGTGGATGTCCACGCGGACACGGTCACGGGTGCGCTCGATCTCCACCTTGGAGATGCCGGCGCGCTCCATGCCGGACGTCATCATCCGACGGATGGCGACGTCTTCCTTGACGTAGTCCTTGTACAGCTTGTCGGCGTACCAACGCGACTTGAAGTCGGTCGTGACACCGAGCCGGAACCCGTGCGGGTTTACCTTCTGGCCCATTACCGGGTTCCTTCCTTGCTGCTGACGACCACGGTGATGTGGCTGGTCCGCTTGCGGATCCGGTAGGCACGGCCCTGGGCGCGCGGACGGAACCGCTTCAGGGTCGGGCCCTCGTCGACGTACGCCTCGCTGA
Source organism: Streptomyces sp. NPDC002851 (assembly GCF_053591935.1). Taxonomy (NCBI): domain Bacteria; kingdom Bacillati; phylum Actinomycetota; class Actinomycetes; order Kitasatosporales; family Streptomycetaceae; genus Streptomyces; species Streptomyces sp. NPDC002851. Next base: position 60,077 of record NZ_JBSFUT010000001.1, on the reverse strand, counting down.
TGAACAGCGAGGAGGCGTCCGTGTGGTCGTAGTTGTGCGCGGCGTTGGCAATGGCGCTGTCGAGCACCTTGCCGACCGGCACAGACGCGGCCTGCGGGGCGAAACGCAGGACCGCCTGGGCCTCCGTGGCGTCCATGCCACGGATGAGGTCCACCACACGGCGGGCCTTCATGGGCGTGACGCGGATGTACCGCGCCTGGGCCCTGGCTTCCATGGTTGTCCCTTCGGTGTTAGTCATAGTCGATTCCACCCCGCCTTAGCGGCGCTTCGACTTCCGGTCGTCCTTGACGTGACCCCGGAAGGTGCGGGTCGGCGAGAACTCGCCGAGCTTGTGGCCGACCATCGACTCGGTGACGAACACCGGGATGTGGGTCTTGCCGTTGTGCACCGCGAGCGTGTGGCCGAGCATGGCCGGCACGATCATGGAGCGACGGGACCAGGTCTTGATGACGTTCTTGGTGCCGGCTTCGTTCTGGGCGTCCACCTTCTTGATCAGGTGGTCGTCGACGAAGGGCCCCTTCTTCAGGCTACGAGGCATCTCAACCCGTCCTTAGCGCTTCTTGTTCGTCTTGCGGCGGCGGACGATGTACTTGTTCGACGCCTTCTTGGGCGAACGAGTACGGCCTTCCTTCTTGCCCCAGGGCGAGACCGGGTGGCGACCACCGGAGGTCTTGCCCTCACCACCACCGTGCGGGTGGTCAACCGGGTTCATCACGACACCGCGAACGGTGGGACGGACGCCCAGCCAGCGCTTACGGCCGGCCTTACCCCAGTTGATGTTCGACTGCTCGGCGTTGCCGACCTCGCCGATGGTGGCGCGGCAGCGGACGTCGACCAGGCGGATCTCTCCGGACGGCATGCGGAGGTGGGCCATCGAGCCCTCCTTCGCGAGCAGCTGCACGGAGGCACCCGCGGAACGGGCGAACTTCGCGCCACCACCGGGACGGAGCTCGATCGCGTGGATCGTGGTACCGACCGGGATGTTGCGGAGCGCCAGGTTGTTGCCGGGCTTGATGTCGGCCCCGGGGCCGTTCTCGATCCGGTCGCCCTGGTTCAGGCCACGCGGAGCGATGATGTAGCGCTTCTCGCCGTCTGCGTAGTGCAGCAGCGCGATGCGCGCGGTGCGGTTCGGGTCGTACTCGATGTGCGCGACCTTCGCCGGCACGCCGTCCTTGTCGTGACGACGGAAGTCGATCACGCGGTAGGCGCGCTTGTGGCCGCCACCCTGGTGGCGAACGGTCACACGACCGGAATTGTTACGGCCGCCCTTGCTGTGCAGGGGGCGGACCAGCGACTTCTCCGGCGTGGACCGCGTGACCTCGACGAAGTCGGCGACGGAGGAGCCACGGCGGCCCGGCGTCGTCGGCTTGTACTTGCGGATTCCCATTTCTCAGTCCTCGTCCGATATCGGACCAGGGCGCTCCGTTAGGAGGCCTGGCCGAAGATGTCGATACGGTCGCCCTCGGCGAGGGTCACGATGGCGCGCTTGGTGTTGGCGCGCTTACCGAAACCGGTGCGGGTGCGCTTGCGCTTGCCCTGGCGGTTGATCGTGTTGACCCCGGTGACCTTGACCGAGAAGACCGCCTCGACGGCCTGCTTGATCTGGGTCTTGTTCGCACGCGGGTCGACGATGAACGTGTACTTGTTCTCGTCGAGCAGGGCGTAGCTCTTCTCCGACACGACCGGCTTGACGAGGACGTCCCGGGGGTCGGTGAAGGTCTTGCTGGTGACGGTGGCCTCAGTCATCAGGCCTCGCTCCCTTCGGTCTCATTGGCCTTGGGGCCAGCGACGAAGGAGTCGAAGGCGGCCTTGGTGAAGACCACGTCGTCCGAGACGAGCACGTCGTACGTGTTCAGCTGGCCCGGCTCCAGGATGTGCACCTGGGGCAGGTTGCGAGCCGACAGCAGGGCCTTCTCGTCCTCGCGGGCGATGACCAGGAGCACGTTCTTGCGCTCGGAGATCTTGCCCAGGAGGGTCTTGGCGGCCTTGGTGGAGACGTCGCCCTCGACCACGTCGGACACGACGTGGATGCGGTTGTGACGGGCCCGGTCGGAGAGGGCGCCACGCAGCGCGGCGGCCTTCATCTTCTTCGGGGTCCGCTGCGAGTAGTCACGCGGCACGGGGCCGTGGACCACGCCACCGCCGGCGAACTGCGGCGCACGGGTCGAACCCTGGCGCGCGCGGCCGGTGCCCTTCTGGCGGTACGGCTTCTTGCCACCGCCGCGGACCTCGCCACGGGTCTTGGTCTTGTGCGTGCCCTGTCGGGCAGCGGCCAGCTGGGCGACGACGACCTGGTGGATCAGCGGAACGCTGGTCTTCGCGTCGAAGATCTCCGAAGGGAGCTCGACGGTCCCGGCCTTGTCGCCAGCCGGCGAAAGGATGTCAATGGTGCTCATCGGTTACCTCAGGCCCCCTTGGCCGCGGTACGGACCAGGACGAGGCCGCCGTTCGGACCAGGAACCGCGCCCTTGATGAGCAGCAGACCCTTCTCCGCGTCAACGGCGTGGACGGTCAGGTTCTGGGTGGTGACCCGCTCGTTGCCCATACGGCCCGCCATGCGGAGGCCCTTGAACACACGGCCAGGGGTGGCGCAGCCACCGATGGAACCGGGAGAGCGGTGCTTGCGCTGGGTACCGTGCCCGGCGCCGAGGCCACCGAAGTTGTGGCGCTTCATGACACCGGCGAAGCCCTTGCCCTTGCTCTTGCCGGTCACGTCCACCTTGACGCCGGCCTCGAAGGTGTCGGCGGTGATCTCCTGGCCGAGGGTGTACTCGCTGGCGTCAGCGGTACGGATCTCGACGAGGTGACGGCGGGGGGTGACGTCGGCCTTGGAGAAGTGGCCCTTGAGGGGCTTGTTCACCTTGCGCGGGTCGATCTCGCCGAAGGCGATCTGGACCGACTCGTAGCCGTCGGTGTCATTCGTACGGACCTGGGTCACGACGTTCGGACCGGCCTTGACGACGGTGACGGGAACAACGCGGTTGTTCTCGTCCCACACCTGCGTCATGCCGAGCTTCTCGCCCAGGATGCCCTTGATCTGCTTAGCCATCTCTCAGATCACCGGCCTCAGAGCTTGATCTCGATGTCGACACCGGCCGGGAGGTCGAGTCGCATCAGAGAGTCAACGGTCTTGGGGGTCGGGTCGAGGATGTCGATCAGGCGCTTGTGCGTGCGCATCTCGAAGTGCTCGCGCGAGTCCTTGTACTTGTGCGGCGACTTGATGACGCAGTACACGTTCTTCTCAGTGGGCAGCGGCACCGGGCCCGCGACCGACGCACCAGTACGGGTCACCGTCTCGACGATCTTCTTCGCCGACGTGTCGATGACCTCGTGGTCGTAGGCCTTGAGCCGGATGCGGATCTTCTGTCCCGCCATGGCTACTTCGTAGTCCTGTCTCTCGTAACGCTCTGGAACCCGGTGACTCCGGCCCTCTTCTCCGACCCACGCGGTCGGGCGTGTCGCAGTCCCGTCGACATGGATCTCCCAAAGGGATTTCCCTGCTAGGGGTGCGGGCCGTAAGACCGCGAGCCGGGGAAGCCTGCAACGTGAGCGGCTTGGCCACCGGATGCCTGGCTGAAGGCACCCCGCTGACGCTTCCCGGAAGATTCCCGTACGTCCGCCACAGCGCTGCCCTTACGGCAGTTGGGGCGACGAGTACTGTGGGACTCGCTTCCGGTCCTCCCGGCGGGAGGCGCGCAGCATCGGCACTCAACCGAGCAACCTGGACAGTGTGCCATATGGGCCGTGTCGGGCGCCAATCAGGGCGAGGAAGCGTACCCCCCAAGGCCCCCTTGTCAAACCCATGTGCCCGCACGGCGCCGCGCATTCGGCTGCCGACGCGCAGCCGCGTACGAGCCGACGCACAGCCGCACACGACCGGAGCCCCCGTACACACGAGGTGTACGGGGGCTCCGGCTTGAGCTGGTGCTCGGCGAGCTACCAGGTCAGATCGTCAATTACTTGAGGATCTTGGTGACCTGGCCGGCGCCGACGGTCCGGCCACCCTCACGGATGGCGAACTTCAGGCCCTCCTCCATGGCGACGGGCTGGATGAGCTGAACCTTCATCTCAGTGTTGTCGCCGGGCATGACCATCTCGGTGCCCTCGGGGAGCTCCACAACACCGGTCACGTCAGTCGTACGGAAGTAGAACTGCGGGCGGTAGTTGTTGAAGAACGGCGTGTGGCGGCCACCCTCGTCCTTGGAGAGGATGTAGGCCTGCGCCTCGAACTCGGTGTGCGGGGTGACCGAGCCCGGCTTGATGATGACCTGGCCGCGCTCGACGTCCTCGCGCTTGATGCCGCGGAGCAGCAGACCGACGTTCTCACCGGCCTGGCCCTCGTCGAGCAGCTTGCGGAACATCTCGATGCCGGTGACCGTGGTGGTGGTCTTCTCGGTCTTGATGCCGATGATGTCGACGGTCTCGTTGACCTTCAGGACACCACGCTCGATACGGCCGGTGACGACCGTACCGCGACCGGTGATCGTGAAGACGTCCTCGATCGGCATGAGGAACGGCTTGTCGACGTCGCGCTCCGGCTCCGGAATGGCGGTGTCGACGGCGTTCATGAGCTCGAGGACCGAGTTGCCCCACTCCTTGTCGCCCTCGAGGGCCTTCAGGGCGGAGACCTTGACGACCGGAACGTCGTCGCCCGGGAACTCGTACTCGGAGAGGAGCTCACGGACCTCGAGCTCGACGAGCTCCAGGATCTCCTCGTCGTCCACCATGTCGGCCTTGTTCAGGGCGACAACGATGTACGGAACGCCGACCTGGCGGGCCAGGAGCACGTGCTCCTTGGTCTGCGGCATCGGGCCGTCGGTCGCGGCGACCACCAGGATCGCGCCGTCCATCTGGGCGGCACCGGTGATCATGTTCTTGATGTAGTCCGCGTGACCGGGGCAGTCGACGTGGGCGTAGTGACGCGTCTCGGTCTGGTACTCGACGTGCGCGATGGAGATGGTGATACCGCGCTGACGCTCCTCGGGCGCCTTGTCGATCATGTCGAAGGCCGAAGCCTCGTTCAGGTCGGGGTACGCGTCGTGCAGCACCTTGGTAATGGCGGCCGTGAGGGTCGTCTTACCGTGGTCAATGTGACCGATGGTGCCGATGTTGACGTGCGGCTTAGTCCGCTCGAACTTCGCCTTCGCCACTGGGGTCCTCCTGTGGAGTGGTTCTGTACGCCTTACTCATCGGCGCCAGGTGATCTTTGCTGGGATGCCCGGGGCCCAGGGGCATTACCTTCCGGTTGGGGAGGTAATGCCCCCTTAAGGCTCCGGTGACAAGCCTAAAGCTTGAACTCGGGTGAGTTACTCGCCCTTGGCCTTCGCGATGATCTCCTCGGCGACGTTCCGGGGAACCTCGGCGTAGGAGTCGAACTGCATCGAGTAGCTTGCGCGACCCGAGGTCTTGCTGCGGAGGTCGCCGACGTAGCCGAACATCTCCGACAGCGGCACCAGGCCCGTGACGAGCTTGGCACCGTGGCGGTCTTCCATGGACTGGATCTGACCGCGACGGGAGTTGATGTCACCGATGACGTCACCCATGTAGTCCTCGGGCGTCGTCACCTCGACCTTCATCATCGGCTCGAGCAGGGCCGGGGACGCCTTCTTCGCGGCCTCCTTGAAGGCCATCGAACCGGCGATCTTGAAGGCCATCTCCGAGGAGTCGACCTCATGGTAGGCACCGTCGAGCAGGATGACCCGGACACCCGTGAGCGGGTAGCCGGCGAGCACACCGAACTCCATGGCCTCCTGGCAGCCCGCGTCCACGGACGGGATGTACTCCCGCGGGATGCGGCCACCGGTGACCTTGTTCTCGAACTCGTAGCCGTCGCCCTCAAGGGGCTCGAGCGCGATCTGCACCTTGGCGAACTGACCGGAACCACCGGTCTGCTTCTTGTGCGTGTAGTCCAGGCGCTCGACCTGCTTGCGCAGGGTCTCGCGGTACGCCACCTGCGGCTTACCGACGTTGGCCTCGACCCGGAACTCGCGCTTCATGCGGTCGACGAGGACGTCCAGGTGGAGCTCGCCCATACCGGCGATGATCGTCTGGCCGGTCTCCTCGTCGGTCTTGACGCGGAAGGACGGGTCCTCCTCGGCCAGGCGCTGGATGGCGACACCCAGCTTCTCCTGGTCGCCCTTGGACTTGGGCTCGATCGCGACCTCGATGACCGGCGCCGGGAAGTCCATGGACTCCAGGATGACCTGGTTCTTGTCGTCGCAGAGCGTCTCACCGGTGGTGGTCTGCTTCAGGCCCATGACGGCGACGATGTCGCCGGCGCCCACCGACTCGATCTCCTCACGCTTGTTCGCGTGCATGCGGTAGATCTTGCCGATGCGCTCCTTCTTGCCCTTCACGGAGTTCAGCACCGCGGTGCCGGACACCAGGCGGCCCGAGTAGACCCGGATGAAGGTGAGCTTGCCCAGGTGCGGGTCGGAAGCGATCTTGAACGCGAGGGCGGAGAGCGGCTCGTCCTCGGACGGCTTCCGCTTGACGACCTCGTCGGGGTTGTTGACCGCGTGGCCCTCGATCGCCTCGATGTCGAGCGGCGACGGGAGGAAGCGGACAACGGCGTCGAGCAGCGGCTGGACACCCTTGTTCTTGAACGCGGTACCGCAGAACACCGGGGTGACGGTGGTGCCCTCGCTCTTGCCGGACGCGATGGTGATACGACGGATCGCGGCGTACAGCTGCTCCACGGAGGGCTCCTCGCCCTCCAGGTACAGCTCCATGATCTCTTCGTCGTTCTCGGCCACGGCCTCAAGGAGCTTGCCGCGGTACTCCTCGGCGGCCTCCTTGTGGGTGTCCGGGATGTCGACGGTGTCGTACATCTCGCCCTTGGTGGCCTCGGCGGACCACACGAAGGCCTTCATCGTGACCAGGTCGACGACGCCCTTGAAGTCCGCCTCGGCACCGATCGGCAGCTGCATGACCAGCGGCTGCGCGCCCAGGCGGTCGGTGATCATGTCGACGCAGCGGTGGAACTCGGCGCCGGTGCGGTCGAGCTTGTTGACGAAGCAGATACGCGGAACGCCGTAACGGTCCGCCTGCCGCCAAACGGTCTCGGACTGGGGCTCGACACCGGCCACACCGTCGAACACCGTCACGGCACCGTCGAGCACGCGCAGGGAGCGCTCCACCTCAACGGTGAAGTCGACGTGCCCCGGGGTGTCGATGATGTTGATGGTGTGGTCGACGTTTTCGAGCGGCCAGTGACAAGTGGTGGCTGCGGAGGTGATGGTGATACCACGCTCCTGCTCCTGCTCCATCCAGTCCATCGTGGCAGCGCCGTCGTGGACCTCACCGATCTTGTACGAAACACCGGTGTAGAACAGGATCCGCTCGGTGGTCGTCGTCTTGCCCGCGTCGATGTGGGCCATGATGCCGATGTTGCGCACCTTGGCCAGGTCAAGCGAAGTGGTAGCCATAAGGCTTCAGTCTTCTCTCGGTCTCTCGATGTGGGTTTCGACTACCAGCGGTAGTGCGCGAAGGCCTTGTTGGACTCGGCCATCTTGTGCGTGTCCTCGCGCTTCTTCACGGCTGCGCCGAGGCCGTTGGAGGCATCGAGCAGCTCGTTCATCAGACGCTCGGTCATGGTCTTCTCGCGGCGGGCGCGGGAGTAACCCACGAGCCAGCGGAGCGCGAGGGTGTTGGCGCGGCCGGGCTTGACCTCAACCGGAACCTGGTAGGTCGCACCACCGACACGGCGGGACTTGACCTCGAGGGTCGGCTTGATGTTCTCGAGCGCGCGCTTGAGCGTGATGACCGGGTCGTTGCCGGACTTCTCGCGCAGACCCTCCATGGCGCCGTACACGATGCGCTCGGCGGTGGAGCGCTTGCCGTTCAGCAGCACCTTGTTGATGAGGGAGGTCACCAGAGGAGAACCGTAGACCGGGTCGATGATGACCGGGCGCTTCGGGGCGGGGCCCTTACGAGGCATTCTTACTTCTCCTTCTTGGCGCCGTAGCGGCTGCGGGCCTGCTTGCGGTTCTTGACCGCCTGGGTGTCGAGCGCACCCCGGATGATCTTGTAGCGAACACCCGGCAGGTCCTTCACACGACCGCCGCGCACGAGCACGATGGAGTGCTCCTGCAGGTTGTGCCCCTCACCCGGGATGTAGGCCGTGACCTCGATGCCGGAGGTCAGACGCACACGCGCGACCTTACGGAGGGCCGAGTTCGGCTTCTTCGGGGTGGTGGTGAACACACGCGTGCAGACGCCACGGCGCTGGGGCGAAGCCTCCAGGGCCGGCGTCTTCGTCTTCTCGACCTTGTCCTGCCGGCCCTTTCGGACCAGCTGCTGGATCGTAGGCACTACTTCTCCGGTTTCTGTGTGCCGTATGAGTAAAGCTAACCTGGAACTTTGCCGACCCACGCGGTCGGGTGTGTCGAACCCTGCACGCTCCGCTGATAAGGCGGAGGGGATGCGGATTGCGGCGGCCTTGATCGGTACTCACCGATCGGAACTCACCGGGCGGACGATGGGCACGCACGGGAGCCCAGGCACACCCCAGGCACAAGGTCTGAGCGTACCTACCGCATGGACTTCGGTCAAAACAAATGAATGGGCCCTGACACGCCGGAGTTGTCGCCTTCTGCTACGGACGTCGGCCGGACGAATCAGGACGGCTCGGGGTGGCGGCCTTGATGTGATTTCGGCCGTTCCACGGTAGCGCGCCCGCACACTTTCGGCCGTTCACCGGCGACCGCACCTTCAACGCCCGGGTGCCGGCCGTACCTTGATCGACTGGCTGGCCGGTACGGCAACGGCGTCGACGATCGGGGGTTCGACCGGTGCGCAATCTGCCGGAGGGCGACGACGGCCTCCATGACCGGGTGCCGTTCCTCGCCCGGCTCGAACCGGAGGACCGTACGGCGCTGCTCGCCCTCGGCCGGGAGCTGCGGTTCGCCGCCAAGGTGCCGCTGATGCAGCAGCACGAGCCGTCCACGCACGTCCTGGTCGTGCTGCACGGCTGGACCAAGGTGACCGCCACCGCGGACGACGGCTATGAGGCGCTGCTCGCGCTGCGCGGCCCCGGCGACCTGATCGGCGAGTCGGCCGGGCTCACCGGGCGGCCGCGCTCGGCGACCGTGACCGCCCTCGAGACCGTCCAGGCCGTGGCGATCGAACGGGACCGCTTCATGGCGTACCTCGAAGAGCGGGGTCATGTGGGCGTGAAGCTCATGGGCCTGATCGCGGAGCGGACCCGCGCGGCCGACTCGCGCTGGGTGCTCTTCGCCTCGATGACCACCCTGGAGCGGGTCGCGGCGCTGCTCCTGGACCTCGCCCGGGCACACGGCCGGCGGGTGCCCGACGGCATCGACCTCGGGGTGGCCCTGAGCAAACAGGAGCTCGCCGGTGCCGTGGCCGCCTCCCGCGAAATGCTCCAACGGGTGCTCAAGGACCTCCGGGACCGCGGCGTGGTGACCACCGGGAGGCGGACGGTCGTGATCCTGCGGCCGGACATCCTGCGGCGGATCGCTCGACGGGAGCGGCCTTCGGGGGGCGCGGGGGGCGCGGCTTCCGGCAGGTGGTGAGTCCTTCGGAGGGAGTACGGGAGTTCGGGGGTCGCCGCGCCGTTCTGTGCACACGGTCACAGAACGAGTGCGTCATCCGCCCTAACTCCCCGCGGCCCGCGCCCGCCACGCTGCTGCCTGCCGACCCGTCCGGCCAGTCCGGCCGTCCGGCCAGTCCGACCAGTGACCGAGCGAGAGGCAGGGCATGAGCGCCGCCGCGAGCGACCCCGTGAGCAGGACGATCCTTCTGCTCGACATCGAGAAGTACAGCGACCGCGACGACGTCGAGCAGGCGTACTTACGGCGCATGCTCTACGACCTCACCGACGAGACCCTGGAGGCCGCGGGCATCGACGAGACGCTCCGGCTGCGCGCCGACCGGGGCGACTCCGTGATGGAGCTGATCGACGCCAACGCCTCCGTACCGGCCCTGCTCCGGGCCCTGCTCACCGAGGTTCCGATACGCCTCCGGGCGACGAACCGGATGGCCTCGAGCTCGGCCCAGATACGGCTGCGCGCCGTGCTCGCGACCGGGTACGTCGCCGTCGACGGGCACGGCGGCTGGGTGGGCAGCCAGCTCAACCACGCCTGCCGGCTGCTCGACGCCGAGCTGCTGCGGCGGGCGCTGCGGCAGCGGCCGGACGACTTCGCGCTCTGCGTCTCGGACGCGGTGCACGCCGGGATCGTGCGGCAGGGGCACCCGGGCATCCCCGCCGAGGAGTTCCACGCCATCACGGTGGACTCCAAGAACGGTCCGCTCAGCGCCTGGCTGCACGGGCCGGTGCCGGAGGATGCGGACGCCGCGTCGGTGGCGGACGCCACGTCGGTGGCCGAAGCCGAGGCCCCCCGTACCGCCGACGACAAGCAGGGAACCGCAGCCGCACCCCCCGCCGGCCCACCGGCAGCCGCCATCTTCAACGGCAACGTCACCTTCGGCGGCGGCTACGTCGCCGGGGACCAACACGGCGTCAGCGGCGGCCAGGTCACCGGCGACGTACACGTCGGCGGAACCGGAAACACCGGTACCGGCACCGGCACCGGCACCGGCACCACCGGAACCGACCCCGAGCGAGGTGAGCGCCCATGAGTGCCGACGAGGCACCGGGCGGCGCACGCCCCGCGGACGCGGAGGGCAAGCCCGCCGACCCGGCCGCCCCCGGCGCCGAGCCCCCCGAGAGCGGAGCGGCCGAGGACCAGCAGGCCCCGGACGACGCCGACCGGCCGCAGGACGCCTGGGCCGCACGGCGCGACCTCTACCAGCACAGCCCCAAGATCATGGTGGGCGACGGCGCGGGCTTCGGCGGCGGCTTCGTCGCCCGCGATCAGCACGGCGTCAGCGGCGGCCAGGTCACCGGCGACGTCATCATGGGCAGCAAGACGGAGATCTACCACCTGGGCGTGCCCGGGCCCACGCACGCCTCCGGGGAGGTCCCCGAGTCCGTCCTCGCCCGGCTCGAACGGTCCTTCGTCGCCGACGAGTCCGTACTCGACGGGCTCCTCGCGCGGCTGCGCGCCGAGCGCGTCCTGGTGCTCTCCGGGGCGCACTTCACCGGGCGGCGCACCGCGGCCCTCATGCTTCTGCGCCGCCTGGGCGCCTCGCCCGTACGCACCCTCGACCGCACCACCTCGCCGAACGCGCTGGCCGGACAGCTCGACGGCGACACCGGCGGTGGCTATGTCCTGTGCGACCTCAGCACGCGCCGCGACCAGCCGCTGCGCGAGCCGCACCTGCTCGCCATACGCGAGAAACTCGCCGAGAAGGACGCCCACTTGGTGATCACGGTGGGCCCCACGGCGGCGCTCGAGGACATCCCCGTCACGCGCTGGGTGCCGCCGGGCGCCGCCGACGTCCTCACGGCGCAACTGCACGCGGAGACCGACGAGAAGACCGTCGAGCGGCTGCTCGCGCTCGACTCCGTGGCCGACTTCCTCGGCCGCGACCACCAGTTGCGCGAGGTGGCGGCCTTCGCCAGGACCCTGCTGCGGTACGCGGACGGGGCGGCGGGCGAGGCCGACGTGGCGCGCTTCTCGCTCGCCTCCCTGGAGAGCCAGGTGCAGGAGTGGTTCGACGCGGACGAGGCGATCACACCGCTGCGGGACAAGGCGTTCCTGGTCGCGCTCGCCGCCTTCGACGGTGCGCCGTACGCCCTCACCGCCGAGTTGAGCGACGCCCTCTACGCGTATCTCCAGGAGACCGAGAACCGCCTCAAGGTGCCCGAGGTCCCGGTCTTCGGCACCTCGATCGCGGGGCGGCTCCAGCTCGCCCGCGCCACGTCGTACGAGGAGACCGAGGACACCGAGTGGGGGCACGTCACCCAGTCCAAGGCCGCCTACCAGGACGACCGGGCCGCGCTGGTGCTGCTGCGCGAGGTGTGGATCGGGCACCCGTCGGCGCGGCCCGGCCTGGTGCGGTGGCTCCGGCTGCTCGCGGGTGACGGGCGGCCCCTCGTCCGTACCCGCGCGGCCGCCACGGTCGCCGTGCTCGCCGCCACCGATCTGCCGTCCGCCATGGCCCTGGTGGTGGAGCCCTGGGTGCACTCCGAGCGGTTCCGGCACCGCAACGCCGCGGTCAACGCGCTCGCCCTCACGCACATGCTGGGCAGCAGCGCCAACGTGCCGCGGATCCTCGACACCTGGTGCACGGACGACGACCCGCGGCGCTGCTGGGTCGCCGTGCGCGCGCACGCGCTGATCGGCCCGGAGCGCCCGCGCGAGACGCTCGCCGCGCTGCGCCGCGCGGTGCGCAAGGAGTACGGAGCCGACGCGTCGGATCAGCCCGTCGGGCCCGACGGGCCCGACGAGACGATGCTGGCCGAACTCGCCGACTCCGTCGAGCTGCTGCTCCTCTCCCCCGCCGCCGGCGAGGTCCTCGCCGAGCTCACCCGGACCCTCGACGACGACCGTGCCGTGCACGACCTGGCCCTCGGCGGCTTTCTGCGCGCCTGCGGCCGTACGGAGACGGAGAACGACGAGCCGTACGGGCTTCCGCTGCTCCTGTCCCGGTACGCCGAGTCGGCCGCGGCGGGCACGCCGGACGCCCGGCACATCGCGACGCTCTGGCGGGCCGCCCTCGGCGACCGGCAGCACACCGGGCACGCGCTCGACGTGCTGCGCGACTGGGTGCTCAGCGCCGACCGGGACCAGGCGGTGGAGTGGCAACTCGCCGCGCTGCTCCCGGAGTTGGCCGAGCCCGGGCCCGCCCGGCAGCGCCTGGGCCATCTGCTGCGCACCATGCCCGGCGAGGACGGGAGCCCGCCGCCGCGGGTCGCGGAGCGGCTGCTGACCGTACTGCCCGGGGAACGCGCGCCCGCCTGACGCGGTCCGCGTGACGCGGTCCGTCCGGCGATGGCGCGGTCCGTCCGGCGCGGTTCGCGTGGCGCGCCGCGCCCTCCCCTACCCCCTCCACTCGATCTTGATCCTTCGAGGAGACGCCCACCATGGCCGACTTCCGCCGCCGACTGCCCGACTGGCAGCAGTCCGCAGACCGGCACAGTCAGTTGACCGACCCGGTCATCACCGTGCGCCAGCTGTCGCGGCTCGACTTCACCACGCGCAAGCCACCCACCCGTATCGACCACGCCCTCGTCTTCGCGACCGCCCAGGGCGGCTACGAGACGTACCTGCCGCCGCTGCGTCCGACCCGCAGCGAGGCGGCGGGCAAGCGCTACACCGCCGTGTACGAGGTGGACATGGGCGTCCATCCCGTATCGGCCGCACTCGCGCTGCCCAGCGACAACGACGCCTTCGAGTTCGGCGTCGCGGTCGAGCTGTCCTGGCAGGTGGTCGACCCCGCCCGGTTCGTGGCCAGCGGGCACCGCAATGTGCCGGGGCTCCTGATCGGCGAGTTGCAGCAGGCCGCGCGGCCGGTCGCCCGCCGGTTCCCGATCGCGCGCAGCGCCGACGCGGAGCAGGAGCTGCTGCGGACCCTGACCATGGGGGCGCCGCTCGGCGAGACCGCGGGCCTCCGGGTCACCTGGACGGTGCGGCTGCGCAGGGACGACGAGAACATCGCCCACCAGCAGCGCCTGCAGGCCATCGACCACGCCGCCACGGAGGGCGTCCGCACGGCGCAGCGCGGCATGGAGCTCGACGTCGAGCAGGACCGCCGCAGTCGGCAGCAGGACGCGCTCCAGATCGAACGGGCCTCCCAGTACGGCCGCCAGGAGCAGGAGTTGGCGCTCCAGCAACAACAGTGGCAGCACGAACGGGCCCTGCAGCGCGGGCGGCAGGAGCTGGAGCTGCAACAGCTCGAGACCGAGAAGATCAAGTTCTACCAGTGGCATCTGGAGCAGCGCGGGGTGCAGTCGTGGGCCATGCATCTGGCCCGCCACCCCGAGGACACCGAGCTGGTCATGAACAACATGCGCGAGGACCAACTCCGGTTCATCCAGGCTCAGATGGACCTCGTCGGGCAGCTCCTGGGCGGCGATCACGCCGAGGGGTACGAGCTGGAGGGTCCCAAGCAGCTGGCGCTGCGCGCGATGAGCGACATCCTCAGCCAGCGCCTTCCGGGGGTGTCGCCCCCGGACTCCGGGGGCGGACCGGCCTCGCCGCCGTCTCCGCCGTCTCCGCCGTCGCTGGACAAGTCCCCGGCTTCTGCGGGCGGTACGGCAGACGCGGCAGATACAGCGGATAGGGCGGATACGGCGTCGCAGCAACGTCAACGTCAGGAAGCAGCCGCACCACCTGCCGCCCCCAACTCCCCGGGCACCCTCGACGGCTGGCAGCCGCCACCCGGCTACGGCAGCACCCCCGTCATGCCCCCGCCCCCACCCGGCCCGCCACCGCCCCCACCGGCAGCCACCGGCAACGAGCAGCCCGACGGCGAAGGACCCAACAGCCAAGGACCCCACAGCGAAGGGCCCACCGACGAAGGGCCCAACCCCTCATGAGCACCACCCCGACACCCACCACACCCCGCCCCACCGCCGCCACCACCGAAGCCACCGCGGCCCAGCTCCTCACCGACCTGCGCGCCGAGATCGCCCGCGCCGACAGCAAGGCCGCCGTCCTCGTCGCCGCGCTCGGCATGACGGCCGGTGTCCTCAGCGGGCTGCTCGCCGGCCGGTCCTGGTCCCCGGGCGACCTGGGCGCGGCGGGGGCCGTGACCTGGTGGGCCGGTGCGCTCGCCCTGGCCCTCGCGCTGTTCGCCCTGCTCATGGCTGTCGTACCGCGCTACGGCGGCGACACCTGGACCCCCGGCCGACCGCTCACGTACTTCGACGACATCCAACGCGCCGCCCGGCAGGGCGAGTTGGCGGCCGCGCTTGAGGTCACGGCGGGCGCCCCGACCGCGGGCCTGCTCGCCGCCCTCACCGCGAACAGCCGTATCGCCGCCCGCAAGCACCTCTGGATCCGCGCCGGACTGCTCGCCTTCGCCACCGGCGCGGTGCTCCTGCCCGGCGCCCTGCTCATCGGCTGACGAGCCCGCACCCACTCCCCACCCGAACAAACGGGAGCCACGACCATGACGACCCCACCCGAACCCGCCTACCCCGAGCCCAAGCCCGAGCCCGAGCCGGAACCCGGATACCCCAAGGCCGCACCCCCCGAACCCGCCTACCCCGAGCCCGAGTACCCACAGCACTCCCCCACCCCAGAACCGGAACCCACCTACCCACAAGCACCCCCGCACCAGCCCCCACCACAGCCCTCAACACCCCCGACACCTCCGCCCCCACAGCCTCAGCAGCCTCAACAGCCCGAACAACCCCAACAGCCCTCACACCCCCACGACATAAGCTTCGACCAACGCCGCATCCACCTCTCCGACCGCCAGCGCGGAGCGGACGCCGCCACGGTCGGCGGGCTGCTCCTGCACATCCCGAACTTCCTCGGCAGCCTCCTGGTCGTCAGCCTGGTCTCCCTGCTCTTCGGCGGCATCGGCTTCCTCGTCGTCCTGGCCTGGCTGCTCAGCGGGCTGCTCGTCTTCCACCGCCCCACCGAGAGCGTCATCGCCCGCCACCTCCTCCGGCTGCGCTACCCCACCCCCGAAGAGCGCGCCAGGCTGGAGCCCGTCTGGCGCGAGGTCACCGCACGCGCGGGCGTCGACGGCCGTACGTACGAGCTGTGGGTCGAGGACAGCGACGACCTGAACGCGGTCGCGGCGGCCGGCCACATCGTCGGTGTCACGCGCTTCGCCATGAACCGGCTGCCCTCCGGCCAGCTCGCCGCGGTCCTGGCACACGAGTTGGGGCACCACACCGGCGGCCACAGCTGGTCCTCGCTGCTCGGCTACTGGTACGCGCTGCCGGGCCGGTTCGCCTGGCGGCTGCTTCGTGCGGTGGCGTTCGGGATGCTGCGGGTGTCCCGCGCCTTCTCCTGCTTCGGCGTCGGCTTCGTGCTGCTTGTCTTCGGGGCGTTCACCTTCACGACGCTGACCTCGTTGTACGGTCTGCCGCTGCTCCTGCTCGTCATCCCGTATCTGATCGCCGCCGTCGGCCGCCGCGCCGAGCTCCGCGCCGACCAGCAGGCGGCCGCCCTCGGCTTCGCCCCGATGCTCGCGGAGGTGCTCGCCACCATGCACGCCGCCGAGGAGGAGCAACTGCGCGCCGCGGTCCGGGCCGCCCACCCCGGCGTACCGCCGGACCGGCTCCCGCCCCCACAGCAGGCCCCGCTGGCGAAGCTGCTCTCCTCGCACCCGGACTACCACACCCGCCTGCACCACCTGCAGCCGTACCTCGGCCCGAGCCGCTGACCGCCCGAGCCGGCTGACTGTCCGAGCCGCCGAACCCGCACCGGCGGCCCGGTCCCGGAGCCCCCGGACACGCCGAAGGGCGGCCACTCCGTTACCCAACGGAGCGACCGCCCTTCAACTCAAGCTGCTCGCTTACTGGTTGTACGGACCGTAGTCGTAGTCCTCCAGCGGAACGGCCTGGCCGGAGCCCGTGCCGAACGGCGAGTAGTCGATGTCGTCGTAGCCGACGGCCGAGTACATCGCGGCCTTGGCCTCCTCGGTCGGCTCGACCCGGATGTTCCGGTAGCGGGACAGGCCCGTACCGGCCGGGATGAGCTTACCGATGATGACGTTCTCCTTGAGGCCGATCAGGGAGTCGGACTTGGCGTTGATCGCCGCGTCCGTCAGGACCCTGGTCGTCTCCTGGAAGGACGCCGCCGACAGCCACGACTCGGTGGCCAGCGAGGCCTTGGTGATACCCATCAGCTGCGGACGGCCGGAGGCGGGCGAGCCGCCCTCCTGCACCACGCGGCGGTTCTCGGTCTCGAACTTGCCGCGCTCCACGAGCTCGCCCGGCAGCAGCTCCGCGTCGCCGGACTCGATGATCGTCACACGGCGCAGCATCTGCCGGATGATGATCTCGATGTGCTTGTCGTGGATCGCCACACCCTGCGAGTTGTAGACCTTCTGCACCTCGCCGACCAGGTGGACCTGAACGGCCCGCTGGCCGAGGATGCGCAGCACGTCGTGCGGGTTCTCGGTACCCACGGTGAGCTTCTGGCCCACCTGGACGTGGTCGCCCTCGCTGACCATGAGACGGGCGCGCTTCGAGATCGGGTACGCCGTCTCGTCGCTGCCGTCGTCCGGCGTGACAACGACCTTCTTGGTCTTCTCGGTCTCCTCGATCCGGACGCGACCGGCGGACTCCGAAATCGGAGCCATACCCTTCGGCGACCGGGCCTCGAAGAGCTCGACGACACGCGGCAGACCCTGGGTGATGTCGTCACCGGCCACACCACCGGTGTGGAAGGTACGCATCGTCAGCTGGGTGCCGGGCTCACCGATGGACTGGGCGGCGATGATGCCGACCGCCTCACCGATGTCGACCAGCTTGCCGGTGGCGAGCGAACGGCCGTAGCAGTACGCACACGTGCCGACCGCCGACTCACAGGTCAGCACCGAGCGGGTCTTGACCTCCTCGACGCCGTGGGCGACGAGGGTGTCGATCAGGACGTCACCCAGGTCGACATTGGCCGGCGCGATGACCTTGCCGTCGACGACGACGTCCTCGGCGAGCATCCGCGCGTACACCGAGGACTCGACGTTCTCGGCCTTGCGGAGCACACCGGCGGCGTCCTTGGCGGCGATCTTCAGCTTGAGGCCGCGGTCGGTGCCACAGTCCTCCTCGCGAATGATCACGTCCTGCGAGACGTCCACCAGACGACGGGTCAGGTAACCCGAGTCGGCGGTACGCAGAGCGGTGTCCGCCAGACCCTTACGGGCACCGTGCGTGGAGATGAAGTACTCCAGCACGGACAGGCCCTCGCGGAAGGACGCCTTAATGGGACGCGGGATCGTCTCGTTCTTGGCGTTGGACACCAGACCACGCATACCGGCGATCTGACGCATCTGCATCATGTTTCCTCGAGCACCCGAATTCACCATCATGAAGATGGGGTTGGTCTTCGGGAAGTTCTCGGACATCGCCTCGGCGACCTCGTTGGTCGCGCGGGTCCAGATGGTGATCAGCTCGTTGGTGCGCTCGTCCTTGGTGATCAGACCGCGCTCGTACTGCTTCTGGACCTTCTCGTCCTGTGCCTCGTAGTTGGCGACGATGTTCTTCTTCGCCTCGGGCACGACCACGTCGGAGATGGCGACGGTGACACCGGAGCGGGTGGCCCAGTAGTAACCGGCCGCCTTCAGGTTGTCGAGCGTCGCCGCCACGATGGTCTTCGGGTAGCGCTCGGCGAGGTCGTTGACGATCTCGGAGAGCTGCTTCTTGCCGACCTCGTAGTCCACGAACGGGTAGTCCTCGGGCAGCAGCTCGTTGAAGAGCGCGCGGCCCAGGGACGTACGCATCCGGAAGCTGTCACCGGGCTGCCACGCCCCTTCCCCGACGCGGTCGTCCCCTTCCTCGAGCGCAGGCGGGGTCCAGCCACGCGGAGGCATGCTGCCCACCGGGAAGCGGATGTCGATCGGCGCCTGGAGCGAGAGCTCCTTCGCGTCGAACGCCATGACCGCCTCGGCCGTCGACGTGAACGACCGGCCCTCGCCCCGCACGTCCCGGAACTCCGGGTCCGTGGTGAGGAAGAACAGACCGAGCACCATGTCCTGGGTCGGCATGGTGACCGGACGGCCGTCGGCCGGCTTGAGGATGTTGTTCGAGGACAGCATCAGGATGCGGGCCTCGGCCTGCGCCTCCGCGGACAGCGGCAGGTGCACGGCCATCTGGTCACCGTCGAAGTCCGCGTTGAACGCGGTGCAGACGAGCGGGTGAATCTGAATGGCCTTGCCCTCGACCAGCTGCGGCTCGAAGGCCTGGATGCCGAGGCGGTGCAGGGTGGGCGCACGGTTGAGGAGCACCGGGTGCTCCGCGATGACCTCTTCGAGGACGTCGTACACGACCGTGCGGCCGCGCTCGACCATGCGCTTGGCCGACTTGATGTTCTGCGCGTGGTTCAGGTCGACCAGGCGCTTCATCACGAACGGCTTGAACAGCTCGAGCGCCATGTACTTCGGCAGACCGCACTGGTGCAGCTTGAGCTGCGGGCCGACGACGATGACGGAACGCGCCGAGTAGTCGACACGCTTACCGAGCAGGTTCTGACGGAAGCGACCCTGCTTACCCTTCAGCATGTCGCTGAGGGACTTCAGCGGGCGGTTACCGGGACCGGTGACCGGGCGACCGCGGCGGCCGTTGTCGAACAGCGCGTCGACGGCCTCCTGCAGCATCCGCTTCTCGTTGTTCACGATGATCTCGGGCGCACCGAGGTCAAGGAGACGCTTGAGGCGGTTGTTGCGGTTGATGACCCGGCGGTACAGGTCGTTCAGGTCGGAGGTCGCGAAGCGGCCACCGTCCAGCTGCACCATCGGACGCAGGTCCGGCGGGATGACCGGCACGCAGTCGAGCACCATGCCCTTGGGGCTGTTGCTGGTCTGCAGGAACGCGGAGACGACCTTGAGGCGCTTGAGCGCACGGGTCTTCTTCTGGCCCTTGCCGGTACGGATGATCTCGCGGAGACGCTCGGCCTCCTCGTCGAGGTCGAAGGACTCCAGGCGCTTCTGCAGCGCCGCGGCACCCATCGAGCCGTCGAAGTACGTGCCGAAGCGGTCACGCAGCTCGCGGTAGAGCAGCTCGTCGCCCTCGAGGTCCTGGACCTTGAGGTTCTTGAAGCGGTTCCACACCTCGTCGAGACGGTCGATCTCGCGCTGCGCACGGTCACGCAGCTGCTTCATCTCACGCTCGGCGCCCTCGCGCACCTTGCGGCGCACGTCCGCCTTGGCGCCCTCGGCCTCGAGCTCGGCCAGGTCGGTCTCGAGCTTCTTGGCGCGGGCCTCCAGGTCGGAGTCGCGACGGTTCTCGATCTGCTGACGCTCGACCGAGACGTGCGCCTCCAGGGAGGGCAGGTCGCGGGTGCGGCGCTCCTCGTCGACGTACGTGATCATGTACGCCGCGAAGTAGATGACCTTCTCGAGGTCCTTGGGGGCAAGGTCGAGCAGGTAGCCAAGGCGCGACGGAACGCCCTTGAAGTACCAGATGTGGGTGACGGGAGCGGCCAGCTCAATGTGGCCCATCCGCTCACGCCGCACCTTGGCGCGAGTGACCTCGACGCCGCAGCGCTCACAGATGATGCCCTTGAAGCGGACACGCTTGTACTTGCCGCAGTAGCACTCCCAGTCCCGGGTCGGGCCGAAGATCTTCTCGCAGAAGAGGCCGTCCTTTTCGGGCTTGAGGGTGCGGTAGTTGATGGTCTCCGGCTTCTTGACCTCGCCGTGGGACCACTGTCGGATGTCGTCCGCGGTCGCGAGGCCGATCCGCAGCTCGTCGAAGAAGTTGACGTCGAGCACTTGTCGTCAATCCCTCTTTCGGGGTCGTGTCTCAATCATGGTCTGGGGGTCCGGGGTGGGGCCGGGACCTCACGGGGAGGTCCCGGCCAGACCCGTCAGACCTCTTCGACGCTGCTCGGCTCGCGCCGGGACAGGTCGATACCGAGCTCCTCCGCTGCGCGGAAGACGTCTTCGTCCGTGTCCCGCATCTCGATGGACATGCCGTCCGAGGACAGCACCTCCACGTTGAGGCAGAGGGACTGCATCTCCTTGATGAGCACCTTGAAGGACTCGGGGATGCCGGGCTCGGGGATGTTCTCGCCCTTGACGATGGCCTCGTAGACCTTCACGCGGCCGGTGACGTCGTCGGACTTGATGGTCAGGAGCTCCTGAAGGGCGTAAGCGGCGCCGTAAGCCTCAAGGGCCCACACCTCCATCTCACCGAAGCGCTGACCACCGAACTGAGCCTTACCACCCAGCGGCTGCTGGGTGATCATGGAGTACGGACCGGTCGAGCGCGCGTGCAGCTTGTCGTCGACCAGGTGGTGCAGCTTCAGGATGTACATGTACCCGATCGAGATCGGGTCCGGGAACGGCTCGCCCGAGCGGCCGTCGAACAGCTGCGCCTTGCCGGACGGGAGGACCATGCGGTCACCGTCGCGGTTGGGCAGAGCGTGCTCGAAGAGGCCGGCGAGCTCGTCCTCACGGGCGCCGTCGAAGACCGGGGTCGCGACGTTGGAACGCGCGGGCACCTCGTCGGCGCCGATGTTCTTCAGACGCTCCATCCACTCCTCGCTGCCCTCGACCTTCCAGCCCTGGCTGGCGAGCCAGCCGAGGTGGATCTCGAGGACCTGTCCCGGGTTCATTCGGGACGGGACACCCAGCGGGTTGAGGATGATGTCGACCGGGGTGCCGTCCTCCAGGAACGGCATGTCCTCGACCGGCAGGATCTTCGAGATGACGCCCTTGTTGCCGTGCCGGCCGGCGAGCTTGTCACCGTCGGTGATCTTGCGCTTCTGCGCCACGTACACGCGAACCAGCTGGTTCACGCCCGGCGGCAGCTCGTCGCCCTCCTCGCGGTCGAAGACGCGGACGCCGATGACCTTGCCGGTCTCGCCGTGCGGCACCTTCAGGGAGGTGTCACGGACCTCGCGGGCCTTCTCACCGAAGATCGCGCGCAGCAGGCGCTCCTCGGGGGTCAGCTCGGTCTCACCCTTGGGGGTCACCTTGCCGACGAGGATGTCACCGGCGACGACCTCGGCACCGATCCGGATGATCCCGCGCTCGTCGAGGTCCGCGAGAACCTCTTCCGACACGTTCGGGATGTCCCGGGTGATCTCCTCCGGGCCGAGCTTGGTGTCACGGGCGTCGACCTCGTGCTCCTCGATGTGGATCGAGGAGAGGACGTCGTCCTGCACGAGGCGCTGCGACAGGATGATCGCGTCCTCGTAGTTGTAGCCCTCCCACGGCATGAACGCCACGAGCAGGTTCTTGCCGAGGGCCATCTCGCCCTCATCGGTCGAGGGACCGTCGGCGAGGACCTGGCCCTCGATGACGCGGGCGCCCTCGTCGACGACGACCTTCTGGTTGAAGGACGTGCCCTGGTTCGAGCGGGAGAACTTGGCCACGCGGTACGTGGTGTAGGTGCCGTCGTCGTTGGCCACCGTCACGTAGTCGGCGGAGACCTCCTGGACGACACCGTCCTTCTCGGCCTTGATGACGTCACCGGCGTCGACCGCGCAGCGGTACTCCATGCCGGTGCCGACCAGCGGCGCCTCGGCCTTGATCAGCGGTACGGCCTGGCGCATCATGTTCGAGCCCATGAGCGCGCGGTTGGCGTCGTCGTGCTCGAGGAACGGGATCATCGCGGTCGCGACCGACACCATCTGGCGCGGCGAGACGTCCATGTAGTCCACGTCGTCGCCGGCGATGTAGTCGACCTCGCCGCCACGGCGGCGGACCAGGACGCGGGCCTCGGCGAAGTGCATGTCGTCGGTGAGCGGCGCGTTCGCCTGCGCGATGACGAAGCGGTCCTCTTCGTCGGCGGTCAGGTAGTCGACGTCGTCGGTGACCACACCATCGACGACCTTGCGGTACGGCGTCTCGACGAAGCCGAACGCGTTGACGCGGCCGTACGAGGCGAGCGAACCGATCAGACCAATGTTCGGGCCTTCAGGGGTCTCGATCGGGCACATGCGGCCGTAGTGAGACGGGTGCACGTCACGGACCTCGAAGCCGGCCCGCTCACGGGAGAGACCACCGGGGCCGAGCGCGGACAGACGACGCTTGTGCGTCAGACCCGAGATCGGGTTCGTCTGGTCCATGAACTGCGACAGCTGGCTGGTGCCGAAGAACTCCTTGATGGAGGCGACGACCGGCCGGATGTTGATCAGGGTCTGCGGCGTGATCGCCTCGACGTCCTGGGTGGTCATGCGCTCACGCACGACGCGCTCCATACGGGCGAGACCCGTACGGACCTGGTTCTGGATCAGCTCGCCGACGTTCCGCAGGCGGCGGTTGCCGAAGTGGTCGATGTCGTCGGTCTCCACAACGACATCGCTGCCGCTGTCCCCGACGGTCTCGGTCTCACCGGCGTGCAGCTTCACCAGGTACTTGATCGTCGCGATGATGTCCTCGACGGTCAGGATCCCGGCGTCCAGCGGAGCGTCCGCGCCCAGCTTCTTGTTGACCTTGTAGCGGCCGACCTTGGCGAGGTCGTAGCGCTTCGGGTTGAAGTACAGGTTCTCGAGCAGCGTCTGCGCGGCCTCACGCGTGGGGGGCTCGCCCGGACGCAGCTTGCGGTAGATGTCGAGCAGCGCGTCGTCCTGGCCCTGGGTGTGGTCCTTCTCCAGGGTGGCGCGCATGGACTCGTACTCGCCGAACTCCTCGAGGATCTGCTCGGTCGTCCAGCCGAGCGCCTTGAGCAGTACGGTCACCGACTGCTTGCGCTTGCGGTCGATGCGGACACCGACCATGTCGCGCTTGTCGATCTCCATCTCCAGCCAGGCACCCCGGGACGGGATGATCTTGGCGGAGAAGATGTCCTTGTCCGACGTCTTGTCGATGGAGGAGTCGAAGTAGACACCCGGCGAGCGGACCAACTGCGAGACGACGACGCGCTCGGTGCCGTTGATGCAGAAGGTGCCCTTGTTGGTCATGAGCGGGAAGTCGCCCATGAAGACCGTCTGGGACTTGATCTCGCCGGTCTCGTTGTTGGTGAACTCGGCCGTGACGAAGAGCGGCGCGGCGTACGTGAAGTCGCGCTCCTTGCACTCGTCGATCGAGTTCTTCGGCGGCTCGAAGCGGTGGTCGCGGAAGGTCAGCGACATCGACCCGGAGAAGTCCTCGATCGGGGAGATCTCCTCGAAGATCTCCTCCAGACCGGACTTGGTGGGGACGTCCTGTCCACTGTCCAGAGCGGCCTCGACGCGAGCCTTCCAGGCGTCATTGCCGAGCAGCCAGTCAAAGCTCTCGGTTTGCAGCGCAAGAAGGTTCGGAACCTCGAGGGGCTCCTTGATCTTTGCGAATGAGATGCGCAGCGGGGCGGTGCTGGCGCCGTTGTTCGTACTGGCGGTCGAGGCGTTGCGCGAGGCGGCCAAGAGGGGGTCCTTCCGAGGGCTCGGACTCACTACGCGCGTACCGGTCCCACGCCGAGCCATGCCGAGTAAAATCCCAGGTCAGGAACGATCACTCAACGATGCTCAAACGGTGGGCATGCCCCTGGTGACGGGCAGGAGGCAGCTAACAGGCAGCGCAAAGGGTCAGTGTAGCCACTCGGCCCACTGATGTCCAGAGCGGGTTTTTCTCAGACCCACGAACACCTCTACGTCTTGCTGTTGTCGGCACCCTCGGCAGACCCCTCGCCGCTGGGCGCATATCCACACTGCCCTCTTTGCCGCCGATCCATGCCTCGGATCTCGGATCGATGCGACGACGCGTCCCGAGAATTGCGCGCTGCGTGCGGTTCGTCAAGGCCCCCCTGCCCAAACCGGGCCGCCACGATCGTCACCAAGGAGGCGCCGGAGGCACAACGAAGATCACCATACTCGGCCGCACCGACAGTGCAAGGCAGCCGTCACGGCAACGCCGAAGGGCGACCACCCGTATGGGTGATCGCCCCTCAGTGTGTGCGCGTTACAGCGCTCGAGCCACAAGGCCCGGAAGAGTCAGGAGACTCGCTGAGGTCACTTGACCTCGACGGAGGCGCCGGCGCCCTCGAGGGCCTCCTTGGCCTTGTCCGCGGCGTCCTTGGCGACCTTCTCGAGGACCGGCTTCGGGGTGCCGTCGACGAGGTCCTTGGCCTCCTTCAGACCCAGCGAGGTCAGCTCACGCACGACCTTGATGACCTGGATCTTCTTGTCGCCGGCGCCGGTGAGGACGACGTCGAACTCGTCCTGCTCCTCGGCGGCCTCGGCGCCCGCACCCGGGGCACCCGGGGCGGCGGCCACGACGGCGGCCGGGGCGGCAGCCTCGACGTCGAACTTCTCCTCGAAGGCCTTCACGAACTCGGAGAGCTCGATGAGGGTCATCTCCTCGAACTGCGCGAGCAGGTCTTCCTGGCTGAGCTTCGCCATGATGGCGGTCCTTCCACTAATTCGGCTGGTGCCGGATGTACATGAGAGGCGGGCGTACGTTCGGGCCCGCTGCGACCTCCGCCCGACGGGCGGGGGTCAATACGCGAGCCGAATTACTCGGCACCGCCCTGCTCGGCCTGCTTGGCGCGCAGCGCGTCCACGGTGCGGACGAGCTTCGTCGGCAGCGCCTGGAAGAGCGCGGCAGCCTGCGACTGCTTGCCCTTCATGGCACCGGCCAGCTTGCTGAGCAGAACCTCGCGGGACTCGAGGTCCGCAAGCTTCTTGATGTCGTCCGCGGACAGCGTCTTGCCGTCCAGGACGCCGCCCTTGATGACGAGAGCGGGGTTCTCCTTGGCGAAGTCACGCAGACCCTTCGCCGCCTCCACCGGGTCACCGGTGACGAAGGCGACAGCCGTCGAGCCCGTGAGGTGCTCGTCCAGCTCGACCCCGGCCTCCTTGGCCGCGATCTGGGTCAGCGTGTTCTTCACCACTCGGTACTGAGCGTTCTCGCCGAGAGAACGGCGGAGCTGCTTGAGCTGCGCCACGGTCAGTCCGGTGTAGGAAGTCACAACAGCTGCGTTGGAGTCACGCAGCTTCGTCGTGATCTCTTCCACAGCTGCGACCTTGTCGGACGTCGCCATGAGCCTCGGCCTCCTTCCGGGGTGATGATCCTCGACCGACCTTGCGGCCGGCCGCGTACGCCGGGGACCGTCTGAATCAGGCACGTAGAAGGGGCGTCTGCACAAAACGAAACGCCCCGGCGCAGGCGCACGGGGCGTGAGCTCGACCGGACAGAATCCACCCGGGAGCACTTCCACAGTCACCTGCGCGGGTCGTCCGCAGTTCAGCGGATCCTTCGGCCACCGCACCCTCTTGAACGAGCGCACAGCAACGACCAGCGGTCTTTGGCTTCCGTGGAAGAGTACGCGAACGGTGTCACGGCAAGCAAATCGGTCCCGGCGGGCCAGGGCCGATAGGTCAGAGTCCGTACGTCAGAGCGCGGGGTCGGCCCCCAGCGCACCCGCGTCGGCACCGGCACCGGCACCCGACTTGCCGATCTCCTCCAGCATCTTGAAGAGGTCCATGGTGTCCTTGGCCGGCGGCTCCTGGACGTCCACGGCCGCGCCGTAGTCGGAGTAGCGCGCCGACAGGTCGACCTTGCCCTCGGGGCTGTCGATGCCGACGTCCATGCGGACCGGGTAGCTGTCCTTGTTGACCCAGAACTCGGTCTCGTAGCCCTTGATGCCGGCCTTCTCGACGCTGGCGAGGAACTCCTTGCGCTCCTTCTCCGTGAGCAGGTCGGAGGCCTTGTTGGCCTTCAGCATCTCCTCGACCGTCAGCATGCCCTTGTAGTGGTCGGCCATGACGCCGTCGACCTTCTCGGCGCCCACGTGCTTCAGGCTGGGCGATTCCAGGAGCAGGGCGAGCTGCTGCGCGGGGTCCTGGTTCATGTTCTCCAGGCCCTGCGTCATCTTCTCCATGGCCTTCTCGTCACCGGAGGCCTTGGCCACGGCGGCGAGGTCCAGCTTCATCCAGCGCTTGCCGTCCATGTTCTGGGCATTCTTCTCGCCCATGTCCATGTACATGACGTTGTCCTGCCAGATCATGCGCATCTTCTCCGGGCCGCCCTGGCCGCCCTGGCCCGCGGCGAGCGCCGAGCTGTCCATGGTGACGTCCATCACCATCGGGTCCCAGCCCATGACGCCGGATATCTTCATGTCGCCGCCCTGGCCGGGCACGGACATCGTCATCGAGACCTTGGCGGACTTGGCCTCGGCGGTCTTCTTGTACGCCGCGGTGAGGACCTCTGTGGCAGCGGCGCGGGACTGGATCTTCCGTCCGGCCTTGTCCCCCGCCTTGTCGCTCTTGTCGTTCTCCCCCGACTGACACCCCGCGGCACCCACGAGAGCCGCCGCCGCCAGCACCGCCGTGCCGATCCGCTTCGACGTACGCACCATGATCCCCACCCTTGTATGCATATGTAAGTTATGAACTCACTGTGAGTTCTCCCTGATTGACGTGGACGGTATCGCATTGCTCTGACAATCAGGGATTCGGCCATACGCGCCGACTCCCCGGCGCAAAACACCGGACCCCCGGCACCTCCGCGAGGAGGTACCGGGGGTCCGGGGAACGCGTTCAGCGCACCGATCCGGCTCAGACGGCGGCCGGGTCCTCCTCGACGAGGAGGTTGCGGGTGCGGTTCGGGTCGACCGGAATGCCGGGGCCCATCGTGGTGGTGAGCGCGGCCTTCTTGATGTAGCGACCCTTGGCGGCGGACGGCTTCAGACGAAGCACCTCCTCCAGGGCGGCACCGTAGTTCTCCACCAGCTTGGCGTCGTCGAAGGACACCTTGCCGATGATGAAGTGCAGGTTCGCGTGCTTGTCGACACGGAACTCGATCTTGCCGCCCTTGATGTCGTTGACGGCCTTGGTGACATCGGGGGTGACGGTGCCGGTCTTCGGGTTCGGCATCAGACCACGCGGGCCGAGGACGCGGCCGAGGCGGCCGACCTTGCCCATGAGGTCCGGCGTCGCGACGACGGCGTCGAAGTCCAGACGGCCCTTCGACACCTCGTCGATCAGTTCGTCGGCGCCGACGATGTCGGCGCCCGCGGCCTCCGCGGCCGCAGCACGGTCGCCGGTCGCGAAGACCAGGACCCGGGCGGTCTTACCGGTGCCGTGCGGAAGGTTCACGGTGCCACGCACCATCTGGTCGGCCTTGCGCGGGTCGACACCCAGGCGGAAGGCGACCTCGACGGTGCCGTCGAACTTGGTCGCGGAGGTCTCCTTGGCGAGACGGACGGCCTCGAGCGGGGCGTAGAGCTTGTCCCGGTCGATCTTGGCGTCCGCAGCGCGGAGAGTCTTGCTGCGCTTCACTGCTACTCCTGAGGTTCAGGTTTGGAGTTCGTGGTCCGGGCCAGCGCCTGGCCCTTCCACTGAGGAGGTCTTACGGGGGTGAGGTCAGTCCTCGACCGTGACGCCCATGGAACGGGCGGTGCCGGCGATGATCTTGGACGCGGCGTCCAGGTCATTGGCGTTGAGGTCGGGCATCTTGGTCTCGGCGATCTCGCGGACCTGCGCCTGGGTGATCTTGGCGACCTTGGTCTTGTGCGGCTCGCCGGAGCCCTTCTCCACGCCCGCGGCCTTGAGGATCATCTTGGCGGCCGGCGGAGTCTTGGTGATGAAGGTGAAGGAACGGTCCTCGTAGACCGTGATCTCCACCGGGATGACCCAACCGCGCTGCGACTCGGTCGCGGCGTTGTAGGCCTTGCAGAACTCCATGATGTTGACGCCGTGCTGACCCAGCGCGGGGCCGACCGGCGGGGCCGGGTTGGCGGCGCCGGCCTGGATCTGGAGCTTGATCAGCCCCGTGACCTTCTTCTTCTTGGGAGGCATTGCTCTCTCCGGGTCCTAGTGAGAGTTGATCGCCGCCACCCGGTCATCCGGATGGAGGCATACCGCACAACGATAACGGGTATCCATTCGCGGCTAAAAACCGAGCAGGTCAGACCGGCCGCGAAGCCTGCCTGACCTGTTCGGAAGCGTACGTTCCAGAGGAACCGGCGATCTCCTTACGGAGCGTCAGTTCTTCTGGATCTGGTCGAAGCTCAGCTCGACCGGGGTCTCGCGGCCGAAGATCTCGACGAGGCCCTTGACCTTCTTCGAGTCGGCGTTGATCTCGTTGATGGTCGCCTGCAGCGTCGCGAACGGGCCGTCGGTGACGGTGACCGAGTCGCCCACCTCGAAGTCCAGGACCTGGACCTCGACCTTGCGCTGCGGCGCGGGCTTGCCCTCGGCCTCGGCGGCCTCCTTGGCGGCCTTCTCCTCGGCCTCCGGGGCGAGCATCTTGACGATCTCGTCCAGCGTCAGCGGGTACGGGTCGTAGGCGTTGCCCACGAAGCCGGTGACGCCGGGGGTGTTACGGACGACGCCCCAGGACTCGTTCGTCAGGTCCATGCGCACCAGGACGTACCCGGGGAGCTTGTTCTGACGGACGTTCTTGCGCTCGCCGTTCTTGATCTGGACGATCTCTTCCTCGGGCACCTCGGCCTGGTAGATGAAGTCCTCGACGTTCAGCGAGACGGCGCGCTGCTCCAGGTTGGCCTTCACGCGCTTCTCGTAACCGGCGTACGTGTGGATGACGTACCACTCGCCGGGCAGGAACCGGAGCTCCTCGCGCAGAGCGGCGATCGGGTCGACCGGCTCGGCCTCCTCCTCGGCGGCCTCGGCCTCGGTCTCCTCAGCAGCCGACTCCGCCGCGGCGGCCTCTTCGGCCTCCGGGGCCTCTTCGGCTTCGGCGGCCTCCGCGGCCTCGTCCTCGATATGCAGGGCGGCCTCTTCGGCGGGCTCGCCAGCGGCGGCGTCGGCAGCCTCAACCTGGTCCGGGTCCTCGGCGTCCGCCGCCTCGACGATGTCGAGCTGGTCCTCGACGGACTCGACAGCGTCCCCGCGAGGCTCAGTGGCGTCGTTCAGGTTCGGGTCAGACACGGTGGCTGCTTCTTCCTGGATACATAGGGGTGGAACGCGCGAAAGGGGCGCCAATGGGCGCCCTTCGCTCGGCTGCTAGCCGAAGACGTACTTGACGGCCTGCGAGAAGCCATAGTCAAGCACGAACACCAAGCCGATCATGATGACAACGAAGACAATCACCACTGTGGTGTATGTCGTGAGCTGGCCGCGAGTCGGCCAGACGACCTTGCGGAGCTCAGCGACGACCTGGCGGTAGAAGAGCGCAAGCTTGCCCAGCGGGCCCTTTTTGCCGCGCTTGCCGCCCTTGCGGCCCTTCTTCTTCGACTCGGTCGCCTCGTCCGGGGCATCAGGCGTGTCGATCGAGCCCACGGCGTCCGTCACTCGTTCTCACCTGATTCCGGGTCGTGGCCGTGCCGCGCCCGGTGGAGCCGCACGGCGGTGCTTTGCAGTACGTACATGCGCACACATCCTGGCGAAAGGTGTGTGTAGCAGGGCCGGAGGGACTTGAACCCCCAACCGCTGGTTTTGGAGACCAGTGCTCTACCAATTGAGCTACGACCCTTTGACTTCCCCCAACGTACCGCATCCGACCAGGTGCACCGAGTGCGCCGGAGAGTGCGGGCCGTTGAAGGCCAACGAGCGATGAGTGTACGTGGTCCTGGGCCCGGCGTCGAACAGAAAGCAACCGGACGCGAACCGTCCGGTACCCGAAACCCATGTGTCCGTGCCATTGCGGGTCTGGAACGATGGGGCGCATGAGCGCTGCAACCTCACCCACCGAACGCCGCATCTCCGCCCGCATCGGCGCGATCTCCGAGTCCGCCACCCTCGCCGTCGACGCCAAGGCCAAGGCCCTCAAGGCCGCCGGCCGTCCGGTGATCGGCTTCGGCGCGGGCGAGCCGGACTTCCCGACGCCTGACTACATCGTCGAGGCCGCCATCGAGGCGTGCAAGAACCCGAAGTTCCACCGCTACACGCCGGCCGGCGGGCTCCCCGAGCTCAAGGCCGCCATCGCCGCGAAGACGCTGCGCGACTCCGGTTACGAGGTCGAGGCCGCCAACGTGCTCGTCACCAACGGCGGCAAGCAGGCCATCTACGAGGCGTTCGCCACGATCCTCGACCCGGGCGACGAGGTCATCGTGCCGACCCCGTACTGGACCACGTACCCCGAGTCCATCCAGCTCGCGGGCGGCGTACCCGTCTACGTGACCGCCGACGAGACCACCGGCTACCGCGTGTCGGTCGAGCAGCTCGAGGCCGCCGTCACCGAGAAGACGAAGGTGCTGCTCTTCGTCTCCCCGTCGAACCCGACCGGCGCCGTCTACACCCGTGCCCAGGTCGAGGAGATCGGCCGCTGGGCCGCCGCGAAGGGCCTGTGGGTCCTCACCGACGAGATCTACGAGCACCTGGTGTACGGCGACGCCGAGTTCACCTCGCTGCCGGTGGTCGTGCCCGAGCTGCGCGACAAGTGCGTCGTGGTCAACGGCGTGGCGAAGACGTACGCCATGACCGGCTGGCGGGTCGGCTGGGCCATCGCCCCGAAGGACGTCATCAAGGCCGCGACGAACCTCCAGTCGCACGCCACGTCCAACGTGAGCAACGTGGCGCAGGCCGCCGCCCTCGCCGCCGTCTCCGGCGACCTGGCCGCCGTGGCCGAGATGCGCAAGGCCTTCGACCGGCGCCGCCAGACCATCGTGAAGATGCTGAACGACATCGAGGGCGTGGTCTGCCCCGAGCCCGAGGGCGCCTTCTACGCGTACCCGTCCGTGAAGGGCCTGCTCGGCAAGGAGATCCGCGGCAAGCGCCCGGAGACCACCGTCGACCTCGCCGCCCTGATCCTGGAAGAGGTCGAGGTCGCCGTGGTGCCGGGCGAGGCCTTCGGCACGCCGGGCTACCTGCGGCTGTCGTACGCCCTGGGTGACGAGGACCTGGTCGAGGGCGTCTCGCGGATCCAGAAGCTGCTCGCCGAGGCGCGCTGATTCCGCTTCGGCGTTTTCGCGCTGCACGCGCGCGTACGGGCCTCCGGCTGTTGCCGGGGGCCCGTTTGTGCGTTCGGAGGCGTAATCCGTGAGGAAAAGCGGCTACCGGTCAGGCACATCCGTACGGCAGGATCTTGGGATGGAGCGCGTCCGTGACCTCAGCCTGTTGCCGAAAGCCCATCTGCATCTGCACTTCACCGGGTCGATGCGGCCCTCGACGCTGCTCGAGCTGGCCGACAAGTACGGCGTCCATCTGCCGGACGCGCTGACCGGCGGCCAACCGCCGCAGCTGCGCGCCACGGATGAGCGCGGCTGGTTCCGTTTCCAGCGGCTCTACGACATGGCGCGGTCCTGCCTGCGGCAGCCGGAGGACATCCAGCGCCTGGTGCGCGAGGCCGCGCAGGAGGACCTGAGAGACGGCTCCGGATGGCTGGAGATACAGGTCGACCCGACCTCGTACGCCCCCAGGCTGGGCGGGCTCATCCCCGCCCTGGAGGTCATCCTGGACGCGGTGGAGACCGCGATGCGCGAGACCGGGCTCGGGATGCGCGTCCTGATCGCCGCCAACCGCATGAAGCACCCGCTGGACGCCCGGACGCTCGCGCGCCTCGCGGTGCGGTACGCCGACCGCGGCATTGTCGGCTTCGGGCTCTCCAACGACGAACGGCGCGGCATGGCCCGGGACTTCGACCGGGCCTTCGCCATCGCGCGCGACGGCGGGCTGCTCGCCGCGCCGCACGGCGGTGAGCTCACCGGGCCCGGCTCGGTCCGGGACTGCGTGGACGACCTGCGCGCCTCCCGGATCGGGCACGGCGTGCGGGCCGCCGAGGACCCGCGGCTCCTTGAGCGGCTCGCCAGGAAGGGCGTGACCTGCGAGGTCTGCCCGGCCTCCAATGTGGCGCTCGGCGTGTACGAGAAGCCCGAGGACGTGCCGCTGCGGACCCTGTACGACTCCGGGGTGCCGATGGCGCTCGGCGCCGACGACCCGCTGCTCTTCGGCTCGCGGCTCGCCGCGCAGTACGAGATCGCGCGCAAGCACCACGGCTTCGACGACTTCGAACTGGCCGAGCTGGCCCGGCAGTCGGTGCGCGGCTCGGCCGCACCCGTCGACGTACGCGAGAACCTGCTCGCGGGGATCGACGCCTGGCTCAACTGACGAGGGTCAGCACAGCGCCCGCATGAGCGTGCGGACCAGGGCGGCGGCGAACGCGTCGACGGGCGGCGGCGGGTGCGGGCCGTCCTCGTCGTAGGCGAAGGCGCGCTGCGCGCAGGCGCCGAGGAGCATCGAGGCGGCGGCGAGGGTGTCCGCGTCCTGGGAGATGCGACCGGCCCGCTGCTCGGCGCGCAGATAGCTGTCGAGGTGCTCGATCGGCAGGTGCGGGCCCGTGCCCAGCTCCCACATGGCGGCCATGTGCCGGTTTCTGAGCTGGGTCTCGGCGTAGAGCGAGGCGGCGATCGGGAAGCTCTCTTCGTAGAAGTACGCCGCCGCGCGGGCGATCTCGGTGAGGTTCTCCTCGACGCCCTTCCGGTACGGGTCGGCGATCAGGCCCTCCAGAAGCGGCGTGAGCCGAGGCATGCGCTCCTTCAGTACCGTCACGAAAAGCTCTTCCTTGCTCGCGAAGTGCTTGTAGAGCGCCGCTTCCGAGCAGCCCGCGCCTCGGGCGATCTCCTTGGTGGTGGCGCGGACGAGGCCGACGGTGCGCATCAACTCGTGGGCCGCGTCGAGTATGCGCTCCCTTGCGGGCGGTTTCCGCATGCGTGCTCCGCTCCGGGCTTGACTGGTGAGTGAATACTTACCCACTCTAGGGGTGAGTGAACACTTACCCGGCGCCCGGGTGGACGGAGGAGCTCATGGATCTCACGGTTTTCGGCGCGACCGGAGGCATCGGCCAGGAGGTGGTCCGGCAGGCGCTGCGGGCCGGTCACCGGGTCACCGCAGTGGTGCGCGATCCCTCCCGGCTGTCGGTCACGGGTGAGGGGCTGCGGGTGGTACGGGCCGACCTGACGCGGGATGCCGAGGCGCTGCGGGAGGCGGTGGCGGGGCGGGACGCGGTGCTCTCCGGGCTCGGGGCGCGCAACCTGAAGGACGCGCGGGCCGGAGTCGCGGCCACCCTGACGCGGCCGGTGCTCCGTGCCCTGGAGGAGTCGGGCACACGCCGCTTCGTGGCCGTGACCGCGGGGCCGCTGGCGGCCGAGCCGCCGGACCAGGCGTTCCTGCACCGTCGGGTGATGTTCCCGCTGGTGAGCAGGGTGCTCCGGGCCGTGTACGCGGATCTGCGGGTGCTCGAGGACGAGGTCCGGCGCAGCGGCACGGACTGGACGATCATGCGCCCGCCGAAGCTTCTGAACCGCCCGGTGACGGGGACGTACCGGACCGCCCTGAACGTGAATCTGCCGGGCGGCAGCACGATCGGGCGGGCGGATGTGGCGCACGCGATGCTGGCCGTGCTCGATGACCCGGCCACTGTCCGGCAGGCCGTAAGCGTGGCCTACTGAAGAAGCGCCCGCCAGCGGCTCAGAGGCTGACGCCCACCGTCACCGGCTCGTTGACGAGCGTGACCCCGAAGGCCTCGTGCACGCCGGAGACCACCTCACGGGCGAGGGCGAGCAGGTCCTCCGTGGTGGCCTCGCCGCGGTTGGTGAGGGCCAGGGTGTGCTTGGTGGAGATACGGGCCGGGCCGCTGCCGTATCCCTTGGTGAAGCCCGCCCGGTCGATGAGCCAGGCGGCCGAGGTCTTCACGTTCCCCTGCCCGTCCGGGAAGGCGGGCGGGGCGGTGTCCGGCCCCAGGCGCTCGGACACACGCGCGTGGAAGGCGGCGAACTCCGCCTCGCTGAGGATCGGGTTGGTGAAGAACGACCCGGCCGACCAGGTGTCGTGGTCCTCGGGGTCGAGCACCATGCCCTTCCCGGAGCGCAGCTTGAGGACCGTCTCGCGGGCGACGGTCAGCGGGACGCGCTCGCCCTCCTCGACGCCGAGGGCGTGTGCCGTCTGGGCGTAGCGCAGGGGCGCGCTCAGGCCCTGCGCGTCCTCGAGCCGGAAGCGGACGCGCAGCACCACGTAGCGGTGGGGGTCGGCCTTGAAGCGGCTGTGCCGGTACGAGAAGGCGCACTCGGCGTTCGCCAGGGTGACCGTCTCCCCCGCCTTGCGGTCGTACGCCACTACTTCAGTAAGCGTCGACGCGACCTCCTGGCCGTACGCGCCGACGTTCTGGATCGGCGTCGCGCCCGCGGAGCCGGGGATTCCGGCGAGGCACTCGATGCCCGCGAGCCCGGCCTCGACGGTGCGGGCCACGGCGTCGGTCCACACGTCACCGGCCGCGAGCTCGAGGTCGGTGCCGTCGAGCGTGAAGCCCTTGGTGGCGATGTGCAGCGCGGTGCCGGGGAAGCCGTGGTCGCCGATGACGAGGTTGCTGCCACCACCGATGATCAGGAGCGGCGTGCCCGATGCGTCGGCCTCACGGACGGCGGCGATCACCTCGGCGTCGGTGGTCGCGGTGATGAGGCGGCGCGCGGGCCCACCGAGCCTGAAGGTGGTCAGCGGGGCGAGGGGGGCGTCGTGGAGTTGCTGCACGGGCACAAGGGTACGAGAACGGCCCCACCG
The DNA here is from genome assembly GCF_053591935.1 of Streptomyces sp. NPDC002851. Lineage (NCBI taxonomy): Bacteria > Bacillati > Actinomycetota > Actinomycetes > Kitasatosporales > Streptomycetaceae > Streptomyces > Streptomyces sp. NPDC002851. The sequence continues at coordinate 25,212 of NZ_JBSFUT010000001.1, read as the reverse complement.
CTTCGGGTGGGCCCGTTTCAGGTGGGACGTTCTGCCCGCCGTCCCCCGGAGGGGAACCGGTTTTCAGCTTGTTCTTGAACAGGCGGAATTGTTCTTGAACAGGCGGAAGAGATACGGCTGGCAGACCCCCGCGTGCTTCGCGATCGCCTCGGTGGACGTCCGGCGATACCCGCCCGCGGGCGGACTCGACGATCGTCGCGCGAAGGACGCGTAAGGGGCACCCGCCATGGACGGGTGCCCCTTACAAACGTCCTGTGCGCCCGGACTCAGGCGAGCCGCACGACCGCCCGGGACATGCCGAGCACCTTCTTGCCGTCGCTCATCGCGGTGAGGTCGATGCGCACCGTGCGCGCCTCGTCGTCGAGCTTGGCCGCGACCTTGCCGCTGACCTCGATCAGCGCGCCCGCGTCGTCGTTCGGGACCACGACGGGCCGGGTGAAGCGGACGCCGTACTCGGTCACCGCGCCCGGGTCACCGACCCAGTCGGTGACCACGCGGATCGCCTCGGCCATGGTGAACATGCCGTGCGCGATGACGTCCGGAAGCCCGACCTCCTTCGCGAACGTCTCGTTCCAGTGGATCGGGTTGAAGTCGCCGGAGGCGCCCGCGTACCGCACCAGGGTGGCGCGGGTCACCGGGAAGGACTGGGCCGGCAGTTCGGTGCCGACCTCGACGTCCGCGTACTGGATCTTCGCCGAAGGGTTCAGCGGTGTCGACGGGGTGCTCATCGTCATGCCTCCTCTGCCGCGCGCGCCACGAGCTTGGTCCAGGCGGTCACGACGTGCTCGCCGCTCTCGTCGTGCACCTCGCCGCGGACGTCCAGGACGTCATTGCCCGCGAGGGACTTGATCGCCTCGACCGTCGAGGTGACGGTGAGCCGGTCACCGGCGCGCACCGGACGCGAGTACGCGAACTTCTGGTCGCCGTGCACGACCCGGCTCCAGTCGAGGCCGAGCTGCGGGTCCTCGACGACCTGCCCGGCCGCCTTGAATGTGATCGAGATGACAAAGGTGGGCGGGGCGATCACATCAGGGTGGCCGAGCCTTTTGGCGGCCTCGGGGTCGGTGTAGGCGGGGTTGGCGTCACCCACCGCCTCCGCGAATTCCCGGATCTTCTCCCGGCCGACCTCATAGGGGTCGGTGGGCGGGTAGGACCGTCCCACGAAGGACTGGTCGAGCGCCATGACCTCGGCACCTCCTGTGCTCTCCGCGGCCGTCCGCGGTCTGCCTGTAATCGCGCGGCGGCCGTACGACAACGGTGGCGTCTCGGCGGTCACGCGGGTGACAACGACGCAAGGCCGCCCCCCAAAGGGGACGGCCTTGCATACGAGCCTGATTCAGCGCGTCTCGCGGTGTGCGGTGTGCGAGTTGCAGCGCGGGCAGTGCTTCTTCATCTCAAGACGGTCCGGGTTGTTACGCCGGTTCTTCTTGGTGATGTAGTTCCGCTCCTTGCACTCCACGCAGGCCAGCGTGATCTTCGGGCGGACGTCGGTGGCAGCCACGTGAGTGCTCCTTGGACGAACAGATGGATGAAAACGACGAACGCAGAAAAGAGTAGCCGACCGGAGGACCGACCCCACAATCGGCTACTGTTCGTAGCGGTGACCGGACTTGAACCGGTGACACAGCGATTATGAGCCGCTTGCTCTACCGACTGAGCTACACCGCTTTGATGCGAGCCCCTGCCGTAAAGGCAAGGGAGCCGCACATCAGAGCCCCAAAACGGAATCGAACCGTTGACCTTCTCCTTACCATGGAGACGCTCTGCCGACTGAGCTATTGGGGCGAGCGATGAAGACATTACACGGTCGGCTGCCGAACGCCCAAATCCGTTCCCGGAGTCCAGCTCGCCGCCGATCAAGCGGCCACCACAAGGGCCCCACCCGTACCGCGCACCACACCGGTACGACTATTTCGCTCCTCCTCGAAGCGCGGTGAGGGGCGTCCTAGGCTCGGAACACGCTGCGTGATCTTGCCCGCCGGGCCGCCGGAGTCCCGCCTTCCGGTCCCCCGCCGTCGCCCTCGCGGCCTCGCTCTCGCCCTCGCCCGAGCCTCAGGAGCCCGATGCCCGACAGCCAGCCGCAGCCGCCGCACCGCGACGGTGCCGCCGAGGACACCGCCTCGCTGCTGCTCTGCGGCGCCATGCTCACCGACGGCAGGACCGTCGACGTACGGCTCGGCCGGGGGCGCATCGAGGCGGTCGGCACGGCCGGGAGTCTGACCGCGCACGCCACGCGCGTGGACCTGAGCGGCTATCTGCTCCTGCCCGCGCCCGTGGAGCCGCACGGGCACGGCGACACGGCGCTCACCGCGGACGAGAACGGCCCGGTGTCGTACGCCCTCCAGGACATCCAGCGACGGACCACCGAGGCCGCCCTGCTCCAGCTCGGGCACGGGGCGACGGCGCTGCGCTCGCACATCCGGATCGGGGACGTCCAGGGAATCGTCGGGATGGAGGCGGCGCTCCAGGCGCGCAGCTCGCTGCGCGGCCTCGCCGACCTGACCACCGTGGCCGTGCCCCGGCTGCTCACCGGCGTCGCCGGGGCCGACGGGCTCGCGGCGCTGCGCGACGCGGTGAAGATGGGTGCGGGCGCCGTGGGCGGCTGCCCCGACCTGGACCCCGACCCGACCGGCTATACGGAGGCCGTCCTGGAGGTCGCCGCGGAGTACGGCTGCCCCGTCGACCTGCACACGGACGGCGCCGACCCGAAGCGGCTCACCCGGCTCGCGGCGATGGCCGGCGGGCTGCGGCCCGGGGTGACGGTCGGGCCGTGCGGCGGGCTCGGGCGGGTGCCGACCGAGGTGGCGGCGCGCACGGCCGAGGCACTGGCGGCGGCCGGGGTGTCGGTGGTCTGCCTGCCGCAGGGCGATTGCGGGGGTCTGGAGCGGCGCGGGACGGGCGCGGCGCCGGTGCGACTGCTCCGGGCCGCTGGGGTACGCGTCGCGGCGGGCAGCGGGGCGCTGCGGGACGCCGCCAACCCGGTGGGACGGGGCGATCCGCTGGAGGCCGGGTACCTCCTCGCCACCCAGCACGGGCTGGCAGCCGCGGAGGCGTACGAAGCGATCAGTTCGGTGGCACGGGCGGCGCTCGGTCTTCCCGAGGTCCGTGTGGAGGCGGGCTTCCCGGCCGAGCTGCTCGCCGTCCGCGGGAACCGGCTCTCGGGGGCGCTTTCGCTCGCGTACAGCCGGATCGTGGTGCACCGGGGGCGGGTGGTGGCACGGACCAGCGCGGTACGGGAGTACTGCGACTCGGCGGCCGCGGTGGCCCTGGACCTGCCTCGACAAGGGCGGTCCAAGGGAGTTGGGGACGCCGGGCACGCCTGAGCGTGCGGGGCAACGGCCAACCGCCCGCCCTGGGAACCGACTTCCGTGAGCGGAACCTCCCCTGGCGGAACACGGGCTGTCGGTCACGCCACCGCGACGCCCCATGGAGGTGAACGTTCCGTCGGCTCGGCGGGCGCACTGGCGGCCGTACGGCGAGGGCGCGCGGCCCGGCGTACGGTCGAAACATGCGCATTGTCATCGCTGGAGGACACGGTCAGATCGCGCTGCGGCTGGAGCGGCTGCTCGCCGCGCGCGGCTACGAGGCGGCGGGCCTGATCCGCAACCCGGATCAGGGCGACGACCTGCGGGAGGCCGGCGCCGAACCGGTGCTGTGCGACCTGGAGTCGGCCTCCGTGGAAGAGGTCGCCGCTCATCTGCAGGGCGCCGGGGCCGCGATCTTCGCGGCGGGCGCCGGGCCGGGCAGCGGCACGGGCCGCAAGGAGACCGTGGACCGGGGCGCGGCCGTGCTCTTCGCCGACGCCGCGGAGCGGGCCGGGGTGCGCAGGCACATCGTGGTGTCCACGATGCGCGCGGATCCGGCACACGAGGGCGACGACGTCTTCGACGCGTATCTACGGGCCAAGGGCGCGGCCGACGCGCACGTACGCGGCAAGGAGTCCCTGGACTGGACGATCCTGCGCCCCGGCATGCTGACCAACGACGCCGGCACGGGCCTGGTCCACCTGTCGGCCTCGACCGGCCGCGGCCCGATCCCCCGGGACGACGTGGCCGCGGTCCTCGCGGAACTGGTCGACGCCCCCGGAACGGTCGGCCTGACGCTGGAGCTGGTGAGCGGGTCGACGCCGGTCACGGTGGCGGTGAAGAACGTGGCGGGGAACTGAGGCGGGGGGCTGGTGCGGGTTCGGGTGCGGGTTCGGGTGCGGCCCACCACTGGCCCGCAGGCCAGGCCGACATCGCTGCGCCGGCCTCCAGGAGAACGCCCTACCATCGCGCCGGGGTGACCGGCCAAGCCCGCTCCTCTGATACCCGCGCACGGGCTTCTCGCAAGGCCCAGAGGTAGTGCCGTAGCCACTTCCCGATGGCCCACAGACCGGCGGCGGCAAACACTGCGCCCGCTCCCGCCATTGCCACCTGTGCCATCTGTGCCACCTGGACGACGGGGCCGTTGCCCTCCTGCCCAGCGTCCCGTGTCAGCGCCGCGAGCGCCATGACCACCCCGAACATGAGGGGAACGAGCGGCACGATCATCCACGCGAGCGACTTCCCGGACAGGAACACCAGGTAGCGGCGTCCGCCATAGAGACCGGGTCCGCCCAGCGGACCGGTGTTCTCCTGCCAGGGCTGCCCGGCACGCATAAGGTCCCACGTGGAGGCGAGCGGCTGCGGGATGTTCCCGGGTGGAAGCGAGCGTGCAAGCGGCTGGCGGTCGAGCGCCGTCCACGCCTCAAGCAGCCTCTGCGCGGCCCGGCCCCTTCGCGCCACAAGCACGCAGACCACCAGGCCCAGGCCCATGGCGAGCACCGAGACGGTTACGACCATGAAGACCACAAGGAGCGCGGCCCCTCCGCGGTCGTCAAGGTCGAGGTACCAGCCGACGGTGGCGCTGGATACACCCCAGCCTGCCGCGACCACCGCTGTGGCCAACAGGACCCACAGCATGTCCCGCAGGGCCATAGCGCGTCCGGACAGGACCTCGACCGCCGCAGCACGACTGGTCAGGAGCCCAGCGCGATCAGCCCACCCCACGGTCTGCGGGTCGGGCGGAAGAGTCCCCTTGTTCCCGGTCCTCACGACGATGCACCAACTTGATCAGAATCCGGCTCTTCAAAGAACGTGGACTTCCCCGCCATGAGTGCGCCGATGCTCGCCATCGCGACCCCCTGCTCGGCGTCCAGGTCCCGCGGCTCGAGAAGTCTGTCATCACGCGGCCGGTCACGATGGCCTGGGTATCTTCGCGCCGGGGCATCTGGGCGAGAGGCGGTTGCGCCTGCTGCCCTCGCGGGTGGTGTCATTTCGTCCTCGCGCCAGCTCTGTTCGAGGACGCGTCGTACCGGACGGCGTGGGAGACGGAGCGTGAGTGAGTGACAGGCCGTACCCCATCCGTGCCCGCTTGACCGGGAATTGACGGGGAGTCACGAAAAGCTTCGGGAAGCGAACAAGGCAAGAGCCTCCAACCGATGTTGCTGGTCAGAGACTCTTAACCATGGCGGTGGGTGCGGGATTTGAACCCACAGTGACTCGCGCCACGACGGTTTCAAGAGGTCGCGTTGAACGCCAACCGCCCGTCCTGACCTGCCCCGATGTCTTCTCCTTAGGAGGATCGGCCCCTGTGGGCCACAGGGGACTCGAGGCCGACCACCTCAGGGAGCCGCGAGGGTCCCTACGATTCGTCACTCGGCCCCTTGCGGGCGCCCTACCCATCACGGCCCAGCCGCTGGGCAATCGGCACGAGCACGGCCACAACGCCAACTGCGAGTCCTGACCGCTGCTGTCCCAGCCTCGGCAGACGGGGACCATGACGGGACTCACCAGGCTGAACAGAAGGGCTGGCCCGATTCTGTGGCCAACTCCGGAGACAGCAACCCCACGACGATCAATATGGAAAAGGATCCGGTCAGCGACCTCAACGGGGGGGATCCTTCCGCGCCTCGGGGCCTGGTGCTCTAGCGGTACCTGAGTGACGCGGAGCCGGGTAAAGGCGGGCTGCTGCGTCCCCGCCGACGGCCGCTCATCGTTGCGCCTAGGCCCGATGACCTGAGTCGGGGCGATTACGACTGCGGCTTCTACGCCTGAGCCTGTGAACTCACCCGGTGCGGGCCTCTGACCTGCGCGCTCAATCTTCGGTGTCACGAACTCGCGTCCGTCAAGGTCCGATGACAGGAGCTCAAGGTCCTGTGTCACCGGACACCCCATGTGACTTAGCGGTTCACCTGGCCACTGAGCGTTCCAGTTGGCCCGTCCCGTGCTCAGACGTATCGAGGGGCGCCCGAGCACGGGCGGGCTGTGTGGCCTCGAACGTGGTCTAGGACCGGCCCGATGGCTGGTTCTCGCCCTCTCGCTGCCCCTCGCCGTAACGCTTCTCTTGGCACGCGGCAAGCAGCTGCGCGACCTGCGCGTAGAACCAGCTCACTGGGTGCTTATGGCCAGTAGCGACGAGTCCACCGGAGCGACCACAAGCGAAGGGATCCACCAGCACCCGGCACAGATCGACGTGGTGGTTACTGCCGCCACCGAAGCCCGCGACCAGCTGCTGCACGCGATCGGCCAGGAAGCTCAGCGCGCGGTGGAGAAGTCCGGGCGCCAGGCGTCCACGGCGCTGGAACAGCTTGCCCACCCTTACGCCCTGGTGGTTTCCGGAGCAGCGCCGGGGCCCTCGGTTCCCAGCTCTGGCGCCGCGCCGGTCCAACCACACAGCCGTGCCGAATGGGGCATTGAATAGGTAGGTCTTGACTGATCTCGGCAGGGAGGGCCGTAGCCCTGTACCAGCCCGCGCAGCGGGGCTTTCAGCGAACCCCAGCAAGACTCGAGAAGACTTGGACTTTGCGGTGAGCGGTATAGCTGGCCCGCTGGAGGGGCCGGTCCGCGCCCGCGTCTCGACGTGACCAGAAAATCGAACACATGCTCTACTGGCGCCATGGAGCCCACCGACCTCCCCCGCGACCTGGTGCAGGCCCAGCACGACTGGAACCGCACCTACGAAGCACTCGCCGTCACACCGCCCACCCAGGGCACGACAACGCTGCGCCGCCGCCTGCTGCGGCTGTCCAACCAGATCGCGCGCCATCACGCCAAGACCTCCGCACCCGCCGGCGAACTACGGCGTCAGGCCCGCGAGTCCGGCAACGGGAGTACGTGATGGAGGGCGTCGTCCACAACGGGCACCGACACCGCGGCTGGAAGCCGCATCGACGAAGCTGGGCCCTGGATCTCGACGCGCAGAGCCCTGGCCGCCCGCCGGGCCAGGGGACTGGTCCGCGCCTGGTCCGAAAACGCTGATCGGCGGCGGGATCGAGGCGAAATCGAGTGAGACAAGTCACTCGATTTCGATTCTCTTCGAGAGATCATCTTCGAGCACGAAGAAGCCCCCTCCGTGCTGCGTTTCCGCAGTTCGGAGGGGGCTTTCCCAAGTGTGGCGGCGCCAGGATTCGAACCTGGGAAGGCTGAGCCGGCAGATTTACAGTCTGCTCCCTTTGGCCGCTCGGGCACACCGCCTGGGATGTCGCCGTGGAGTGGCCTTGCGGCTGCTCCCTGGCAACGACGTAAACGATACCTGATGCCTGGGGGTGCTTCGCCACCCGATAGATCGGCGCCCGGCGCGGGCTCGGTGGCTAGGCTTTGCGCGTGCGGTCCGGGGATACCGGCCGTACCCCTTACGCACCCCGATACAAGGAGCCACAGGACATGGCCGACTCCAGTTTCGACATCGTCTCGAAGGTCGAGCGGCAGGAGGTCGACAACGCCCTCAACCAGGCCGCCAAGGAGATCTCGCAGCGCTACGACTTCAAGAACGTGGGCGCCTCGATCTCCTGGTCCGGCGAGAAGATCCTGATGGAGGCGAACTCGGAGGAGCGGGTCAAGGCGATCCTCGACGTCTTCCAGTCCAAGCTGATCAAGCGCGGGATCTCGCTGAAGGCGCTGGACGCGGGCGAGCCGCAGATCTCCGGCAAGGAGTACAAGCTCTTCGCGTCCATCCAGGAGGGCATCTCCCAGGAGAACGCGAAGAAGGTGGCGAAGATCATTCGCGATGAGGGCCCGAAGGGCGTCAAGGCGCAGGTACAGGGTGAGGAGCTGCGGGTCACCTCCAAGAGCCGGGACGACCTGCAGTCCGTGATCGCGCTTCTGAAGGCGCAGGACTTCGACTTCGCGCTGCAGTTCGTGAACTACCGGTGATGGTGCGTGCGTTGAGCGCGTGAGGCGCCGCAACCAGGCGCCACGACTGGGCGCCACAACTGGAGAAGGGAAGGGCGGGCCGTGTGGCCTGCCCTTCCCTTCTCCAGTGGAGAGTGATTAGCGGTCAGCGTGAACGCGAGTGGCCGAAGAGGATGCGGTAGACGATCAGGAGAGCGAGGGCGCCTGCGATCGCGGAGACCCATGTCGCGGCGTCGTAGAAGTCCTTGGCTATGGGGCGGTCCAGGAAGTGCGCGGACGCCCAGCCGCCGATGAAGGCTCCGGCGATGCCGATGAGGGTGGTGCCGATCAGGCCGCCCGGATCGCGGCCGGGCAGCAGGATCTTGGCGATGACTCCGGCGATGAGTCCCAGGATGATCCAGCTGACTATGCCCATGGTGCCGTGACCTGCCCTTCGTGCCTGTTTGCGGTCTTGTCGAGTAAGACGCCGGGCGGGGGCGGGGTGGTTGCGGTGATCGGTTGAGTGCGGCTCACGACACAGCAGGACACCGGACACAGGACACAGGACACAGGACACCGTGGGAGCCAAGAGGCTTCGGCGCGGGCCGTGTTACCAGGATGGGCCGTAGTTTCCGCCCTGGCGGGCCGCCTGGTCCGTGGTGACGATCTCGCGGCCCAGCGGCATCAACGAGACCGGGATCAGCTTGAAGTTGGCGATGCCCAGGGGGATGCCAATGATCGTGACGCACAGGGCGATGCCGGTGACGATGTGCCCGAGGGTGAGCCACCAGCCGGCCAGGACCAGCCACAGGACATTGCCCAGGCACGAGGGGGCGCCCGCGTCCCGGCGCTCCACCGTCGTATAGCCGAAGGGCCACAGCGCGTACACGCCGATGCGGAAGGCCGCGATCCCGAAGGGGATGCCGATCACGGTGATGCAGAGGAGCAGACCCGCCAGCATGTAGCCGAGGAAGAGCCAGAAGCCGCTCAGGACCAGCCAGATGACGTTGAGGATGGTCTTCACCGCTGTCGCCCCGCCATCTGCTCGAGGCGGGCGATGCGTTCCGCCATGGGCGGGTGCGTCGAGAACATTTTGGACATGCCTTCCCCCGGACGGAACGGATTCGCGATCATCATATGGCTGGCCGTCTCGAGCTTCGGTTCGGTCGGCAGCGGGAGTTGCTTGGTGCCCGCGTCGAGCTTGCGCAGAGCGCTGGCCAGGGCGAGCGGATCGCCGGTGAGCTGGGCGCCGGACGCGTCCGCCGCGTACTCACGGGAGCGGCTGATGGCCAGGCGGATCACCGAGGCCGCGATCGGGCCGAGGAGCATGATCAGCAGCATGCCGAAGATGCCCGGGCCCTCTCTGTCGTTGTTGCCGCTCGGGATCAGCCACGCGAAGTTGACCAGGAACATGATCACCGAGGCGAGGGCGCCCGCTACTGAAGAGATCAGGATGTCTCTGTTGTAGACATGGCTGAGCTCGTGGCCGATGACGCCGCGGAGCTCGCGCTCGTCCAGGATGCGGAGGATCCCCTCGGTGCAGCAGACCGCCGCGTTCCGCGGGTTGCGGCCGGTGGCGAAGGCGTTCGGCGCCTCCGTGGGCGAGATGTAGAGGCGGGGCATGGGCTGGCGGGCCTGCGTGGAGAGGTCGCGGACCATGCGGTAGAGCGCGGGGGCCTCGAACTCGCTGACCGGGCGGGCGCGCATGGCTCTGAGGGCCAGCTTGTCGCTGTTCCAGTACGCGTACGCGTTGGTGCCGAGCGCCACGAACAGGGCGATGAGCAGGCCCGTACGCCCGAAGAGACTGCCGATCACGAGGATGAGTGCGGACAGTCCCCCGAGGAGCAACGCGGTCTTCAGGCCGTTGTTGTGGCGGTGCACTGTACGCCCTCCAGGTGGTGCGGTGAGGGGAAGCTGTTCTCGCTGGATTCCCGCTGGATTCCACTTCCAGTGGACCCTCCCCACCTGGTCAACGCCAGGCGGAGGGCCCTGGTTCCCTGGTGCACACACCGGGCGGAGTCGGCCGTACGAAGCCCTGCGACGCCGTACGAGTGCGCGGCAGGCGTTCGTACGGCCGAGTGCCGGGCGGGCTCAGAACAGTGCGGTGGCCGAGAAGCGCAGCACCATCTGCGGGGCCCCGGACAGCGCGATGCCGAGGACGGCCGTGAGGGCGACCGCGGCGGTGAGCGGGACCGGCACGGCTTGCCGCTGGGGTGCGCCCTCGGGGGCGCGGAAGAGCACCGCCGTCCACTTCAGGTAGTAGACGAGGGCGATCACGACGTTGACCGCCATGACGACCGCGAGCCAGCCCAGGCCCGCGTCGACGGCCGCGGAGAAGACCGTGACCTTGGCGAACAGGCCGATGATGCCCGGCGGCAGACCGGCCAGGCAGAGCAGGAAGAAGCCGAGCGCCAGGGCGGCGAGCGGGCGGGCGGCGTACAGGCCGCGGTAGTCGGTGAGGCGGTTGAGCGGCTGCACGCGCGCGACGAGGGCGGCGACCGCGAAGGCGCCGAGGTTCACGGCCGCGTACATGAGGGCGTACGCGATGGTGGCGCCGATGGCCTTCTGGGCGTCCGCCGCGCTGTCGGCGTACCCGGCCGCGGCGATCGGCACCAGGAGGTACCCGGCCTGGCCGACGGACGACCAGGCGAGCAGGCGTACCGCGCTGTACGCGCGCGTGGCGCTCTGCCGCAGGGCGGCGACGTTGCCCACGGTCATGGTGAGGGCGGCGAGCACGGCGAGGACCGGGCCCCAGACGTGGGCGTAGGACGGCATGGCCACGACGGTGACCAGGATGAGGCCGGAGAAGCCGACCGCCTTGCCCACGACGGAGAGGTACGCGGCGACCGGGAGCGGGGCGCCGATGTAGGTGTCGGGCACCCAGAAGTGGAACGGCACGGCGGCCGTCTTGAAGGCGAAGCCGACGAGGGTGAGGGCCACGCCGACCTGCGCCAGGGTGTGCAGCTGCCCGTCGAGGTCGGCCAGCTTCGTGGCCACCTCGGTGAGGTGCAGGGTGCCGGTGGAGGCGTACACGAAGCTGACGCCCATCAGGCTCACGGCGGTCGCGGTGACAGACGAGAGGAAGAACTTCAGGGCCGCCTCGGAGGAGCGCCGGTCGCCGCGCTTGAGGCCGACCAGGGCGAAGGCGGGCAGGGACGCCACCTCCAGGGCGATGATCAGCGTCGCCAGGTCGCGCGATGCGGGCAGCAGGGCGGCACCGGCCGCGGAGGAGAGCAGCAGGAACCAGAACTCCCCTTCGGGGAGTTCCTTGGACTGCCGGGAGTCCTTGAGGGGGCTGACCGACAGGAGTGCGGTGACCAGGGCCGAGGCGAGCACCAGGAACTGGACGACCAGCGTGAAGCGGTCCGCCGTGTAACTGCACACGCCGGGGGCGTCGGTGAGGCAGAAGGTGGAGCGGTCGCCGTCCAGGAGAGGTGCGAGCGACACCGTGGCGGCGACGAGTCCGGCGACCGAGATCCAGGCGAGGAGCGTCTTGTTGGTCTCGCGTACGAACAGGTCGGCGACAAGGACGACCAGGGCGACGACCGCCGCGATGGTGGGCGGCGCGATGGCGAGCCAGTCGACGGACTGGACGAGGCTCGGGATGGCTGAGGTCATGCCTTGCCTCCTGCGAGGAGCTGCTGCACGGCCGGGTCGGTGAGGCCGAGCAGCAGCGCGGGCCAGAGTCCGGCTAGGACGGTGAGGGCGACGAGCGGGGTCCAGGCCGCGTATTCGTAACCGTGGACGTCCGGAAGCTTGGGCTCGCGCTCGGGGGCGGCGCCCATGCAGACGCGGCGGACGACGACGAGCAGGTACGCGGCGGTGAGCAGGGTGCCGAACCCGCCGATCGCCATGAAGGTGAGGAAGGCCGGGCGACTGAGCCCGGGCGCCGGGTCGAACGCGCCGAACAGGGCGAGCATCTCGCCCCAGAATCCGGCGAGTCCGGGCAGGCCGAGGGAGGCGACGGCGGCGAAGGCGAGCAGGGCGCCGAAGCGCGGGGCCCGGCCGTAGAGCGCGGCGCCGGTCTCCTGGGCGAGGGCGTCCAGGTCGGTGGAGCCGGTGCGGTCCTTGAGGGCGCCGACGAGGAAGAAGAGCAGGCCGGTGATGAGGCCGTGGGCGATGTTGGCGAACAGCGCGCCGTTCACGCCGGTCGGGGTCATCGTGGCGATGCCGAGCAGGACGAAGCCCATGTGGCCGACGGAGGAGTACGCGATGAGGCGCTTGAGGTCGCCCTTCGCGCCGCGCTTGGCCAGGGCCAGGCAGGCGAGCGACCCGTAGATGATCCCGACGACGGCGAAGGCGGCGAGGTAGGGCGCGAACTCCCGCATCCCGTCCGGCGCGACGGGCAACAGGATGCGCACGAACCCGTACGTGCCCATCTTCAGCAGGACACCGGCGAGGAGGACCGAGCCGACGGTCGGGGCGGCGGTGTGGGCGTCCGGCAGCCAGCTGTGCAGCGGCCACATCGGGGTCTTCACGGCGAGCCCGATCCCGATCGCCAGAACGGCGATGACCTGCACCGTTGTGGTCAGCCCACGGCCGTTGTCAGTGGCGAGTGCCATCATGTCGAACGTGCCGGACTTCAGGCCTACGAGCAGGAGTCCGAGCAGCATGACGACGGAGCCGAGCAATGTGTAGAGGATGAACTTCCAGGCGGCGGGGCCGCGTTGGTCGCCTCCCCACCGGGCGATCAAGAAGTACATCGGGATGAGCACCATCTCGAACGCCAGGAAGAACAGCATGAGATCGAGGACGGCGAAGGTCGCGAGCGTGCCGGACTCGAGGACGAGCAGCAGGGCCACAAAGGCCTTCGGGGACGGGCCCGTCGGCATCTTGAAGTAGCTGTAGAGCGCGCAGAGGAAGGTCAGGAGCGCGGTCAGGACGAGGAGGGGGAGCGAAATGCCGTCGACACCGAAGTGGAGCCGCACGTCGAGCGCCGGGATCCAGCTGATGTCGGTGGTCGCCTGCATACGCGCGGGCTCATCGTGAGCGAACCCGGCCGCGAGGGCGAGCGCGGCCAGGAACACGGCGCCGGTGACGGTGACGCCGTGGCGGAGCACCGCCTGCTCCGGTGACCTGCCCCTCAACCCGGGCGGGGCCGGGAGCAGCGCCGCGGCCGCGCCGACGAGGGGGGCGGCCACCACGAAGACGAGGAGGAACTGCATGACGGTGTCGTTGATATGGATCACGGCTCAGGCTCCCGCTGCGACGAGGACGGCGGCGACGGCGATCACCACGGAGCCGCCGAGGAGCACGCTCACGTAGGTCTGCACATTGCCGGTCTGGGCGCGGCGGACGACCGCGCCGAGGAGACCGGGTGCGGCACCCGCGCCGCGGACGTAGGTGTCGACGACCGTGCGGTCGAGGAAGCTGACCAGGTCGGCGGCGGCCCGGACGGGGCGGACGAACAGCGCGCTGTAGACGGCGTCCAGGCGGAAGCCGGCGGCCGCGTGCCGGTGCAGCGGGCCGAGCAGCAGGCGGCCCGGGTCCGCCGGGTCCGGCGCGGCGGAGATCGAGCCGTACGCGGCGGTGTGCGTGGCGATGACCTCGGCCTCCGAGACGGCCGGTTCGGCTTCGGGGTGTGCGGCCACCGCGCCGAGCGGGACACGGGCGGCCAGGGCCGAGGTGTGGCGCCAGGCACCGTACGTGACGAGGCCGCCGACGAGCGCGAGACCGGTACCGAGAACGGAGGTGGTGAGGGTCGGGGTGAGCGAGCGGCCGTCGAACCAGCCGGGCAGCACGCCGACGCTGACCCCGAAGGCGAGCGAGGGCACGGCAAGGACCCACAGCACGGCGTTCATGGCGACCGGCTCCTTGCGGTGCTCCGGGGCCTCGCCGTCGATGCCCCGGAAGGCGAGCAGCCAGAGGCGGGTGGCGTACGCGGCGGTGAGCAGGGCGGTGACCAGACCGGAGACGAGGACGATCCAGCCGGCCGAGCCGGGAATCGACTCGGCGTGCCCGGTGGCCGCGTGCTCGGCGGCGCCGAGGACGGCCTCCTTGGAGAAGAAGCCGCTGAACGGCGGGATCGCGGCGAGGGCGAGCAGGGCCACGGTCATCGTCCAGTAGGCGTCCGGCACGCGGTCGCGGAGGTTCCGCATCCGGGCCATCGCGGCCAGGGAGTTGGTGCCCGCGGCGTGGATGATCACGCCCGCGGCGAGGAAGAGCAGCGCCTTGAAGGCGCCGTGAGAAAGGAGGTGGAAGACGGCGGCGCCACGGTCGCCGACGGCGAGGGCGCCGGTCATATAGCCGAGCTGGCCGATCGTCGAGTACGCCAGGACGCGCTTGATGTCGTCCTGCGCGAGCGCGGCGAGCGCGGAACCGGCCATGGTGACGGCGGCCATCACGGCGAGGACGACGAGCGCGGCCGCGGAGGCGGCGAAGACCGGAAGGAGACGGGCGATGAAGTAGACACCGGCGGCGACCATCGTCGCGGCGTGGATCAGCGCGGAGACCGGGGTGGGGCCGGCCATCGCGTCGGGCAGCCAGGTGTGCAGCGGGAACTGCGCGGACTTGCCCGCCACGCCCGCGAGGAGCAGCAGCGCGATCAGCGTCGGGTGGTCGAGGCCGCCGTTCGCGACGGTGGCCAGGACCTCGGTGATGCGGAACGAACCGGTGTCGGCGGCGAGCGCGAACAGACCGATCAGGAAGGGGACATCGCCGAGCTTGGTGACCAGGAAGGCCTTGAGCGAAGCGGCCCGGGCCTCGCGGGTCTCCCAATAGTGGCCGACGAGGAAGTACGAGCAGATGCCCATGACTTCCCAGCCGACGAGCAGCACCATCAGGTCGCCGGAGTAGACGACGAGCAGCATCGCGGAGGTGAACAGCGAGACCAGAGCGGCGTACGAGGGGTAGCGCGGGTCGTCCCGCAGATAGCCCGTCGAGTAGATCTGCACACAGGACGCGACGACGCCGACGAGCACCGCGGCCAGGATGGCGAAGCCGTCGAGGTGCAGGGCGAGTTCGATCGGGACCGAGCCGGTGGGGGTGAGCTCGGTGGCCGCGTCGACCGGCCTGATCCCGGCGCCGGTGCCGCCGCCCTGGCGCAGGGCGATCACCGCGGCGAGCACCGCCGAGGTGAGGGTCGGCAGCACGGCGAGGGGGCGGACGAAGCCGGGGGCCTTGCGCCCCAGGAGCAGCCCGGTGGCGGCGCCCAGGAACGGAAGGAGGGGAACGAGGACGGCGAGGGTCGTGGTGGTCACGCGGTGGCCTCGGCCTTCTGCGCCGGGGTGGTCGCTTCGGGGGTCTCTTCAAGGGCTGCCGCCGCTGCGTCGGACCCGTCGGGCCCGTCGTGTCCATGGGTCTCCGCGGTGTCGCGGAGGCGGTCGATGTCGGCGGTGCCGCGGTTGCGGTACACCATCAGCACGATGGACAGGCCGATGCCGATCTCGGCGGCGGCGACGGCGATGGTGAAGAGCGTGAGTGCCTGACCTGCGTGGAGGGCGTCGCGGAGCCAGACGTCGAAGGCGACCAGGTTGAGGTTGACGGCGTTGAGCATCAGCTCGACGGACAGCAGGACCAGGATCGCGTTGCGGCGGGCGAGGACTCCGTAGAGGCCGGTGCAGAAGAGCAGGGCGGCGAGCACGGCGGGATAGGCGAGGTGCATCAGCGCTGCTCCTTTTCTCCGGCGGTCGTGGTTTCCGCTTCTCCGGCCGCCGTGGTTTCCGCCGCGGCCGCCTTGCGGGAGAGGACGATCGCGCCGACGAGGGCGGCGAGCAGGAGCACGGAGAGCGCCTCGAAGGGCAGGACCCAGTACCGGAAGAGGATCTGGCCGGTGACCGAGGTGGTGCCCTGAGGGGTCTCGAGGTCGATCCACGTGGTGCGGAACGCGTCCACGACCACCCACACCAGGGCGACGGCCGCGGCCACCGCGACGGTGAGCGCGACCCAGCGGTTGCCGGAGTCGGCGTCCGGGGAGCGGCCGATGGGGGCCCTGGTGAGCATCAGCCCGAAGAGAAGGAGGACGACGACCGAACCGACATAGATGAGGACCTGCACCCAGGCCACGAACTCGGCCGTGAGCAGCAGGTATTCGACGGCCAGGCCGCCGAGCGCGACGACCAGCCAGAGGGCGGCGTGCACCAGCTGCTTGGACGTGACGGTGACTATGGCTGCGCCCAGGGTGACGAGGCCGACGAGGACGAAGGCGATCTCCACGCCGGTGGGCGAGAGAAAGCCGTGCGGCGCGGCGGCTGCGGTGAGGGTCACTCTTGGCCCTCCTGCTTGTGGTCGGGCTGGCCGGGCTGGCCGGGCTGGCCGGGCTGGTCAGCTTGCCGGGCCTGGGCTGCCGGGTCCGTTTGTCCGGTCCGCTCGGCCTGGGCTTCCTGTGCGGCCTGTTCGGCCTGTTCGGCCTGGGCCTGCTCGGCGGCGAGCTTTTCGGCGGCCTTGCGGGCGGCGGCGAGTTCCTTGGGTTCCTCGGCGGCGGGGTCCAGGGCGGGCGGGGCCGGGACGGTCCACATCCACTCGCGGAGCTTGTCGCGCTCGTGGGTGAGTTCGTGGATGTCGGTCTCGGCGTACTCGAACTCCGGGGACCAGAAGAGCGCGTCGAAGGGGCAGACCTCGATGCAGATACCGCAGTACATGCAGAGGGAGAAGTCGATGGCGAAGCGGTCGAGCACATTGCGGCTGCGCTCGCGCCCGCCGGGCGTGGCGGCCGGGACCGTCTCCTTGTGGGAGTCGATATAGATGCACCAGTCCGGGCACTCGCGGGCGCACAGCATGCACACCGTGCAGTTCTCCTCGAACAGGCCGATGACGCCGCGGGTACGGGGCGGCAGTTCGGGCTGGACGTCCGGGTACTGCGCGGTGACGGACTTCTTCGTCAGCGTGCGGAGGGTGACGGCCAGGCCCTTGGCCAGGCCGCTGCCAGGGATGCCGGGCCGGGAGGGCGGAAGCGAAGACGTCACTACTGGATCACCACCTTGACGACGCCGGTGAGGGCGATCTGGGCGAGGGCGAGCGGGACGAGCGTCGTCCAGGCGAGCTTCTGCAACTGGTCCTCGCGGAGCCGGGGGTAGCTGACGCGCAGCCAGATGATGATGAAGGCGAGGACCGCGGTCTTGAGCAGGGTCCACACCCAGCCGAGCCCGTCGGCGCCCCACGGGCCGTGCCAGCCGCCGAGGAAGAGGACGGTGGTCAGGCCGCACAGGACGACGATGCCCGCGTACTCGGCGAGGAGGAACAGCGCGAAACGGAGGCCCGTGTACTCGGTGTACGCACCGAAGATGATCTCGGAGTCGGCGACCGGCATGTCGAAGGGGGGCCGCTGCAGTTCGGCCAGGCCCGCGATGAAGAAGACGAGCGCGCCGACGATCTGCCAGGGCAGCCACCACCACTCGAAGGCGTCGAGGATGCCGGGCAGGGAGACCGTTCCCGCGGCCATGGCCACGGAGGCGGCGGCGAGCAGCATCGGGAGTTCGTACGCGAGCAGTTGGGCGGCGGTGCGCAGGCCGCCCAGGAGGGAGAACTTGTTGGCGCTTGCCCACCCCGCCATGAGTGAGCCGAGGACGCCCACACCCATGACGGCGAGTACGAAGAAGATGCCCGCGTCGACGAGCACGCCGACGGCACCTTCGCCCGGGCCGATCGGGATCGCGACCAGGACGAGCAGGTACGGGATGAGGGCCACGGCCGGGGCGAGCTGGAAGATACGGCGGTCCGCGCCCGCGGGGACGACGTCTTCCTTCTGGGCGAACTTGACGCCGTCGGCGACGAGCTGGGCCCAGCCGTGGAAACCGCCCGCGTACATAGGGCCGAGGCGGCCCTGCATATGGGCCATCACCTTGTGCTCGGTCTGACCGATGATCAAGGGCAGGGTGAGGAAGACGACGAAGACGACGAGCAGTCGCAGGGCGACGTCAAGGGCGTCGTTCATGCGGGGTCGCCTCCGGCGGGGGTGTCGGGGGTGGCGGGGGGCTCGGGGGCTTCGGAAGTCTCGGGAGCCTCGGCGGTAGCAGGGGGCGCCGTGCCTTCGGTGGCTTCCGGCTGCTGCTCCGTCGGTTCCGGGCGCTTCGCCGGGGCGGCTTGCTCTGCTTGCTCTGCCGGTGCGGCCTGCTCCGCTGGTGCGGCCTGCTCTGTCGGTGCAGCCTGTTCGGCCGGTGCAGCGTCTTGGGCCGGTGCGGCTTGTTCCGCCTGTTCCGTGCTCTTCGACTGCTCAGCCGCTTGATCCGTCGACTCGGCGAAGGCCGGGCGCGGGTTGTGCCAAGGGGCGTCCGTGCTCCGGGGCGAGGTGGGCCTGGCCGGAGGCGTGGGCTCGGACTCCGGCTCGGGGGCGGAGCGTTCGGCTGCCCGTTCCTCGGCGGCGGCCGGAGGTGCCGTTTCCGGGCGCTGCGAGGCGGAGCCCTGGCTTGCGCTGCGGGTACGGCGGGCGGCGGGGCGTTCCGGCTTGTCGGCCTGACCCGACTTGTCGGCCGAGGCGTCGCCGGAGGGCGCAGTCGGCTCAGTCGCCTCAGTCGGCGCAGAGGGCTCAGTCGGCTCAGACGGCGTCGCCTGGCTCGCCGAGCCGTCGGCGGACGAGCGGGTGCGGCGCGCAGGCGTGGCCGGGCCCGCCTGGCCGGCCGAGCCGTCCGCGGCGGTGCGGGTGCGGCGCGGGGTGGTCGGGCCTTCAGTGGTGGGGGCCTCCGGCTGGCTCACCGAGCCCTCGCCCGCCGTGCGGGTGCGGCGGGCCGGGCGGTCGCCGGCGGCTCCGGCCGCACGCGCGCCGCGCGCCGGGCGGGCCGGGGCGGGCGGGAGTTGGCCCTTCAGGGGGCCCCACTCGTTGGGGTCGGGGACGCCGGGGGGCAGCATCTGGCGGCGCTTGGGTCCGCCGTGCGCCGCACCCGCCGCAGACTCCCCCGGCTCCTTCGCGCCCGGCCAGGCCTTCGCGACCCGGGCCGCGAGGACGAAGTCCTTGCGCAGCGGGTGGCCTTCGAAGCTCTCGGGCAGGAGCAGCGGGTCGAGCCCCGGGTGGTCGGTGAAGTCGACGCCGAACATTTCGTGGGTCTCGCGCTCGTGCCAGGCGGCACCGGCGTACACCCCGACCGCCGAGGGCAGCGTGGGTGCCTCGTGCGGCACCGTCGTACGGACGAGCAGGCGGCGTACCGGGTCGAGCGCCACCACATGGGCGGAGACGCGGAAGCCGGTGCCGGGCTCGTCGACGGCGCTCAGCCAGTCGAAATAGGTGCAGCCGAGGTCGTCGCGCGCGGTTGTCAGGGCCGCGAGCCAACTCGTCGGGGGTACGTCGACGGTGAGGAGGTCGTACGACTCCTCGGCCGTCGCCTCCGGGCCGAAGAGCTCGGTCACCTCACCGGGCAGCCAGCCGGTCACCGCTCACCCTCCTCTCCCGAACCGTCCTTCGCCGAGTCACTCTTAGCCGAGTCACCCTTGCCTGTACCGGACCCCTCCGTTCCGGCCCCCTCCGTACCGGACTCTCCCGTACCGGCCGCCGTCACGGCCGCAGCCGCAGCCGCAGGAGGCGCAACGAGCCCGCTCTGCAGTGCCGCGACCGAAGGCCGACCGGAGCCCGAGTACCGCTCCTCGAGCGACTCCCGCGCGATCTTCTCCTGGAGCTTGAGGACGCCCTGGAGCAGTGCCTCGGGGCGGGGCGGGCAGCCGGGGACGTACACGTCGACCGGGATGATCTGGTCGACGCCCTTGGTGACGGAGTACGAGTCCCAGTAGGGGCCGCCGCAGTTGCTGCACGCGCCGAAGGAGATGACGTACTTGGGCTCGGGCATCTGCTCGTACAGGCGCTTCACGGCCGGGGCCATCTTGTCCGTGACCGTGCCGGAGACCACCATCAGGTCGGCCTGGCGCGGGCCGGGCGCGAAGGGGATGACGCCGAGCCGGATGAAGTCGTGGCGGGCCATGGACGCGGCGATGAACTCGATGGCGCAGCAGGCGAGTCCGAAGTTGAAGACCCACAGGCTGTATCGGCGGCCCCAGTTGAGGACCACCTTCATGGGTTCGGGGGCGAGCCGGGCCAGCGGGCCGAGCCGCGAGCCGTTGCCCTTGCCCTTCCCGTTGGCGTCGCCGGTCCCGCTGCCGGGCCTGGGTTCGATCGTCACGTCCATGCGAGGACGCCCTTCTTGTATGCGTACAGCAGTCCCACGGCCAGGAAGCCGAGGAAGATGAACATCTCGACGAGGGTCGTCGCGCCGTATCCGGGAGCGGCGAAGATCGTCGCCCAGGGGAACAGGAAGATCGAGTCCACGGCGAAGATCACGTACAGGAAGGCGTACACGTAGTAGCGGACCTGGGTGTGCGCCCAGCCCTCGCCGACCGGGTCGACGCCGCACTCGTACGTCAGGAGCTTCTCCTGCGTCGGCACCACGGGGCGGAGCAGTCGGCCCGCGCCGAAGGCGATGGCGACGAAGAGCACGCCGATGACGCCGAGCAGCCCGACTACCGAGTAGCTCTGAAAGTAGTCCGCTCCGAGAACGGTCGGTTCCGGCACGTCGGCCCCTCGCTCCCTGATCTCGCCGCGCTGCTTCCCGCGCCGCGCCGCTTCGGCTCTGTTCGCCCTGTTCGACGATCTGTACGCACGGGAGTCTAGGCCCTGCTAAAGAACTGGTAAGCGGCCGTCCTAAAGAATGGATAAGCCGCCCGTCGCACAGCCCTTCGCACGGCCCTGCGCACGGCCCTGCGCACGGCCCGTCGCAGCAGGTGGGGTTTTCCCTACTTCTTCCTGGCGGCTGCCCTCATGGCGCCGGGCGGCGCGAACCGGCACGCTGTGCGCCATGACCGCACCACCCGCCCCCGGAGGGGACTCCGAAAACCCCGCCGAGGACCCCGTCACTCCTTCTAGGGCGAGCTTCGCGCTGTCCCGTTGTACCTGGAAGGAGATCGTGTATCTCCTTCTCGATCTTCCCTTCGCGCTCTTCGGGTTCTTGTACGTCGTCTCCGTTCCGCTCCTGGGCGTGGTGCTCTCCGTGACGGTGATCGGCGTTCCGCTGCTCGCGGCGGGGCTCGCGGGTGCGCGGCTGCTCGGGCGGGCGGAGCGGGCGCGGGCCCGGGCGCTGCTCGGGGTGCGGGTGGAGGAGCCGAGTCCGTTTCCGTACCGGCGGCCGCGGAACGCTCGTCGGAACGCTCATGACGGGCTGGTCGCGCGGCTGTGGTCCCGCGTGAAGGACCCGGTCGGCTGGCGGACCGTGCTGTACGCGTTCGTGCGGCTGCCGTGGGGGGTGTTCGCGTTCACGGTAACTCTGGTCTCGCTGTTCGTGCTGTGGCCGGTGCTTCCGTTCATCAGCCGGGGCCTGAGCAATGTCGACCGGGTGCTCGTGCGCGGGCTGCTCTCCCCCTCGGACGAGCTGGAGCGGCGGATCGCCGAACTGGAGGCGGACCGGGGCGTCGTGGTGGACACCGCGGCCGCCGATCTGCGCCGGATCGAGCGCGATCTGCACGACGGCGCCCAAGCCCGCCTGGTCAACCTCGCCATGGGGCTCGGCCTCGCCAAGGAGAAGCTGACCGAGGGCCGGGCCGACGACGCGGTGGCGGCGATGGTGGACGAGGCGCACGGCGAGGTGAAGCTCGCCCTCCAGGAGCTGCGCGACCTGGCCCGCGGCATCCACCCGGCGGTCCTCACCGACCGCGGCCTGGACGCCGCCCTCTCCTCCCTTGCCTCCCGTTGCACGGTGCCGGTGACGGTCACGGTCGACCTGCCCGCACGGCCCGCACCGGCCATCGAGGGCATCGCGTACTTCACCGTCTCGGAGCTGCTCCAGAACGTCAGCAAGCACAGCGGGGCGCGGGCCGCGACCGTACACGTCCGCCGTACGGACGACCGGCTCCTCATCCAGGTCGACGACGACGGCCACGGCGGGGCCTCGCCCGACGGCGGCACGGGCCTGGCCGGACTCGCGGAGCGCCTCGACGCGGTCGACGGTCTCTTCGCCGTGACGTCGCCGGTGGGCGGCCCCACGACGGTGACGGCGGAACTGCCGTGGCGGGGGCGGGAGCAGCCGTAACCGGCTGTCGAGGGGGGTGGGGAAAACCCCCGCCCCAAGACGGAGACGTACCGCATGGTCCCGGCCGCCCGCTCCGAGGAGCCTTGACGTAGTCGAGGTAACCAACGAGGACCAAGGAACGGACCACGCCGATGGCCACGGAGTACGGACATCAGACCCTGCCGGAGTTCCGGGGCGGTGACGCCCAGGGCAGCCCAAGGCCACGTCGGCATCTGCTGCCCCCCGCGTTGCGCGCCCCGGTCGAGGCGCGCACTTGGGGCGAGTTCGGCTACGTACTCCTGAGCCTGCCGGTGAGCATCCTGATGTTCGCGTACGCCGTCACGATGATCTCGCTCGGCGCCGGACTGCTCGTCACCTTCATCGGCCTCCCGGTGCTCGCCGCGGCCCTGCTCGGCTGCCGCGGCTTCGGCGCGATGGAGCGGGCCCGGGCCCGGGCGCTGCTCCGTCTCGACGTCGGCGAGCCGCGGCCGGTGCGGGCGCGCAAGCGCGGCGCGGTGGCGTGGACGGTCGCGGTGCTCAAGAGCGGTACGTCCTGGCGGAGCCTGCTGTACGCGGTGCTGCGCTTTCCGTGGGCGGTGTTCGCGTTCGTGGTGGCGGTGACGTTCTGGACGCTCGGCTGGTCGCTGCTCAGCTATCCGCTGTGGCAGTGGGTCTTTCCGATGTACGCGGGTGTGGACGGGCTCCAGGTGTACGGGAGCGAGGACGGCCGCACCATGTTCTACCTGGACTCCCCCTTCGAGATCGGCGTGACGGCGTGCGTCGGGCTGCTGATCACGCTGGCGACGCCGTGGCTGATCCGCGGCCTGACCACCGTGGACCGGCTCCTGGTGGCCGGGCTGCTCGGGCCTTCGCGGCTCGACGCCCGCGTGGTCGAGCTGGAGTCCGACCGGGGCGTGGTGGCGGACACGGCCGCCGACGACCTGCGCCGGATCGAGCGTGATCTGCACGATGTGGCCGAGGCCCGCCTGGTGGACCTCGCCATGGACCTGGG
Source organism: Streptomyces sp. NPDC002851 (assembly GCF_053591935.1). Lineage (NCBI taxonomy): Bacteria > Bacillati > Actinomycetota > Actinomycetes > Kitasatosporales > Streptomycetaceae > Streptomyces > Streptomyces sp. NPDC002851. The sequence continues at coordinate 2,149 of NZ_JBSFUT010000001.1, read as the reverse complement.
CCTGGCCAAGGAGAGGCTGCGGGACGACCCGCAGGCCGCGGCCCGGATGGTGGACGAGGCGCACGGCGAGGCGAAGACGGCGCTCAAGGAGCTGCGCGACCTGGCCCGCGGCATCCACCCGGCCGTCCTCACCGACCGCGGTCTGGACGCCGCCCTCTCCTCTCTCGCCTCCCGTCGCACGGTGCCGGTGCGGGTCGAGGTGCACCTGCCCGACCTGCCCGATCTACCCACGCGGCCGGCGCCCGCCATCGAGGGCCTCGCGTACTTCACGGTCTCGGAGCTCCTTGAGAACGTCGACGCGCACGCGCGCGCCCGGAGCGCGACCGTGCGCGTATGGCGGGCCGAGGATCGGCTGATGCTGCGGGTCATGGACGACGGGGTGGGCGGGGCCCAGGCCGCACCCGGTTCTGGGCTCGCGGGGCTCGCCGCACGGCTCGACGCGGTCGACGGGAGCCTGGTGGTGGAGTCCCCGGATGGAGGCCCGACGCGGATCACGGCCGCGCTGCCCTGGCGGGGGTGAGCCGCGCTGACCTGGCGGGAGTGAGAGGCCCCCCGCCCCCGCACCCCGCTCCCTCGTTTTCCACAGCCCCCACCCTCAGGTTTTCCACAGCCCCGCCCCCTCGGGCCCGAATGCTGAGATGCTGGATCGTGCATGGGGCACGGGCGGCGCAGGGCAGCCGCGGCCCCCAGGGGGATGGACGGAACGTGGAGGACACCGTGCGGGTGGTCATCGCCGAGGATTCTGTGCTGCTCAGGGAGGGCCTGACCCGCCTGCTCACCGACCGCGGACACGAGGTCGTCGCCGGAATAGGGGACGCCGAGGCGCTGCTCAAGACCGTCGGCGAACTGGCCGACCAGGAGGCCTTGCCCGACGTGGTCGTGGCCGACGTACGCATGCCGCCGACGCACACCGATGAAGGGGTCAGGGCGGCGGTGCAGCTGCGCCGGGCGCATCCAGGGCTCGGGGTGCTTGTGCTTTCGCAGTACGTCGAGGAGCGGTACGCCACCGAGCTGCTTGCCGGGTCCAGCCGCGGTGTCGGGTATCTGCTGAAGGACCGGGTGGCCGAGGTCCGCGAGTTCGTGGACGCGGTGGTACGGGTAGCCCAGGGCGGCACCGCACTCGACCCCGAGGTGGTGGCGCAGCTGCTCGGCCGCAGCCGTCAGCAGGACGCGCTCGCCGGGCTCACCCCGCGCGAGCGCGAGGTCCTAGGCCTGATGGCCGAGGGCCGGACGAACTCCGCGATAGCCAAACAGCTGGTGGTCAGCGACGGCGCGGTGGAGAAGCACGTCAGCAACATCTTCCTGAAACTGGGGCTCTCCCCGAGTGACGGAGATCACCGTCGCGTCCTGGCGGTCCTGACGTACCTGAATTCGTAAAGAGACTCCGAAGCGACTCCGAAACTACTTGAGAGAGTCCAACGCGCTGACACTCAGTCAGGCATCTAGTGTCGGCCTAGTCCTAGAACCAGAGAATGAGCGGGGAGCGTCTTCACATCTGAACGAGGGGGCGATGAGAAGGATGTTAAACGGGGCAAATCGGGGCGACAGACCGTCTCAAACACCCGTCCAGCATGTGAGCGCCCCAGGGAAGGCGACCCTTACCGACGTAGGGTGGCTTTGGGAGGTCCGGTGGGCCGGATACTCCCGTGCCGCAGCCTCGAGGGAGGTCCAGTTCAGTGACCAGCCAGGTCAGTAGCCCGGCCGAGCAGACCGAATCCGCAGTCGTGGGTGAGCAACGCGGGCCGTCGGAGAAAGAGGTCCGCCGCCTTGACCGGGTGATCATCCGCTTCGCGGGTGACTCCGGCGACGGCATGCAGCTCACGGGTGACCGGTTCACCTCGGAGACGGCGACATTCGGCAATGACCTCTCGACGCTGCCGAACTTTCCGGCCGAGATCCGCGCCCCCGCCGGCACCCTGCCCGGTGTCTCCAGCTTCCAGCTGCACTTCGCCGACCACGACATCCTCACGCCGGGCGACGCTCCGAACGTCCTGGTGGCGATGAACCCGGCCGCGCTGAAGGCGAACATCGCCGATGTGCCGCGCGGCGCCGAGATCATCGTGAACACGGACGAGTTCACCAAGCGGGCGATGCAGAAGGTCGGATACGAGAACTCGCCCCTGGAGGACGGCTCCCTGGACGGGTACAG